>JBHOQW010000190.1:0-2141 GCA_042408665.1 Dehalococcoidia bacterium
CGCGCTCCGCCATCTCCACCCCGATACCGACCACGACCCCGGACAGGCTCTGCTGTTCGCGGCGGCGTTGCTCCGGGGTGAGGAAACGGGAGTGGCCGGTATCGCCCAGGCCCTGCACCATCCCGGTGATGGCGTTGTAGATGAGGTCGCGCGGGTTGGTCTTGTCCTTCTCCACGTAGCGGGCGCGCGTGATGCGGTAGGCGGCCTCGAACGTGGCCAGCGAGAGGTCGCGGCCGGGGCCGAAGCGGTCCCAGAGGCGCGCGGCCACCACACCCAGCGCAAAGGCGAGCAGCAAAGGGGGCAGGACGGCGCTGGCGGCTCGACGGCTCACGGATGCGGCGGCGGGGTCATGCTCACCCCGGCACGCCGGGGCTGCGCGTTCATTGTCGGCCGTCCATGGCGCGGGCGGAAGACGACGAGCCGGGAGGCAGAACCCGCGGCCGACCGCACCGGCTACCCCCAGGCGGCGGGTCCATCGGCGAGCGCAGGGCATGCGAAACGGCTACGGCGCCGGCTCGATCACGGCGTACATCGAGCCGCGGCAGTGGGGAATGCGCGGGTCCGGGCCGTAGGCGTGGATCTGCTGCTGGTGGCGGATGACCGTGTCCTGGTCGGCGGTCTCGACGATCGCCCGACCCTGCGAGTCCACCACACAAGCGATGGCGAACGCCTTCTCCCGGCTGTAACCGAAGATGGCGCCCAGCAGCTCGATCACGTATTCGTAGGTGTGGTCGTTGTCGTCCAGCAGCACGAGGTGGAAGCGCGGGGCGAGGCGCTGGTCCCGCTCCACGCGCTGGACCGTCCCCGGCCGCACTTCTGGGGCCGTCATGGCTTCATTCTGGGGTGAGGCCGGCGCCGCGCGCAAGAGGTGAGCGCGCCTACTCTTCGACGGCCCGACCGCGGCGCAGCAGCACGAGCGAGCGCGGCGCCAGCTCCAGGGGCGCGCCGCCGGCCACGGCCCGTGCGCCTGGCTCCAGCTCCGGCGCATGGGTGTCCACCAGCACCTCCCAGCGGTCGCCCGCGGTGTCCGCCGGCAGGGTGAACGGCACCGGCTCGTGATGGGCGTTGAGCAGGATGAGCAGGGTGTCGTCCGTCACCGGATCGCCCCGCTCATCCATCTCGTCCAGCGCGTCGCCGGCCAGGCGTAGCCCTAGGCAGCGCAGCCAGTGCGAGTCCCAGTCGGCATCGCTCATCTCTTCACCGTCGGACCGCAGCCAGGTGAGGTCCTTCACCCCCGAGCCACGCAGCGGACGGCCCTGGAAGAACTTGCGCCGGTGCAGGACGGGATGCCCAAGGCGCAGGCGGATGAGGCGGGCGGTGAACTCCAGCAGAGAGCGGCGCCGCTCGTCCAGCTCCCAGTCGAACCAGGAGATCTCGTTGTCCTGGCAGTAGGCGTTGTTGTTGCCGTGCTGCGTGCGGCCCATCTCGTCGCCACCCAGGATCATGGGCACGCCCTGGGAGAGGAGCAGGGTGGCGAGGAAGTTGCGCTTCTGGCGCTCGCGCAGCGCGATCACGGCCGGGTCGTCGGTTGGCCCTTCCACGCCGCAGTTCCAGGAGAGGTTGTCGTCGGCGCCGTCGCGGTTGTCCTCGCCGTTGGCCTCGTTGTGCTTGTGGTTGTAGCTGACGAGGTCGTGCAGGGTGAAGCCGTCGTGGGCGGTGACGAAGTTGATGCTGGCGTAGGGACGGCGGCCATCGCTCTGGTAGAGGTCCGAGGAGCCGGTGAGGCGGTAGCCCAGCTCGCTCACCACCCATTCATCGCCGCGCCAGAAGCGGCGGACCGTGTCGCGGTACTTACCGTTCCACTCCGTCCACAGCACGGGGAAGTTGCCCACCTGGTAGCCGCCCTCGCCCACATCCCAGGGCTCGGCGATGAGCTTGACCTGGGAGATCACGGGGTCCTGGTGGATGATGTCGAAGAAGGCGGCGAGGCGGTCCACGTCGTGCAGCTCCCGCGCCAGCGCCGCGGCCAGGTCGAAGCGGAAGCCGTCCACGTGCATCTCCTGCACCCAGTAGCGCAGGCTGTCCATGATGAGCTGGAGGACCCAGGGGTTGCGCACGTTGAGGGAGTTGCCGGTGCCGGTGTAGTCCATGTAGTAGCGGGGCTGGCCGGGCACGAGCTTGTAATAGGCGGTGTTGTCGAT
>JBHOQW010000192.1:0-1870 GCA_042408665.1 Dehalococcoidia bacterium
CCCGCTGGCAGGCGGCCACGCGCCCGCCTGGCCCCGACGACGTCGCGCGCCTGGTCGACGCGGGGCCGGTGCGGCTGCGGGGGGTGGTGCGGGGTGACGGCGAGGAGCGGGAGCGGTCGCAGCGGCTGCGGGTGGCCGCGCGCGAGGCGCTCACCCCGGCGGGATCCCGCCCGCTCACCGGCGCCCTGCTCGTGCGGACGTCGCTCGGTCACCCCTACCGGGACGGTGACGTGGTTGAGCTGGTGGGGCACGTGAGCGCGCCACCGCTGCTCAGCGGCTTCGATTACCGTGCTTACCTGGCCCGCCAGGGCATCCGCGCGCAGATGGAGTACCCACGGCTGCGCGTGGTGGGACGGGACGAGGGACCGCGGCCGCGGGCATGGCTGCTGCGGGCGCGACGGGCGGCGAGCACGGCGCTGGACCGGGCCCTGCCCCAACCCGAAGCGGCGCTGGCGCGCGGCATCGCCCTCGGCGACCGCACCGCCGTTCCGTCCGAGGTGTACGAGGCCTTCACCCGCTCCGGCACGGCTCACCTGATCGCCATCTCCGGCTTCAATATCTCGCTCACGGCCGGGCTGGTGGTGGGCGCGCTCACGTGGCTCGTGGGCCGCCGCGGCGCGGCCCTGGCCGCCCTCGTCGCTATCAGCGGGTACGCCGCCTTCGTCGGGCTCAGTCCCTCGGTGGCGCGGGCGCTGCTCATGGGTGTGCTGGTGATCGCCGCCGCGCTCGCGGGTCGGCCGGGCGCGCCGCTGGTCTCGCTTGCGCTGGCGGCCGCCGTTATGACCGGTCTGGACCCGCCGGTGATCCGCGACGCCGGCTTCCAGCTCAGCTTTGCCGCCACGGCCGGCATCCTGCTGCTGGCGCCGCCGTGGCAGGCGTTCGGGGAGCGCCTGCTGGCGGGAGCGCCGGCCGCCGGCCCGCTGCTCGCGGTCTGGCGTGGTGGAGCGGTGACGCTGGCCGCCGAGGTGGCCACCCTGCCGGTCACCGCCGCCACGTTCGGCCGGGTGTCGCTGGCGGCGGTGCCCGCCAACCTGCTGGTAGCGCCGCTGTTCCCGGCGGCGCTGTTCGGTTCCGCGCTGACCGCCGCCGTCGGCGCGGTGGCGCCGCCGTTGGGCGCGTGGGCCGGGGCCATAACCTGGCTGCCGCTGCACCTGCTGATCGCCACGGCGCGCCTGACGGGTAGCCCGTCCTGGGCCACGGTCAACGTCGAGCAGGGGCTGCCGCTAATGGCGGCCGTTGGCGTGCCGCTGGCGCTGCTCACGCTCTGGGCCCGGGGCCGCACCGCCGCCCCACCTGCACCGGCCCTCACCCCTAGCCCCTCTCCCGCACGCGGGAGAGGGGTGCGCGAAGGGCGGGGTGAGGGTTGGCTCGGGACGAGGGCACATCCGGCGGCCGCGATGATCCTGGGGCTGGCGCTCCTCGCGGTCGGGATAGCGCTGACGCGGGCGGTGACGGGGGGTGCCGGTGACGGGTGGCTGCACGTGACGTTCGCGGAGGCCGGGGGCGCGCCGGTGGCACTGGTCACCGGGCCGCGAGGCGAGCGGGTGCTGGTCGACACCGGGCCATCGGCGGCGGCGCTGACGCGGGCGGTGGACCCGCTCCTGCCCGCGTACGAGCGGCGGGTGGCGATGGTGGTGCTCAGCCGTGACGGCGCTACGGCGACCGGCGGCCTGTCCGAGGCGGTGCGTCGCTACCGTCCCGGCGCCGTGCTGGTGCCGGCGGGCGTGGCATCGGTCGAGGTTGGGGATCAGCCGCTGGTGCGCGTGGACCGCGGCCTGGCGCTGACGCTGTCTGACGGTGCGCGGCTGGAGGTTGGCCCGATGGCGGGGCAGGAGGGGCGGCTGGTCGTCACCGCCGTGTGGGGCGGGCG
>JBHOQW010000193.1:0-7961 GCA_042408665.1 Dehalococcoidia bacterium
CCAGACGGGCACCTTCCAGACCGGCGCCTTCACCCAGCTCAACCTGACCGTGACCCAGCCCACGCCGACGCCGACGCCGACGCCGGCCCGCACGCCGACCCCGGCGCCGGCGTGGGCGTGCGCACCACGGTCGGGGCCGGGGTGGGCGTGCGCACCGGCGTCGGCGCCGGGGTCGGCGTGCGGGCCGGCGTCGCGGTCGGCGTCGGCGTGGGCTGGGTCACGGTCAGGTTGAGCTGGGTGAAGGCGCCGGTCTGGAAGGTGCCCGTCTGGCTGGCGGGCCGCCCATCGACGGAGAAGCTGACGGTGGCGCCGTCGGTGCCGCAGCCGGGCTGCGTGCTGGCCGAGGCCACGTCCACCTGGTAGGTGCCGCCCGGGCCGACGGTGCCCGTGCCGCAGACGTTGTTGCCCACGCGGGCCTCGACGCGGGCGCCCTGGGCCGCCGGCTGGCCGGCGACCGTGACGGTGCCGAAGAACCGGTTGGGCGGGGTGGGCTGCGCCAGGGCCGCGTGGGACCCGAGCGCCGCGGAGGCGGCAAGCGCCACGGCCGCCACGCTCCCGGCGATCGTTGTGATGGAAAACCTCATCGTGTTCGGTCCCCTCTTGCTCTGGTGTTGCTTGCTGGTGCTTCGTTGTCGCGCGGGGCTCGCCCTCAGCCGGTGGGCCCTCACCCGGCCTCGCTCCGCTCGGCCACCCGCTCCCGTGAACGGGAGAGGGCTTGGGTTACGGCCCTCACCCGGCCTCGCTCCGCTCGGCCACCCTCTCCCGCACGCGGGAGAGGGTTTTCGGCGTGCTCCCCCTCGCCCGCCTGCGGGAGAGGGGGCCGGGGGGTGAGGGCCCGTCCTCGTCTCCCCCTCGCCCGCTTCCGTGCGGGAGAGGGGGCCGGGGGGTGAGGGCCCGCCGTACCGGGGATGAGGGCCCCACCAACGGGGGCCTGCCCCGCGCTGCCCTGAACCCGCCCCCGGCCGGTCCCGCTCCCGAGGGAGCACCGGGCCGGCCGGGGAGGGAAAACAGGGACTGCGCCGATGCGGAGGGCTCCCCGGCTAGAGAGCCCTCCGCGCAAACCGGTCAGGCTAGGCCGCCGGCTGGTCCAGCGTGGCCGGACCGCTCACGCAGATGAACACCGGCCGCAGCCGCGTCACCTGCGCCAGGTCGCTCGGCGCACCCGCCTGCGGGCTAAAGCCGCGGAACGTGTTGGTCGCCGCCTGGTGCTCCCAGATGGCCACCAGCGCGCCCGACGGGCTCACCCGCTTGGCGTAATCGGCCGCCGCCTCCGTCACCGTCGGCGACACGTTGTTGCAGCCACGCGCCAGGTCAACCTTGCCCGACGGCGTGGCGGCCGTCACCTCAAGCACGCGCGTCGAGGTGACATTCGTCGCACCGACGAGGCTGAAGAGCGGGTTGACGTTGGCCGCCACACCCGTGAACGGCACAGAGCCCAGCGCGCCCGGCAGGTCGGGGATGAACTGGGCGCTCACCGTGGCCGCGCCCGGCGCCACGCCGATGTACTCTGCCCGCACCGAGGTGCAGCCGCCGAAGAACTGGGCCAGGCTGCCGGGGAACGGCAGGAAGGGGCTCGTGGCCGTGGCGCCGAAGACGCTCGGCAGCGGCGTCGTCGGGAAGAAGCCGCAGCGCACCGACACCTGGTTCGCGCTGGTGGTGAAGCCGGTCGCGGACGGCGCTGCCGCTGGCGGCGTCGTGATCGGCGAGCCGCTCACCGGCGCGCCGGTCCAGCTGGCGATGGCCGTGTTATCGATGCTGAACAGCACCGTGCCGTTGAGCACCGAGCTGCTCGGCACCGCCGTGATGACCGCGCCCGTGGTCACGTCCACGCAGGCGCCGGCCGGGATGAGGATGGTCGTGGTCGGAACGGACGGGGCCGCGCCGCCGGCGCAGGACACCGCCACGAAGAACGTGGCCGTGGCGTTGCCTTTCGCGCCCACCGCCACCGGGTTCGGGTTGAGCGACAGGCTCATGATCACCGGCGGCGCGACGAAGGCGATCGTGGCCGACGTCTCGCGC
Organism: Dehalococcoidia bacterium; assembly: GCA_042408665.1. Classification (GTDB taxonomy): domain Bacteria; phylum Chloroflexota; class Dehalococcoidia; order CAUJGQ01; family CAUJGQ01; genus CAUJGQ01. Next base: position 2,020 of record JBHOQW010000193.1, read on the forward strand.
TCGGTCGAGGTCGAGGTCGGCGCCGGCTCATAGCGGGCCTGGACCGTCACAAAGCCCACGCCACCGGACGCCACCGCGAAGGCGATGGCCCCTGTGCAGCTCCCGGCCACGCCGGTGGTGCCGCAGGGGATGCGCAGGTTGGTGGTCAGCGTGCCGGAGGAGGAGACCAGCAGGCCGTTGACCGAGCTGATCTCCACCACGCCCGGGTCGAGCGTGCCGAGGTTGACGGAGCAGGACACCGTGGCCGGCACCACCCCCACCGCCGCCAGCGGCGTCGTGGGCGTGGCGGGCAGGAAGGTGTTGAACGTGGTGAGCGCCGGCGCGCCCGGCGTGCTCGTGCACGTGATGCTGATCTGTGCCGCCGCCGGTGTCGTGGACACCGTGGTGGTGGCCGTCACCGAGGCGTTCAGACCACCCGTGAAGGCAACGGTCTGGCTAACCGTGTTCGTCACGCCGGCCGCCAGCCCCGTCACGATCTCGGTGACCGTGAGCCCCGTGCAGGAGGGGGTTGCGAAGGTGCTAATGATGACCGTGTTACCCGCCACCGTCGCCGTACCACACGTCGACGGCGTGAGGGTCGCGCCGGTGAGCGTGAGCGTACCACCGGCCGGGGCCGTCAGGCTGATGAGCGCGTTAGTAGTAGCGCTCGCGGCCGGGGCCGTAGGAAAGGTTACGGCCAGCGTGCAGCTCGCGCTGGTCGTGGTAAGGGCCGTGCAGCTCTTGGTCGCCGTCGGCGTCGTCGGCGGCGCGGCCGGCGTCGTCACCGTCGCCGAAACGGTGGTACTGCCGGTATCGTTGCCCGCCAACGTGACGCTCTGGGAGATGGTGTTCGAAGTTCCTGCAGTCAGCCCACCAATCGTCTCAGTGAGCGTGATGCCCGTGCAGGACGTTGCGCCGGTGGCGATGGTGATAACGTTCCCGGAAACAGTCGTCGTAGCACAGCTAATAGGGGTGAGGCTTACCACGGCCAGGCTGGACAGCGTGGCCCCGGTCGGGCTCGTCACCGTGATGGTCAGAAGTGAGGTCGAGCTGGGCGAGGTCCCAGCAGGAGGAGGAGAGGGGTTCGCAAACGTCAGCGACAGCGTGCAGTTCGCCGTCGTCGGGCCCGTAGCGGCGCACGCCTTAGTCCCCCCAAGGGTCAGCGCCGCCGCCTGGACGGTGCGGGTGCCGTAGCCGATGGCGCCGGCAAGGGCCACGAGGGCCACGAGCGCCGCGAATACGCGGATTTTGCCTCTGTTCAAGGTTCCCTCCTGAGATCTCCGATGTTGGTGTGCCATCGGAAAGGGCGGATGAAAGCGGCTCCCCCGGGGGCCGTCCGGCCAACGGGCGCGCGGCCGCCGGGGCATCAGGGTCATGCGCATCCCTCCTTTCCTGGTGGTCATCGCTTATAGGAGCCGGCGCCGGGGCGCGCGGGGAGATGGGAGGCGCGCCGGCGGCGTCTGCCCGGTCCAAGGGCGAAAACGAGGGAGCGCGGGAAAGGTTAACACACGAGGGGTGCGGGATGCGTGTTGGGCGCTGGATGGGGCGTGCCGCGTGCTGAGCGGTGAGCGGTGAGGGGAGCACGGACGGCGGGGCTGGCGCGGGGCGGGTGGGCAGGCCGTGATCGGCGGGCCGTCAGGAGCAGGCCCTCACCCCCAGCTAGGCAGGCCCTCACCCCCCTGCCCCCCTCTCCCTCTGACGAGGGCGAGGGGGGTCTGACGCCGGCAGACGCGGAGACGGGCCCTCACCCCCCTACCCCCCTCTCCCTCTGACGAGGGCGAGGGGGGTCTGGCGGTGGCAGATGCGGAGACGGGCCCTCACCCCCCTACCCCCCTCTCCCTCTTGGCGAGGGAGAGGGGGGTCTGACGTACATGAAACGGCTTTGCCAACGCGAATCTTCGCACGTCCTCTGGCGAGGGAGAGGGGGTCTGGTCCGGCAGAGCGGTTTAGCTAGCGAGAAACTCCCCTCTCCCGTTTACGGGAGAGGGGCCGGGGGTGAGGGCCCGTCTGGCCGGGGGTGAGGGCCCGTCTGGCCGGGGGTGAGGGCCGGTCGGGGGTGAGGGCCGGTATCAGTCGGGCGTGTCAGGTGGGGCGTCGAGGGCGGCGGCGATGAGGCGCAGGGCACGGGGCAGGTCCTGCTCGACGAGCGTCGCCGAAAGGCGCAGGACGCGCACGCCGCGAGCACGCAGCCAGGCATCGCGGGCGGCGTCGTGGTCGCGCACCTCCGGGTCGCGATGCACGGCGCCGTCCACCTCGATGGCTAGGCGGCGCGCGGCGCAGTAGAAATCGGCGATGAACGGCCCCAGCGGGTGCTGGACGCGGAATTTGAGGCCACGGAAGCGGCGGTTGCGCAGGGCCTGCCACAGCAGGCGCTCGCTGGGTGTGAGCGCGCGCCGCAGCTCACGGGCGCGCAGCCGAATCTCGGGGCTGCTCTCGGCGCGGCGGATCGGCCCTTCCTGGGGCTCCAGATGTCTAGCCATGCGGCTACTGTGGCACGCGCCGGTCTGGGAGGGAAGAGACAACCGTTGCGCCGGGCGGGCCCTCACCGTTCTGGCCCTCACCCCCCGATACCCCCCTCTCCCTCTTGGCGAGGGAGAGGGGGGTCTGACGCTGGCAGAGCGCGTTCGCGCACGACGCTCCCCGCTCCCGTTTGCGGGAGAGGGGCTGGGGGTGAGGGCCTGCCGGCCGGGCGTGCGGGCCAGGCAGATGCGGAGACGGGCCCTCACCCCCCTGCCCCCCTCTCCCTCTGACGAGGGCGAGGGGGGTCTGACGCGAGCAAAGCGGCTTCGCGAGCGAGCAACTCCCCGCTCCCGCGTGCGGGAGAGGGGCTGGGGGTGAGGGCGGCCCAACGCAGGCGGACCGGGTGCGGGCCAGGCCGGACAGGCCCTCACCCCCCTGCCCCCCTCTCCCGCTTGAGCGCGGGCGAGGGGGGACTGGCGCCGGTAGAGCGCGTTCGCGCACGACGCTCCCCGCTCCCGCCTGCGGGAGAGGGGCTGGGGGTGAGGGCCGGCCTAGCCGGGTGAGGGCTAGCCGGCGAGGGAGGGGCTGCGCACCCCGCCCCTCGGCTGCAGCGCGAGGTGCGCCGCGCCGGGCGCTGAAGTATGAACGGACTCACGATATCTTAGATATCGTGCAGTCCGTTCATACTATCCAACCCGGTCAGGGTACCAGGGGGAGCGAGCGGCGGCGCGCCATCGCCCCGGGACGGGCGCCGAAGTATGAACACACGTTTGGCGTCTTAAGTATCGAGGTGAGTTCATACTACCGTGCCGCCCCTCGCCCACCCTCGCCCTGCCTGCCAGGCCGGCCCTCACCCCCCTGCCCCCTCTCCCTCTGACGAGGGCGAGGGGGTCTGACGCCGGCAAAGCCGCTTCGCGAACGACGCTCCCCTCTCCCGTTTACGGGAGAGGGGCCGGGGGTGAGGGCCTGCCTAGCCGGGGGCGAGGGCCTGCTGAGGGTGAGGGCCAGCCCGCCTCTCTCCTCCCGGCTCCTCCTTGTCCGCCCTCCCCCGGGCCACGATACTGAGGACAGAACGGGAGCGCCTCGGTCCGGGACGCGCCAGGCGGCAGGAGGCGACGATGGACCCGGCCCACGCCCGCATGCACCTCGATGAGCTGCGCGAGCGGGCGGTGTGGCTGCGCGCCCTCACGCCGGACAACCCCCGCTACAAGCTGTGGCTGGGCGACCTGGTGGAGTTCACGCGCGCGGTCTTCGGCCTGGACTCGCCGGAGATGGCCGCCGTGCGGGAGGTGCTGGCCGCACGCCTGCCGCCGGACGCGGACGAGGCGACGCGCGTGCGCGATTACCTGCACCGGCTGGACCGCCTCATCGCCCTGATCGACCGCTTCGCCCGCCGCTTCCCGGCGCCGCTCCCCTTCGCCGAGCGGCCGGCCGACGGGCGGGGGCCGGTTGAGGGGTAACCGCCCCGTGCCTCTAGGACCTCAATAACGGGCCCGCGCATGCCTCCTATAGCCATCGTTCGGTCCGTAGCGCTGTTCGCGCTCGCCGCCCTGCTGGAGATCGGCGGCGGCTATCTCGTGTGGCTGTGGTTGCGAAACGGCCGCGCCGCCGCCCTCGGCGCGCTGGGAGGATTGATCCTGTTCCTGTATGGGGTGGTTCCCACCCTGCAACCGGCGCACTTCGGCCGCGTCTACGCCGCCTACGGAGGCGTGTTCGTGGTGGCGTCCCTGCTCTGGGGCCGGTGGGTGGACCGCACGCCGGTAGACCGCTACGACCTGATCGGTGCCCTTCTCTGTCTGGCCGGCGTCGTCGTGATCATGTACGCGCCCCGGCAGTAGCCGGGGCCGTCGGGGGCCGCCATGCGCTTTGACCCGCTCCGTCGCCTCACCGGCCGGCGCCGGCCGGAGCCGTTCCCCGGCCTGCCGCCCATCCCGGTGGAGCCCATCGGCTGGGTGCGCAACGACGTCACCGACCCGCACCGCCACGACTGGTCCGGCGTGCGCTCGGCCATCGTGCTCCGCCCCGAGCTGGCCGCGGCCCTGGACGGCCTGGCCGGCTTCAGCCACGTGATCGTCGTGTGCTGGCTGGACCGCGTCACCGAGGCGGAGCGACGCCTGACGCGCGTGCACCCGGCCGGCGACCCCACCCTGCCCGCGCGCGGCGTGCTGGCCCTGCGCACCCACCACCGGCCCAACCCGATCGGCGTGTCCGTCGTCCGCCTGGAGGGGATCGAGGGGGCGGTGGTGCGCGTGCGCGGCCTGGACGCCGCCGACCGCACGCCGGTGCTGGACCTCAAGCCTTACGTGCCCCACTACGACAGCGTGCCGGACGCCCGCCTCCCGGACTGGGCGCTGGGCTGAACGTGGCTGGCGCGAAGGGCCAGCTCCGGCGCGGCCAGCCCGAACAGGGCGCCCGAGAGCAGGAACAAGGCGGCCGTGAGCAGGAGCGGCAGGCCATAACCGCCCACGCCGGCCAGCCAGCCCAGCAGGATCGGCCCCACGATGTAGCCGCTGTCGGCCAGGGAGCGGTAGGCGCCGAACACCCGGCCGCGCAGCGCCGGCGGCGCCAGGTCGGCCACGTAGGCCGCGGGTGAGGGCCCGGCGAAGCCGGAGCCCAGCCCCCACACGAAGGCGCTGAGCACGTACACGGCGTAGCTCCCGCTCAGCGCGAACAGCGCCATCGCCAGGCCGCACACCAGCGTGGCCGGCACGATCACCCGCTTGCGCCCCAGGCGGTCGGCCAGCAGACCGGCGTGGTAGAGCACGGCCAGGTTGACCACCTGCGCGAGCGTTTGCGTGTAGCCGATCTGCGCTTCGCTGGCCCCCATCCGGTCCTTGCCCAGGAGCGGCACCACCGTGAAGAAGGCGCCCGTGCGGGCGAAGAACTGCACGAAGGAGACCAGGCCGACGAGCAGGAACGGCGCGCTCCAGACCACGGCACGCGCGGCCGCACCCGGCGCCTCGTCCGGCGTCGCCGTCGAGCGCACCGTCCCGCGCGGCTTCGTCTCGCGGATGACCAGCAGGGCCACCAGGCAGGCCAGGCCGGAGAACACCGCGTAGGCCACAAACGGCGCGCGCAGGCCAAACCGGTCGGCGAGCAGGCCACCCACCGAGGGGCCAAGCCCCACCCCGATCAGGAAGAACCCCTGGTAGAGACTCATCATCCGCCCGCGGTTCTCAGCGGTGGCCAGGTCGCCCACCATCACCTGCCCGCCGGTGAGGACGGTGGCGGCGCCGAACCCGGCCAGCAGCCGGTAGAGGAGCAGCTGCCCCAGGCTGGCGGCGGTGGCCATAAGCGCCGAGGCCACGGTGGTGATGGCCGTGCCCAGGATCAGCACCGGCTTGCGCCCCCGGCGCTCGGCAAGCTGACCGGCCGGCACGTTGGCCAGAAACCGCGCCAGCCCGTACACGCCGATCACCAGCCCCACCGCGCCGGCGCTCAGCCCGAAACTGCGCGCGTAGGCGGGCAGCACCGGCGTGATCAGGCCAAAGCCGAGCTGGTTG
>JBHOQW010000195.1:0-6896 GCA_042408665.1 Dehalococcoidia bacterium
CGCCACGTCGATGGCCTGCAGCACGCTCGCCCGCCAGGCGGCCGTGGACCACGGCTTGACGATGCCGGTGGTGCCGAGGATGGAGAGGCCGCCCACGATGCCCAGGCGCGGGTTGAGCGTGCGTCTGGCCAGCTCCTCCCCATTGGGCACCGCGATCTCCACCCGCAGGCCGGGAACCCCGTAGGCCGCGGCCACGGCGCCCACCGCCTCGGTGATCATGCGCCGCGGCACGGGGTTGATGGCCGGCCCGCCCACCGCCAGCCCCAGGCCCGGCCGCGTGACCGTGCCCACGCCCGGGCCGCCGACCAGCGTGATCCCGGGCGTCTCGCTCCGGCTCACGGTGGCCTGGATCTCCGCCCCGTGCGTGATGTCCGGGTCGTCGCCGGCGTCTTTGATCACGCCGCAGCGCACCCAGCCCGGGCCGAACTCGCAACGGCAGAGCGCGAAGGTGACGTCGCGGCCGACGGGCAGGTGGATCGTCACCCGCTCAACCGGCCGGCCGCTGAGCAGGGCGAGCGCCGCCGCCTTGGCCGCGGCCGTGGCGCAGGCGCCGGTGGTGTAGCCCTCGCGCAGGCCCCGCCGCCGGGGCGCCGGGGTGTACTCCTCCTCGCCTCCCGCGTCAGTCGTCATCGTCCACCTGCGGCGCGTCGGCCGTCTCCGCCCCCTCGCCCTCGTAGTAGGCGGCGGTGATCTCGGCCTCCGTCACGGGCGGCAGGTGCCAGGACTCGGCGATGCGCTCCAGCATGACGTCCACCAAGTCCAAGTGGGGACCGATGTGGCGGCCGAGCACGATCTGGACGTGCGGGTACTTGGCCTGCTCCGCGCGCAGCACGCGCGGCAGGTCGCGCACCATGTGCATGCCCACGTGCAGGAAGTACGGCACGGCGATGATGCGCGTCGCCCCCTGGGCCACGCAGCGCCGCACGCCCTCCGGGATGGTGCGCGCGTCGAACTCCAGGTAGCCGTGCTCGACGATGGCGAAGCCGCCGCGGCGCCGCACGCCCTCCAGGATCAGCTCCATGGCGCGGCCGGCCGCCGCCCGCCGACTGCCGTGGCCGAGAAAGAGCACGGCGGTGCGCCCAGGCCCCGCCGGGGCCGTGCCCGCCCGGCGCAGGAGCGTGTTCACGGCCGCCACCGCCGCCGGCGTGCCGCCGCGCGTGCCCTCCACCGTGATCCAGGGCACCGGCCGCGCCATCAGCTCGGCCTTGGCCTCCACCGCGGCCACAAAGCCGACCGGCATGCCGATGATCACCGCCGGGCGCACCGCACCGGCGTCGACCAGGTCGAGCACGGCGAGCAAGGCCGTGGGGGCGTTGCCGATCACCACCACCGCCCCGTCCATCTCCGGCGCCAGCCGGCGCATCGCCGCCACGGCGCGCGGCACGCCCTCCGCCTCGGCCCGCGCCGCCACGAGCGGATCGTCAATCGCGCAGCGCACGCGACAGCCAAGCGGGCCGGCGTAGCGGCGGTCGATACCGGCGCGCACCATCTTCACGTCCACCACGATCGGCCTGCCGGCGCGCAGGGCGTCCGTGCCGGCCGCCACCGCCCGCGGGTGGACGCGCACGGCCGGGGTGATGGTGGGGTCGCCGGTGGCGTAGGCGATGCGGGCGACGATCTCGGCCTGCTCCGGGGTGAGGTCCGGCGGCAGGTGCAGGTGCGCCGCCAGCCGCTCCCGGCTGAGGGTCTCGATGGCATCCGGTGCAAGGGCGTAGCGCTGGACGAGATTGGATTGCTGCATCCCACCACCCGCAGGCCGGACGGCCATGCGATGATGGGCATCCGGCCGCCTTAGCACGCGAAGGCGCCGTGGATCGCGGGGCCCCTCGGCCCGCTGAGTTCGGCGGCGCCGACGTCCGCAGCGGGCCGGGGGGCGGGGCCGCGGCAGGTACCCTGGCTTCCCCGAGACGGGGTTACAGTTGCGCGTCAGCGCCGGACTTACACCGGTCTTCCCCTGCACGTCGCGGCCATATGAAGTTGCGTCGATTATCGTGGCCGCATCCGCGGCGATCAAGCCCCAACCGGGCCGTTACTCCGGCGAGGCGCCCGCGCCGGCCAGCGCCTCCTCCACCCCCAGGCGCCGCAGCAGATAGGCACGCGCCTGCGTGTACTTGCGCTGCGCGAGGAGCACGCGCAGGCGCTCGTCGATCGCCTCCTGCCAGGTCTCGCTGGCCACGTGCACCCGCCGCGCGCGCAGCTCGGCGCGCACCTCGGCCAGCAGGTCGGCCAGGGCGGGCATGTCCTCGGTAAGGTAGGCCTCCAGCTCCTCGCGCAGTCGCCGGGCCAGGGCGGGGCTGGCGCCGGCGGTGGAGGCGGCGAGGGTGATGCGCCCCTTGCGCACCACGGCCGGCAGGATGAAGTCGCAGTTGGCCGGATCGTCGGCGGCGTTCACCCAGATGCGGCGGGCGCGGGCGGCCTCGCGCACCTGGCGGTTCACGGCACCGTCGTCTGTCGCCACCATCACCAGCGCCCAGGCGTCGGCGTCTAGGTCAGCAGGCTGCCAGGCGCGCGGCACGTGCGCGATCGCGCCGGCGTCGCGCAGCGCCGCCAGCTCCGGCGCCAGCTCCGGGCTGACGACGGTGATACGGGCGCCGGCCTTGCGCAGGCCCTCGACTTTTTCGGTGGCCACCCGCCCGCCGCCGATGACGATGACGGGCTTGCCTTCCAGGTCCAGGAAGATCGGGTAATACCGCGGCGTGCTCATCGACAGTTCCTTGTGGCCTCGTGACCACGATGATACGGCCCGTGTGTGACGATCCTGTTTCACGACCAGCCGGCACGGGCCGGGGTGCACCGGCCCGTTCTCATTCCTCACCCCTCGTCTTTCTCTTGCTTGATGGTGTCCGTCTCCCACATGACCTCCGGGTCCAGGCCCTGGGTGCGGCACCAGGCGGCGTAGGCGATGGGCGAGATCTCCGATGGCTTGATCTCGCTGCGCCCGCCCCAGAAGACGTTGGTATAGGTGACGGGAATGCCGGCCTCGGCCAGGTGGGCGTCGATCGCCGCCTTGTGCGCCAGCAGCCACTCCTTGTCCAGCCCGTGGGCAACGCCCATGATGTTCACGTTGCCGAACTCCGGCCCACCCTCGCGCCAGTAGGCGTGCGTCATGATGTAATGGCGGCCCACCTCCCGCCCAGCCTCGATCTCCCGCCCCGGCGGCACCGCCCAGTGGAACAGCGCGTTATAGCGGGTGACGCGTGCGCCATCCGCCAGCGGCTTCACATGCTCCAGGAACGTAGAGAAGCGCCCGATGAGCCCGCGCCGGTCGAGCGATTCGGCGACCGCGTAGAACGTCTCCAGCGAGACGCCCGCCTCTGTCGCCCGCGCCCGCCACAGGTCCGGCACCAGCTCCTCCACCGCGAACTCGCGCTTGAGCGCCGTGAGCACCCGCCACTCCAGATCGGAGAGGGAGACCACGGTGACCGGTTGCACCTCGGCGGGCGCCTCGGCGCGCGCGCCCGGCTCCAGGCCGCGCCGGCGCACGTGGCCCACCCCCAGCGTGAACAGCGCCCGCGCCGGCATGAGCCGGTAGCGCTCCGCGCCCACCCGCTGGGCCAGGTAGGCGACGTGCTTTTCCAGGGAGAAGCCCTGCGGCACCTTGAGCGTGGTCCATAGGCGGTAGGCGGCGCCCGCCGTCTGGCCGTCCGTGGAGCGGATCACGACGTGCCCGGAGAAGGGGTCCTCCTGGAACATGAAATCGAAGGCGGCGTGCAGCCGCTCCGGCGGCACCTGCCAGGCCACCAGCGCCCCGTCGGCCAGGTTCGTGCTCAGGAGCGTTTGGCGCACGCGACGGATGGTGCCGGCGGCCAGCATGGCGCGGACGCGCGCGATCACGGTATCCAGCGGCAGGCCGGTGCGGCGCGCGATCTCACCAAACGGATCGCGCAGGAAGCCCTGCAAGCGATCCTCGGAGACCGCCAGGATGGCCGCGTTTACCGGGTCATCGATCTGAAACGGCAGGTCAACCGTGGTCATCACGTCCCCTCGTTCTCCTGCGCTCCCGCGCTGGCGAGCCCTCACCGGCCGCGCTCCGCTCGGCCACCCTCCCCTCCGGCAAGCCGGGAGAGCGGGTCGGGGATGAGGGTCCGCCTTCCTACCCCGCGGCGCTGGGCGTCAACCCAAAGTTGTCCGCGTACAGCTCGGCGCAGCGGCGCAGCTCCTCCGCTGTGAGGTCCGGCACGTCCGGCGCGGCGGCAAACTCGGCGAGCTGCTCGGCGTTGTAGATGTTCGGCAGGGTAGAGGCGATCACCGGCTCGGCCAGCAACCACTTGAGCGCCGCCTGACCAAGCGTGCGCCGCCCGTCCGCCTCCAGGAAGCGGAGCTGCTCCACCTTCTTTAGCCCGTCGATCAACCACGAGCGCGGGCGATGGCTGCGGTGGTCGGTGGGCGGGAAGACGGTATCTTGGGTGAGGTTGCCCTCCAAGAGGCCGGAGGAGTGGGGGACGCGCACCAGCACCGAGGCGCCGGTCTCCCTCGCCGCCGCGATCAGGTCGGCGCCCGGCTCTTGCTCCAGCAGGTTGTGGATGATCTGGATCACCGGCACCCGCCGCTCATACAGAGCGCGCAGCCCCTCCTCGCGCCAACCGATGCGCGGGCCGAGGGCCACCCCGTAGCTGAGGATCTTCCCCTCACGGCGCAGGTCCTCCAGCGTCTGCCACAGGTCGTCGCGCTCGATGGCGTCCATCTTCGGGTTGTGGAGCTGCCAGAGGTCGATGCGGTCGGTGTTCAGGCGGCGCAGGCTGGCCTCACAGGCGGCGCGCACGAAGGCCGGCGACCAGTTCTGCGGCAGCTCACGCTGGCCGCGCGGGCCGGTATGCCCGGTGGGGTCGTAGCCGAACTTGGTGGCGATCACCACCTCGTCACGGTGGCCGGCCAGGGCCTCGGCCAGGAGCGTCTCGCCGCGGCCGTCGCCGTAGGTGTCGGCCGTGTCGAAGAAGGTGATGCCCAGCTCGAAGGCGCGGCGCAGGAGGGCGATGGCCTGCTCGTCGGTGTAGTCGCCCCACCAGCCGGCGGAGACGGTCCACACTCCGAAGCCGACCTCGGAGACCTGCAGGTTGGTGCCGGCAAGCGGCCGGTAGCGCATGGGTACCTCCTTCTGCGGGACGGGTCTACGCGGAATCGGTGGCCCCCGTCCCGTGAGCGTGGTCAAAGAACAGCGCCTGCACCTGCCGCGCCACCGTGCCGTCGGTATCAGCGCGCAGGCGCAGCGTCGGTTCGTGCAGCAGTCGGTTGACCAGGGCGCGGGTGAGGGCGTCGATCCGCCAGCGCGCCTCATCGTCCAGGCCGGGCAGGCGGCGGAGGGTGCGCTCCAGGAGCGTGCGCCGCACGCCCTCGGCCTGGAGGCGCAGGGCGGCCAGCGTGGCCTCGGCGTCCGAACGGTGGGCGCGGGCGCAGAAGGCTTGCACCGCCTCCTCGGCGATCGCCTCCACCCGCGCCCGCTCCGCCGGCCCCCAGCGCGCCGGCCGTCCCTCCCCCGCGGCCACGCCGTCCACATCGAGCAGGCGCACGCCGTCGCGCATCTCCACCGCCGGGTCGACGGCGCGCGGCACCGATAGGTCCACGATCAGGAGCGGGCGACCGGCGGGCCGCGGCGCCACCTGCTCCGCCCCGAATAGCATGCGCGGGGTACGCAGGGCCACCACGGCGGCATCGACGTGGCTGAGGACGGCGGGCACGTCCGCAAGCGCCAACGGCCGCGCGCCCAGGGCAGCAGCGTGGGCGGCCACCCGCTCAGGGGTGCGCCCGGCCAGCGCCAGCTCTAGGGCCCCGCCCAGGCGGTCACGCAGGGTGCGGGCGGCGCGCAGGCCCATCGGCCCGGTACCGGCCACCAGCACGCGCGGCGCGGCCAGGTCCGCCACCGCCAGCGCCACCCGCGCGGCGGCCGAATCGGCGAGGGAGGTCCAGGCGTGCGGGTCGCCCAGCCGCCGTGCCTGCCGTCCGGCGCGCACCGCCAGGCGAAAGGCCGCGTCCAGCGTGGGCGAGAGGGCGCCGGCCGCACCGGCATCCAGCCACGCCCGTCGCACCTGGCCCAGGATCTCGTCCTCGCCCTCCACCGCTGATTCCAGCCCGCAGGCCACACGCACGATGCGGCGGGCGGCGTCGGCGTCATGCGCGGTCTCGACGTACGGCTCCAGCTCCGCCTTCGGCACGCGCCCCTGCTCGGCCAGCCAGCGCTCCGCCGCGCCGACGTCCTCCGGCCCGTCCAGGTACAACTCCACGCGCCCGCAGGTGGAGAGCAGCACCGCGTGGCCGAAACGGCGGCGCAGCTCCGCCAGCGCCTGTGGGCGTCGTGCAACCGGAACGGCGCACCGCTCGCGCAGGGAGAGGGGTGTGCGCTGGTGACTGAGGCCGACGAAGATGAGCATGGGCTGATCCCGTCAGACGGTTGGTTCAGGGGCCCCGGCCGGGGGCGGGGCAGAAGGGTTATCGTACACCTCGGCGATGCCCAGCAGGATGCGGTCGTGCAGGGCGTCGAGCTGGTCGCGCAGGTCGTCTATCTCGGCCGGGCTGAGGCCCTGCTGCTGCGCGTAGCGGCGGGCCGCCTCTTCGAGACTGCGCCGGAAGAAGGTGAACGCCTCCAGCCCCTGGCGAATGGAGAAGCGGGCGGCAGCCAACTCCCGGCCGTACAGCAGGCCGAACTGACGCGCCTCGGCCAACACGGCCGCGCGCGGCCGTTGGCGGGCCAGGTAGGCCTCGACGGTGGTGAGCAGGTGACGGCCCACCAGGCGCAGCCGTTCGCGGGCGCGCTCGTCCAAGCCGGCCATCCAGTCCAGCTCACGCGCTTTGGGGGCGGCCAGTTGGCGGCGGATGCGGGCGGTGGCCAGGTGGCCGAGCACCTCCACCGAGGGCGCGTGCGCCGATGCCGGCACCAGCGCCCGCTGCAGGTCGGCCACGCG
>JBHOQW010000197.1:0-2551 GCA_042408665.1 Dehalococcoidia bacterium
GTAGGGTTCTCACTCCGGCGCGGGCGCGAGCGGCGCGATGCATCCGGCGAGCGCCCCGCGAGCCACCGGAGGCCACCCATGACGACAAGCACACCACGAGAGGTGACCGTGAGCGACGTCATAAGCGAGCTGTTTCGCCACCACCTGTGGGCCAACCTGCGGCTGCTCGACGCCTGCCGGGCGTTGAGCACGGCACAGCTTCAGGCGACCGTGCCCGGGACATACGGCTCGGTGCATCACACCCTGTGGCACATCGTCGCCTGTGAGGAGCGCTACGTGGCCCTCCTGACCGACGAGTGGCCCGAGCGGCCGCTGGGCGAGCTGCGGCGTGCCCCGCCCCTGGATGACTTGGTGGTGTGCGCCCGGCGGACGGGTATGGCACTTCTGCGGGCCGCGCGCGAGGCCGACCCGGGACGGGTGCTGCGCGGGGTGTGGCAGGGGCGGCCGTACGCCTTCCCCGTGGCCGTGCCGCTCGTGCAGGCGATCACCCACGGCACGGAGCACCGCGCGCAGGTGGCGGTGGTGCTCAGCCGGCAGGGGATCGCGCCGCCGGAGCTGGATGCGTGGGCCTACCACGCGGCCGGCGGACTCCGCGAATAGCCGGTCTCACCCAAATCACGCAGACAGTGCACGAGGTGGAACCGGGAGGAGGTGGACAGGCGCCTGAAGCGGTTTACATCAACGTCACCCTAAGCACGAAGCCAGTCACTAGACCGAAGGAGTAGGAAGACATGACCACGGAGCAGACGTCCAGTGTCACCTATCCGAGCCTGGTGCCCACCATCGTCGTGCGTGACGTGGCGGCCACCCTGGAGTGGTTCAACAAGCTCGGGTTCGCCACGGTGTTCACCATGCCTGGCCCCGACGGCGCCATCGCCCATGCGGAGGTGGCACGCGACGCGGACACCCGCCTGATGCTTGGTCCCGATTCCTGGGGCCACACGCCGGGCAGCACGGGGATGAGCCTGTACATCAAGGTAGACGGCGTCGACGCCTACTACGATCGCGTCACCGCCGCCGGCATCACGGTCACACAGCCGCTGGCCGACCAGTTCTGGGGCCATCGCACCTTCACGGTCGAGCACCCGGACGGCTACCGCATCGCCTTCTGGGAGCACGTGCGCGACGTCTCCCCGGAGGAGATGCAGCGGGCCGTAGCGCAGATGGCATCGGCGTAGCGGCAGCGGCGGGCGCGCGGGGTTGGGTGGGGCGCTTCCACCCGACCCCTAGCCCCGCGCCGGGTGCGCGGTGGAGGAGGGGAGCACATGAGCGCACGAGTGAGGCTGCTGGTCGGCACGCGCAAGGGCGCGTTCATCTACACAGCCGACGCGCGGCGCGAGCGGTGGCAGCTGTCAGAGCCGATCTTCCCCGGCTGGTCGGTGTATCACCTGGCCGCGGACGACCGCCGCGACCCACCGCGATTGTACGCCGCGGCCGCGCACTGGGCTTGGGGCCCATGCGTGGCCCGCAGTGATGACGGCGGTCGCACCTGGCGACAGGACAGCCCCGGCCTGGCCTTTCCGGCGGACATGGGCGTCTCGGTCGAGCGGGTGTGGCAGGTCCGGCCGGGCCACCCGCGGGAGCCGGGCGTGGTGTGGGTCGGGACGCAGCCCGCGGGTCTGTTCCGGAGCGAGGACTGGGGCGATTCCTGGGTGCCGGTGGACTCGCTCAACCGCCATCCCTACCGGCAGTTCTGGAACGGCAGCGGCGGTGGCGACTCCTGCCTCCACTCCATCGGGATCGACCCGCGCGACCCCCGCCACCTCTACGTCGCCATCAGCACCGGCGGCACCTATGAGAGCTCCGACGGTGGGAAGACGTGGGCCATCTGCTCACACCGGGTGATCGCCACGACCGCCATGGCCAGGCAGATGGAGGCAGAGTTCCAGGCGCGGTTTCCCGAACTTGTGGAGCAGTCCAAGCTGCCGCCGAACGTGGACCCCGCCGCGGCCGACGAGCTGCACAAGCTGCGCATCGACCCGAAGCGGCCGAGCCGGCTCTGGGGGCAGGCGCACATCGGCGTCTTCCGCCTTGATGAGGGTTCCGCCACTGGCTGGACGGATGTGACCCATGGGCTGCCCTCGTTTCACGGCTTCCCCATCGCTGTCACCCGTCGCGAGCCGGACGCGGTCTACGTCGTGCCGCTGGCCTTTGAGCAGGACACTTTCCGCGTCTGCCCCGGTCAGCTCACCGTGTACCGCAGCCGGGACGGCGGCGCCACGTGGCAGCCGCTTACGGACGGCCTGCCCGGCCCGCACGATTATCAGAGCGTCTACCGCGAGGGGCTGGATACCGACGGCCTGGACCCGGAAGGGGTGTACCTCGGCACGAGCAACGGCCAGGTCTACGCCAGCGCGGATGGCGGCGACCACTGGCAGCGGCTGCCGGGCACGCTGCCGCCGGTGTTGTCCGTCACGTGTGCGGTGTTCTGAACGCGCGGCGTGTGCCTCAGTACAGCACGACGCCGACCGCGGCGCAGATCTGCTGCGCTTCAGTGAAGCTGCTGCCCGTGTTGGCGGCGTCGCCGTTGTAGGACTCCAGCCGATGGCAC
>JBHOQW010000106.1:0-74273 GCA_042408665.1 Dehalococcoidia bacterium
GCAGGTGTCGAGATTGCCCTCGAAGCCGACGTAGCCGACGGCGCCGGCGTAGGGGCCGCGGCGCTCGCCCTCCAGCTCGGCGATGATCTCCATGGCCCGGATCTTGGGCGCGCCGGAGACCGTGCCGGCCGGGAAGCAGGCACGCAGGGCGTCGAACGCGGTGCGGTCCGGGCGCAGGTCGCCCACCACGTGCGAGACGAGGTGCATCACGTGCGAGTAGCGCTCCACCTCCATCATCTGGGTGACGCGCACGCTGCCCGGCCGGCACACCCGTCCTAGGTCGTTGCGACCCAGGTCGAGCAGCATCACGTGCTCGGCGCATTCCTTTTCACTGGCGCGCAGCTCCTGTTCTAGCGCCTGGTCCTCGGCCGCGGAGCGCCCGCGCCGGCGGGTGCCGGCGATGGGGTGCGTCTCCACCGTGCCGTTTTCCACCCGCACCAGAAGCTCCGGCGAGGCGCCCACGAGCTGGAAGCCGTTCAGGTCCAGGTAGAACATGTACGGCGAGGGGTTGATGTGTCGCAGGGCGCGGTACACGTTGAACGGGTGCGCGCTGGTGCGCCGCGCCATGCGCTGGGAGGGCACCACCTGGATGATGTCGCCCGCGATGATGTACTCCCGCGCCCGCTCCACGGCCAGCAGGTAGTCCTCCCGCGGGATGTTGTGGCGCGGGCGTGTGGCCTCCGGCGGCAGCGGTGGGCCGTTTTCCGGCAGGCGCGTGAGCGGCTGCCGCAGTCGATCCACGAGCTCCTCGATGCGCCACACCGCCTGCCGGTAGGCGGCCTCGACGTCACCGTCCAGACGGACGTGGCTCACCACCCGGATCACGTGCTTGAGGTGGTCGAAGATCAGCAGCGTGTCCGTGAACAGGAACGTCGCCTCGGGCAGGCCGAGCGAGTCGCAGGCCGGCGTCGGCACCCGCTCGAAGTGGCGCACCGCGTCGTAGGCCAGATAGCCGACGGCGCCGCCCGTGAAAGGGGGCAGACCGGGCACCGGTACGGGCACAAAGCGCCGTAGCTCTTCCTCCACGAGACGCAGAGGGTCGACGTCCGGGCCGTGTCCCGGCCCGGTGCGCAGCACGCGGTACGGCTCGGTACCGATGAAGGAGTACCGCGCCAGCCGCTCGCCGCCCTCCACGCTCTCCAGGAGGAATGAGTACGGCCCGCGCGCGACCTTGAGGAAGGCCGACACGGGGGTCTCCAGGTCGGCGAGCACCTCCCGGTAGACGGCGACCTGGTTGCCCCGGCGGGTGGTGGCCAGGGCCTTCACCTCATCGAGCGCCGGCTGATACATGGACATGGTTGCCTCCCGCAGACCCGCCTCTGGGCGGTCGAGGCCGGGACGGCCCGCCGGCATCAGGTGCGGAAGAAGGGGTAGTTCAGCCCCATCGTCTCCCGCACCTCAGCCAGGGTCTCCGCGCCGATCTGCCGCATGCGCCGGGTTCCCTCGCGCAGGATCTCCTCCACGTACCCGGGCCGCGACTCAAACAGCGCCCGCCGCTGGCGGATAGGCTCCAAGAAGGCGTTGAGCGCCGCCGCCAGTTTGCGCTTCACCTCCACGTCACCCACCTGCCCGCGCCGGTAGCGACGCTTGAGGTCTTCAACCTCTTCCTTGTTGGGGTTGAAGACGTCGTGGTAGATGAACACCGGGTTGCCCCGCACGTGACCGGGGTCCGTGGCATGGATGCGCGTGGGGTCGGTGTACATGCGCATCACTTTCTGTTCCACGGTCTTCGGGTCATCGCTCAGGAAGATGGCGTTGCCGAGTGACTTGGACATCTTCTTCTGGCCATCGATGCCCGGGAGCGTCGGCACCTCGCCCAGCATGGCCTCGGGGATGGGGAACACCTCACCGTACAGGTGATTGAAACGGCGGGCGATCTCGCGCGTGATCTCCACGTGCGCCAGGTTGTCCTTGCCCACCGGCACGAGGTGCGCCTTGGGCAGGAGGATGTCCGCTGCCTGCAACACCGGGTACCCCAACAGCCCGAACGGCATCTGCTCGATGTGGGCGGCCCGCGCCATATCCTTCAGGCTGGGCAGGCGCGCCAGGCGCGGTACCGTGACCAGCATCTCGAAGAACAGGTTGAGCTGGTACACCTCCGGCACCATCGACTGCACGTAGATGGTGGACCGCTCCGGGTCAATGCCCACACTCAAGTAATCGAGCGTGACCTTGCGGATGTTCTCCGGCAGCTCGCGGATGTAGTTCTTTTCCGGGCGCGTGGTGAGGGTGTGCAGGTCGGCGATGATGAAGTAGCAGTCGTACTCGTCCTGCAGCCGCACGCGGTTGGCCAGCGAACCGACGTAATGGCCCAGGTGCAGCTCACCGGTGGGCCGATCGCCGGTCAGAATGCGCTTACGCTGACCGGGCACCTGCGGTGCCTGGGTGGTCGTGGCGGTGGTGGTCGTCGTCATTGCTGTTCCCTCCTTGCCGCCGCATCCCGCGCGACGCGCGCCGAGCGCAGCGCGACCAGCGGCGGGGCGGGCGTCAGAGCCGAGGTAGGTGCTGCATCGCCTCCCGCACCTTCTCCGCCGGGTAGGCGTAGTCCTCCAGCTCGCCGGCGAAGTAGCGATCGTACGCACCCAGGTCGAAGTGCCCGTGCCCGCTCAGGTTGAACAGGATCACCCGTCGCTCACCCGCCTCCCTGGCGGCCAGCGCCTCATCGATGGCGGCGCGGATGGCGTGCGCCGACTCCGGCGCCGGGACGATCCCCTCGGTGCGCGCGAACTGCACGGCCGCGTCGAACACCGCGGTCTGGTGATAGGCCCGGGCCTCGATGATCCCCAGGTGGTAGAGATGGGAGATGGACGGGGCCATGGCGTGGTAGCGCAGGCCGCCGGCGTGGATACCGGCCGGGACGAACGTGTGCCCCAGCGTGTACATCTTCATGAGCGGGGTGGTGGCGGCGGTGTCGCCGAAGTCGTAAGTGTACGCGCCCCGCGTGAGACTGGGGCAGGCCTCCGGCTCCACGGCCAGGAAGCGAATGTTGGCGCCGGCGGTCAGGCGTCGGCGCAGGAACGGATAGGCCAGCCCGGCGAAGTTGGAGCCGCCCCCCACGCAACCGATCACCACATCCGGCCCCTCGCCGGCCAGCTCCATCTGCTTGATCGCCTCCTCACCGATCACCGTCTGGTGGGTGAGCACGTGGTTGAGCACGCTGCCCAGCGCGTACTTGGTGTCCTCGCGCGCGGCCGCGTCCTCCACCGCCTCGCTGATGGCGATGCCGAGGCTGCCGGGGGAGTCGGGGTCCACGTCCAGAACCGCGCGGCCGGCCTGGGTGTCCGGGCTGGGGCTGGGCACCACCTGGGCGCCCCACACCTGCATCATAGAGCGGCGGTACGGCTTCTGCTGGTAGCTGACCTTGACCATGTAGACCTTCAGCTCCAGGCCGAACACGTTGGCCGCGAAGGCCAACGCGCTGCCCCACTGGCCGGCGCCGGTCTCCGTGGTCAGGCGGCGCACACCCTCCCGCTTGTTGTAGTAGGCCTGGGGCACGGCGGTGTTCGGCTTGTGCGAGCCGGCCGGGCTCACGCCCTCGTACTTGTAGTAGATATGGGCCGGGGTGCCGAGCGCCCGCTCCAACCGCACGGCACGGTAGAGCGGGGTGGGGCGCCACATCGTGTAGACCTCCCGCACCTCCTCCGGGATGTCGATGAACCGCTCGGTCGAGACCTCCTGTTTGATCAGCTCCATCGGGAACAGCGGCGCCAAGGCCTCCGGCCCGATGGGCTGCTTGGTAGCCGGGTGCAGCGGCGGCGGCAGGGGCGACGGCAGGTCGGGCAGAATGTTGTACCACTGCCGCGGGAGGTCAGCCTCGGGGAGCAGAATCTTGCGGTCCATCCTGCGCTCCTTGTTCGATGTGCCCGCCGGGCGGCGCGTACTACGTCAAAAACCCCTCGCCCGGCAAAGGGGCGAGGGGTTGTCTCGCGGTGCCACCCTTTTTCGCCCGCGCCCCGTCCCCGGGCGCGGGCCTCTTGACTCAGGTACGTCCCGCACGGGCGGGAGATACCCTAGGCTGTGATAACGGTGCCACTCCGGCGACGCCTACTGGGGCCGCCACGCCCGGCGGTCCGTTCGGGCCGCAGCTCCCGGGTCCATTCCGCGCGCTGCGCAGGCACCGGCTCACACCGACCCCGGCTCTCTGAGCCTCGCTGGCGCCGTACTCGTCCCGTTCGCAGCCGTTCGCGTGATGCGATTGCTGCCGTCACGGTAGCAACCGCCCGCGATCCTGTCAACTCCTCCCCGGCGCCCGCCGCCACCCGGAACGGCCAGGGGGCGCCCCAGGCCTAGATCGCGCGTATGGAGAGGCGACGACGGCGTACCATTCCCTTGCCTGCCAACCGCGCTGCCGCCGGCACCGGGGCCACCCGCTGCGCCGTCCAACCGGATAGCGGCGAGATCACTAGAACAATTGTTTCCCCCGTTCGGCGATGGTATGATGGTCAAGACGGCGAGCGGCGAGAGCGGGGTGACGCCCGTAGGAAAGGACCGAGAGCGGCGACATGGCAGCAGACGACCGGGCGAAGGCACTGGAACTGGCCATCGGGCAGATCGAGAAGCAGTTCGGCCGCGGCGCGATCATGAAGCTGGGTGAGGCCTCGGCGCGGCTGGCGGTGGAGGGGATCCCGACCGGCTCGCCGGCGTTGGACATTGCCCTGGGCGTGGGGGGGGTCCCGCGCGGCCGGGTGATCGAGATCTACGGCCCGGAGTCGACGGGCAAGTCCACACTGGCGCTGTCGATCATCGCCCAGGCGCAGGCGGCCGGCGGTATGGCCGCCTACATCGACGTCGAGCACGCGCTCGACCCGGTGTACGCCGAAGGGCTGGGCGTTAAGGTCGGCGAACTGCTCATCTCCCAACCGGACACCGGCGAGCAGGCGCTGGAGATCGCCGAGGCGCTGGTGCGTTCCAACGCCATCGACGTGGTGGTGGTGGACTCGGTGGCGGCCCTGGTGCCGCGCGCCGAGATCGAGGGTGAGATGGGCGACGCGCACGTCGGCCTGCAGGCGCGGCTGATGTCGCAGGCGCTGCGCAAGCTCACCGGGGCTATCTCCCGCTCGCGGGCGGCGGTGATCTTCATCAACCAGTTGCGCGAGAAGGTCGGCGTGGTGTTCGGCAACCCGGAGGTGACACCGGGGGGCCGGGCGCTCAAGTTTTACGCCTCGGTGCGCATCGAGCTGCGGCGGGTGGAGACGATCAAGCAGGGCACCCAGCCGGTCGGCTCGCGCGTGCGGGCCAAGATCGTCAAGAACAAAGTCGCGCCGCCCTTCCGCCAGGCCGAGTTCGACATCATGGTGGCCGGCAAGCACCTCGGCATCTCCCGTGAAGGCGATCTCATCGACCTGGGTGTGGAGGCCGGCATCGTCAAAAAAGTCGGCGCCTTCTTCTCCTACGGCGACGTGCGGCTGGGCCAGGGGCGCGAGAACGCCAAGGAGTTCCTGCGCCAGAACCCGGAGCTGGCCAACGAGATCGAGCGGCAGATCCGGGCGGCGGCCGGCACCACCTCCGCGGCCAAGGCGATCGCCATGCCGGCGGGCGTGGACGACGAAGACGAAGAGCCCGCCTTCGAGTAGCGAGGCCTTCCGCTGCCCGCACCCCTCCCGCCGGCAGGGGGGGTGCGCCGTTTGCCGGGCCAAGAGGCACCACCGTGACCCGCCAGCCATCCGGCCAGCGATCTCGCCGCCGCACCCCGCGCGTCGCACCGGTAGCGGCCATCCCGCCGAGCGACGGTGTGGTCAGTGCGGTCACGCCGCTGCGGCGCGGTCGCTACCGCGTGGAGGTTGACGGCCAGCCGGTCCTCATCCTCACCGCGGAGACGCTGGCGGCCAGCGGGCTGTGTGCGGGCAGCCCGGTCTCGGCCGAGCAGCTCCGGCACCTGGCGGCGGCAGACGCCCGTCGGCAGGCGCTGGACGCGGCGCTGCGCCTGCTCGGCTACCGCCCGCGCGCGGAGCAGGAGCTGCGCGAACGGCTCGCCCGGCGAGGCTTTCCCGAGGAGGCGGTCGAGGCGGCGCTGGCGCGCCTGCGTGAGTACGGGTACGTGGACGACGCCGCCTTCGCGCGCGCCTGGGTGGAGGGCCGCACGGGGGCACGCGGCCGCCGCCTGCTCCTGCACGAGCTGCGCGCCAAAGGGGTGGACCCGGAGGTGGCGGCCCGCACGCTGGCAGACGTCCCCGACGACCTGGAGACCGCCCGCGGCCTGGCCGAGAAGAAGGCGCGCACCCTGCACGGGCTGGACGCCCGCACCTTCCGCCAGCGGCTAGGTGCCTACCTGCAGCGGCGCGGGTTCGCGGCCGAGGTGATCGCCACCGTGGTGCGCGAGCTGTGGCGCCGGGAGCGGGCGGCCGTCGACGAGGGCTCGCCCTGAGCCGACCGCGCCTCGCAGATCGATCATACCGATACCAGATGAGCATATATTCACAGGGTTCGTATTCAATCTTGTTGACATCGCTACCGCAATAAAACTATGATGACGCTGGTAGCCTGGCCCAACGGCGCCACATTAACAACACGAGAGTGAGAACGAGCCATGGTTCTCGGGCTGATCATCGGCATGGTGATCGGCGCTGTGGCGGTTGGGGCACTTGCTACCGTCGTCCTACTTTCGCGGCGGGCCGTCCACCGGGGGCAGTTGGAAGCGGCCCAGGCGGAAGCGGCGCGGGTGCTCGCGGAAGCGGAGACCCGGCAGAAGGAGTTGCTGCTCGAGGCCAAGGAGGAGGCGATCCGGCTCCGCCAGCAGGTGGAGAGCGAGCTGTCCGAGCGCCGGGCGGAGATCGCGCGGCAGGAGCGGCGGCTGGCGCAACGAGAGGAGAACCTCGACCGGAAGTCGGAGGCCTTCGAGCGGCGCGAGCGGGCGCTGAGCGCGCGTGAGGCCGAACTGGACAGAGCGCGGGCGGAGGTCGAGGAGCTACGACAGCACCGCATCCGGGAGATCGAGCGGCTGGCCGAGCTTTCGCGCGCGGAGGCACGCGAGATCCTGATGGCCGAGGTGGAGCGCGAGGCGCGGGAGGAAGCCAACCGGCGCCTGCGTGCCATCGAGGCCGAAACCAAGGAGATCGCCGATCGCCGGGCGCGCGAGATCCTCGCCACGGCCATCCAGCGCGTGGCCACCGATGTGGTCGCCGAGACGACGGTAACGGTTGTCCCCATCCCCAGCGACGACATGAAGGGTCGCATCATCGGGCGCGAGGGACGCAATATCCGCGCCCTCGAGCACCTCACCGGCTGCGACCTGATCATCGACGACACCCCGGACGCCGTCACGCTGTCCGGGTTTGACCCGGTGCGACGGGAGATCGCGCGCGTGGCGCTCACCCGTCTCATCCAGGACGGGCGCATCCACCCCACCCGCATCGAGGAGATGGTGGAGCGGGCGCGGCGCGAGGTGGAGCAATCGCTGCGCGAGGCGGGCGAGGCGGCGGCCCTGGAGGCCGGTTGCCCCGGCCTGCACCCGGAGCTGCTCAAGATCTTCGGCCGCCTCAAGTACCGCACCAGCTACGGCCAGAACCAGCTCCGCCACGCGGTGGAAACCGCCCACTTGGGCGCCATCATCGCCTATGAGCTGGGCGCCGACGTGGAGGTCGTCCGGCGCGGCTGCTTGCTGCACGACCTGGGCAAGGCCGTGGACCACGAGGTGGAGGGCACGCACGCCCGCATCGGCGCCGAGATCGCGCGCCGCTACGGCCTGCCCGAGGCGGTGGTGCACTGCATCGAGGCGCACCACGAGGAAGTGGAGCCGTCCACCGTGGAGGCGGTGATCACCATCATCGCCGACGCGCTGAGCGGGAGCCGCCCCGGCGCGCGACGCGAATCGCTGGAGCGCTACATCCAGCGGCTGGAGGCGCTGGAGGCGGTGGCCAACAGCTTCCCCGGCGTGGAGAAGAGCTTCGCCATCCAGGCCGGGCGTGAGGTGCGTATCATTGTGCGCCCGGAGGAGATCGACGACCTAGGCGCCATGCGCCTGGCCCGGGATGTCAGCAAGAAGATCGAGGAAACCCTCGAGTATCCCGGCCAGATCAAGGTCACCGTCGTGCGCGAGACGCGCGCGGTGGAATACGCGAAGTAAGCGACGGCGGGCGGACGCCGGGCGGAGGCAGATCTCTGCCCGGCGCCCGCCGCGCTCACGCACAGGAGACGTCGTGCGCGCCAAGGGCGACTTTCACCTGCACAGCACCCACTCCGATGGTCGCCGCACACCGGCCGAGCTGGCGGCGATCGCCCATCGCAACGGCCTGCGGGTGATCGCGCTCACCGACCACGATACCCTGAACGGCTTGCCCGAGATGCGCGCGGCGCTGCGTGCCTATCCGGACATCACGCTGGTGCCCGGCGTGGAGCTGAGCACGGACATCCCCGGCACCGAGGTGCACATCCTCGGCTACTGGGTGGACGAGCACGACCCGCGCTTCCAGGCGGCGCTGGCCCGCTTCCGCGAGGGGCGAATCGGCCGCGGCCGGGCCATGGTGGAACGGCTCACCGCCCTCGGCTTTCCCCTCTCCTGGGAGCGGGTGCAGGCGATCGCGGGCGACGCCTCCATCGGCCGGCCGCATATCGCCCAGGCCATGGTGGAGGCCGGGTACGTCGCCTCCACCGACGAGGCCTTCGAGCGCTTCCTAGGGCGGAACGGGCCGGCATACGTGGAGCGAGAAAAGCTGAGCCCGGCCGAGGCGATCAAACTCATCCGCGACGCGGGCGGCGTGCCGGTGGTGGCACACCCCACCTACATCGCCAACATGGAGCAGGAGATCGCCGCCCTGGTGCCGCACGGTCTGATGGGCATGGAGGTCTATTACCGGCGCTACACGCCGGAACAGATCGCCGAGCTGCGGCGGCTGGCGGACCGGCTGGGACTGTTTCCCCTGGGCGGCAGCGACTACCACGCCATGGAGCGGGAGGAGGAGACCGAGCCGGGGGATATCCCGCTCCCCAATGACGTGGTGGACGCGTTCATGGAGCTGGGTCGGGGCCGGCCGGGGTATCAGCGCTGAGCAGTGAGCGCCGCGCGCCGCGCATGACGCCCATCGGGCGGGCGGTAGCGCGACGGGCGCGCACTTGGCCGGCTCCGTGCTCACCGTGGCGCGTAGCGTGTGGCGCTCAGGACGGGTTGCCCCCAGCATCGAGTGCAGGCAGGAGGCGTACATGCCGTGGGATGCCCGGCGGATCCTTGCCACCTTGCCCCACCGCTATCCGTTCCTGCTGGTGGACCGCATCGTCGAGGTCACGGACACCGGCGCCGTGGGGCTGAAGCATGTGTCCTTCAACGAGTGGTTCTTCCAGGGTCACTTCCCGGGCCATCCGATCATGCCCGGCGTGTTGATCATCGAGGCGTTGGCGCAGGTGGGGGCGGTGGCGCTCCTCAGCCGGCCGGAGCACGAGGGCAAGATCCCGTTCTTTGCCGGCATCGACGGCGCCCGGTTCCGGCGGCCGGTGGGTCCCGGCGACACCCTGCGCCTGGAGGTCGAGCTGACGCGCCTGCGCGGCAACGTGGGCAAGGGCAAGGGGCGGGCGCTGGTGGACGGTCAGCTCGCCGCGGAGGCGGAGCTGATGTTCGCGCTGGGTCAGCCGCAGGCCAGTCATTGAGCGGCAGTCACCGATCCACGGCTCAGCCCACGACCACCCACAGCACCAGCAGCAGGGCGATGATGATCGCAGTGAGGATGGCGATGCGCCGCAGCTCGCCCGCCACGTAGCCGTAGTCGGTCATGGTGATCTTGGTGGTGGCCGAGGCGGCCGAGGTGGGCGCCGACTCCACGCGTGGAGTCGGCGCGGTCGGGGTTGCGACCGATGTGGAGCCCGCGCCCGCGGCGGATGTTGCCTCGCGGTGTCTCACGGCAGTGCGGGAACGGGTGGGACGCGTGCGCTTGGCCACGTGGCACTCCGCGGACGGGATGGCTCAAGGCGGGCCAGTCCCCTGTGAGTATAGCGGGGTGGCGGCGGTCCGGTCCAGTCGCGTTGACAGAGGCAGGAGCGCCTGTCTAGAATGAGAGTGTCGGCGCGCACGCATGCGGCGCGCTGCCTCCCGGCCCCGTGGTGTAGCGGTCTAACATGCCACCCTGTCACGGTGGAGATCGTGGGTTCGAATCCCATCGGGGTCGCCGAGCGTTCCGGCTGATGCGTTGCGCAAGCGCCCCGGCACGCCGGGGCGCTTCTGGTGCGCCCCTCGGCGCTTCTCGCTTCCCACCCCGGCTCGGCCGCCCCGGCTTGCCGGGGCCGGAACATTGCCGTTCTCGCTCGTTTCCCTGGGTTCTTCTAAATACCCAACATGTAGGATACGACCGCTGACTGCCATCCCCTACCGTTGGTGTGAATGCACCGCCATCGCTCGCACGCTGAGCGGACGATGGGTGCGGTGCGCTGGCGGGAGGAGATTGTCATGCGCAGCACGTTTTCGATCTTTGGTCATCCGCTCCACCCCATGCTGGTCGTGCTGCCCGTCGGTCTGTTCGTTTGGACGCTGGTCGCCGACTTGGTGTACGCCACCGATAAAACCGGCCGCAGCGAGTGGTACAGCATCGCCTTCTGGACCGGTATCGCCGCCATTGTGACGGCGCTGGTCGCCGCGCTGCCGGGGTTCGGCGATTACCTAACCATGGCCGTGCGCAGCGACGCCCGTGGCATCGCTACGATCCATATGCTGCTCAACCTGGCGGTGGTCGCCCTGTACTTCCTTGCCATGCTGCTCATGCTCGACGACGGCGCCCGTACCGGCGGCCGCCTGACCATGGTCGTCGTGCTGCACCTGGTCGGCACCGGCCTGTTGGCTCTGTCGGGGTGGCTCGGCGGTGAGATGGCGTATCGGTACCATCTCGCCGTTATCCCCGATTCGGCCGAGCTGGAACGCCTGGAACACGCCCGCCACGAACTGCAGCCGGCCGCAGGGCGCCCAAGACACTAAGATGGCGAACGGCGCCTGCATCGCGCCGCACGTCGCCCTACCCCTCCTCCGCCACGTCGCCATCGCGGGCTTCGGCTGAGCTCGCCCCTTTGTGACCCAACGATCACAAGCGGCGCGCCTCGCGCTGACGCCGCACCATCCTCACAGGGGCTTGCCGCCGTGTCCGTTGGCACGCGAACGCCTCAGCGCGGTGGGGTCCTGGGCGCCGCGCCCCCGCTCCCAGCCCCCATCCCGCGCCGCGCCCGAGCCGCCTCGTGCGCTTCCTGCGTCGCCGGCCGAACGGGATGGCCCTGGTTGCCGACCCGTTCACCGTAGCCGGGCCCGATCGTCGTAAGGGTGAGCCGTGCCGAACGCGCCTGCGCGGCAATCGGCAGGGCGACAACGAGCACTCCGTTCCGGTAGGTGACGTTGGCCAACTCCCCGTTGACCACAGCCGGCAACTCCACCTCGCGGTGGTACGGGCCAACATGCCACTCTTCAGCCAGCACCTGCTTATCGCCCTTGAGCGTGGCGCGCAGGTCCGCGTGCAGCACCGCACGACCGTCGGCCACTTCAACCCGGATGTCCTCCGGCTCCGCGCCGGGCATCGGCGCGGCAATGGTGAGCCGCTCAGCGCTGCGATACATCGTCACCGGTACATGCTGAGGTGTGATGTCTGTCTGCATCGATCATCCTCCCTGCCACGGTGTACAGGGAACGCACCATCCGGGATATGCCCAGAAAGGGGTAGAGCGAGGGCCACGGCCACCCGCAGCGACCTGATCGGCACGTGCCAGACGGTGTCGTCAGGGCAGGGCATAGGTCCAGTCCGGCTGCTTGAGGACGTAGGTCTGGTCGTACAGAAACCCCTGGCCAGGCACATAGTCCACCATCTTCGGCACGATCAGGGCGTGGTCCAGCGGGCATGTACCGTGCAGGTGCGCCTCGAACTCCTCCGGGAACGCCGCCAGGACGCTCTGCGTCACCAGCGACTGCGAGGTCGCCAGGTAACAACGCGCGGCGTTGGTCACCCAGGAGGACGCCGCATGCATCTCCGCCAGGTGATGGGGCTCAGCCTCACCGGCGAGCAATCGCTCCAAGCGCTCGGTGATCCAGCGCCCGCCCGTTTTACACGGCGGGCACTGATTACAGGACTCGATATACAGGAAGCGGGCGAAGGTGTAGAGCACCTGGACCATGCAGCGGCTGTCGTCATAGACGACGAAGCCGGCGGAGCCGAGGCCCGAACCGGCCCGGCGCATGGCGCCGAACTCGAGCGGCGTATCGAGCTGCGCCGCGGTAAGCACGGCGCTCGCGCCGGGCAGGACCGCTTTGACCCGCCGTCCCGGCGGCGGTCCCCCGGCGATTTCGTCGATGAGCTGGCGCAGCGTGAGCCCCAGGGGTAGCTCCTCCACCACCGGCCGCTGCACATCCCCGGACACGGTGAAGATCATCGTCCCCGGCGTGTCATCGGTGCCGAAAGAGCGGAACCAGTCGGCACCATGGCGCACGATGTGGGTCACATGCGCCAGCGTCTCCACGTTGTTGACTACGGTGGGGTTGTGCAGGGCCTCACTGGGACCGCCGTACGCCCCGCCGAACAACCCGTGAATGTACGGCGGCAGCACCCGTGGCAATGGCAGCCCGCCCTCGATCACTTCCAGCAGGGCCTTCTCCTCCCCGAACAGGTACTCGTCCGGCCCGAGCACCAGCTCGATGTTGTCGGCGATGGCCGTGCGGGCGCGCAGTTCGTCCAGCGCCCGCTGCACGGCCACCACCTCCGGCTCAGCCAGGCGCTTGAGGCACAGGTAGGCACTCCGCGCGCCGAGCACGTGGGCGCCGATGGCCAGCCCCTCGATCACTTGATACGGGTTCATGCGCAACAGCCAGCGGTCTTTGAAGGTACCCGGCTCACCCTCCGCGCCGTTGCCGCAGATATACTTGGTGGTCGCCGGATCGTGACGGACTGTCGTCCATTTGACGGCGGTGGGGAAACCGGCGCCGCCGCGGCCGCGCAGGCCCGCCCGCCGGATCTCGTCGATCACCGCTTCCGGCCCGCGCCGGCGAGCCCGTTCATACGCCTCGCCGCCACCGCGGGCGAGATAGGCGTCCAGGGACGCTACCGGCCCGTTCTCGGGAAGGAGAACACGAGCGGACTGTGTGGCCATGGTGGTCCCCTCACGGTTTCTCGTCTTGTCGTCGCTCCGACCATCCGCCCCGCCCCTTCTGCACCGTTGTCCCGCCTCCCCCACCGCGGTGTCGGGCACGTCCGGGACGCGGCCGCGGTTCACGTGAGCATGGTGGTGAACCGCTCGATGAGATCGATGAGCGGACCAGGATACACCCCCAGCCCGATCATCAGCAGCGTCAGGACCGCCAGGAGCGCGGCACCGGCCCGACCGCGGGACCGGACAAGGGCGGGCACCTCCGCCGCAGGCGGCGCGGCCACGTACATGGCCGAGACGATGCGCAGGTAGTAGAACAGGCCGACGACGCTGGCCACGATGAGAACGATCACCGGCAGCCACAACCCGGCCTCGGCCCCGGCCGCCACCAGGTACACCTTGCCCACGAACCCGGCCAGGAATGGGATACCGGCCAGCGACAGCAGGGCGGCGGTGAAGGCGCCGGCCAGCCACGGCCGCCGGGCATACAGCCCTTCGTAGTCCGCCAGGTTATCGGCGTCCCGCGCCGGCGGCGACAGCACGCTCACCACCCCGAACGCGGTCAGACTCGCGGCGAAGTACACGACCAGGTAAAAGGTCAGCGCGGTGCGGGCGAGGTTGCCCCCGGCCAGGTAAGGCACCAGCAGGAAACCGAGATGCGCGATCGAGGAATAGGCGAGGATGCGCTTGACGTTGCCCTGCAAGAGCGCCAGCAGATTGCCCACCAGCATCGATGCCACCGCGATAACGACAAACCCCCAGTACAGCGCCGCATCGGCATTGAGATCGATCGCCGTCGACAGACGCAACAAGAGCGCCAACATAGCACCTTTGGACACCGTGGCGATGAAACCGGCCACCGGCGCGGGCGCACCCTCGTAGACATCCGGCGTCCACAGGTGAAACGGCACCACCGCCAGCTTGAAGCCGATGCCAACCACGACCATCCCCAGCCCGGCCAGCAGCACGCGGTGGGCGGCGGTGTCCAGGCCGGCGCGCGCGGCGGCGATGCGCGGGAACTCCATCGTCCCCGCCTCCGCGTACACCAGCGCCATTCCGAACAGCAGGAACGCGGCCGATGCCGCCGCCAGCACCAGGTACTTCAGCCCGGCCTCGATGTGCCCGTGCCGCACCTGCGGGTAGGCGATGAGGGTGTACAGCGAAACGGTCAGCACCTCCAGCCCCAGGAACAACGCGGCGAAGTGCCGGGCGACGACCAGCACCGTCCCGCCCAGCGTCGCCAGCAGGAGCAGCAGGTAGAACTCCTCCGGATCCACCTCGCGTGCATCCAGGTACCCGTGGGCCAGCACCGCCACCGCGACCGCTGCGATGATCAGGAGTCCTATGTAGAACAACGCGTAGCGGTCGAACACCAGCAGCACCGTCACCTGCCGCTGTCCCATACGCGCCGAGAGCGGTAGCGTGAGCAGGGCACTCATCAGCCCGGCCATGGCCACGCCGAACGCCGTCGTGTGGTGGCGGCGCATGGCGATGAGCAGCAGGAGCGCCACCGCCGCTCCAGCGAGCAGGGTCATCGGCGTCAGGGTGATCAGCTCAGCGCGGGTCATTGGCCTCCCGCTCCATCGTTTGTGTCACAGCGTCCCGGCCGCAGCGGTTTGCCGTCGTCGGCGCCCAGGGGCTCCATGCCCACACCCCCGGTCCGCCGTTGTCCGGTCGCTCGGCCGACGCCGCTGCGGTGCGCCCCGCGCGCGTCGGTGGGGCGGTTGAGGCGGCCGCGCGCGGGGCAATGCGCTCCAGCGCGCGCAGGCCGCTGCCGGCCGCCTCCAGCACGGGGCGCGGGTAGAGTCCGATCCACACCAGGGCAGCGATCGTGGCGGCGAAGGTTACCAGCTCCCGTGCCGAGAGGTCGGGCACGCGCCAGCCCTCCCGGTTGGGGCCGTGAAACACCACCTGTACCAGCCACAGTGCGTACACCGTCGCGGTGACGATGCCCAACGACGCCACCGCGGTGAGCGCCGCGTTCTCACGGAAGCTGCCGAACAGCACCAGGAACTCGCCCACGAACGTGGCCAGACCCGGCAGCCCCAGGGCGGCCAGGGCCAAGACAAGCGCCACGCCGCCCATCCGCGGCGTCACCGTCCACAGGCCGGACATACGCCGGATGTCACGGGTGTGGAGTCGCTCCTGCAGGGCGCCCACCAGGATGAACAGACCACCGGTGGCCAGACCGTGGGCCAGGATCTCTACGACCGCCCCCTGCAGGGCAAGCTCATTCCAGGCAAACACCCCTAGCAACACGAATCCCATGTGGCTGACGCTGGTGTAGGCCACCATCCGCTTGAGGTCGGTCTGACTGAAGGCCAACAGCGCGCCGTATAGGATGCCCACCACCGCCAGCAGCATGGCCAGCGGCGCCAGGTCGAAGGCGGCGCCGGGGAAGAGCGGCACCGCGAAGCGCAGCAGGCCATAGGCGCCGGTCTTCAGCATCAGGCCGGCCAGTACTACGCTGCCGGCGGTCGGCGCTTCGGTGTGGGCATCGGGCAACCAGGTATGCACAGGCACCGCCGGCAGCTTCACGGCAAAGGCGGCAACGAAACCGAGCAGGAGCAGCATCGCCGTGCGCGGCGACAGCGTTGTGCCCAGCAGGTCAGCGTATTCGAAGGTGTAGGTTCCGGTCTGACGCCCGTGGATGACGTACAGCGCCAGGATGGCGACAAGCATCAGTAAGCCACTGAGCTGGGTGAACAGGAAGAACTTCACCGCCGCGTAGACCCGGTTCTCGTGACCCCAGATGGCGATGAGGAAGTACATGGGGATAAGCATCATCTCCCAGAAGAAAGCGAACAGGAACAGGTCCAGCGCCAGGAACACGCCCACAATCGCCGCCAGCACCCACAACAACTGAAAGTGGAAAAGGCCGACCCGCTCCCGGATGTCGGTCCACGAGGCGAGCACGGCCGTGATCCCCAGAAACGACGTCAGCGCCAGAAGCATCAGGCTGAGACCGTCCATCGCCAGGTGAAGGCGAATTCCCAGTTGCGGGATCCAGGCGCGGTTGAAGTCCTCCAACCACGGCCCGCGGCCGGTGAGCGTCAAGTCTTGCCCATGCGCCAACCACAGGCCGATCGTCAGACCAAGCTCGACGGCCAGCGTCATGAGCGCCACCCACCGCGGCCAGCGCGTCTCACGCCGACCAAGCAGCCAGGCCAGCAGCCCGCCGGCAAACGGTAGCGCGATCAGCAGCAGGATCATAAGACCACCGCCAGGAGCAGGATGCCCGCCGCGCCGGCTGCGATGCCGGCCGCGTACCAGCGCACCCGACCGCTCTGCGTCCGGCGCACCAGGCCGTACAGCGCCACGCCCAGCCAGGCGACGGCGCGATAGCCCAGGTCGATGAGGTCATCTCGGTCCACGCGCGCCAGCCACACGTACGGCGCGACGAAGAGCCGATCGTACAGCCAGTCGAAGCCCCAACCCGCCGACCACCAGCGGTGCACGGCTGCGCCAGCGGGCGTGGCCACCAGCCGCTCGACCAGCACACGACGCTGCAGGATGAACAGGTAGGCGAGGAACACACCGATCAGCGACGCGGCCGCGGCGATCAGCGCGAACAACGCCTCGGTGGCCACCCCGTCCCGCACAAGGGTCGGCGCCGGCAACACGTGGTGCAGGACATCGCTGAACCAGGGCCGATTGCCCAGCCACGGCGGCAGCTCGACAAAGCCGATACCGACGGAGAACGCCGCCAGCACGACCAGCGGCACCGCGATGGCCGGACCGGGCCGGCGCTCCACCGGGCCGTGGGCCGGCCCGAAGAAGGTGAGAAAGACCATACGGAAGGTGTAGGTGGCGGTGATCAGCGCCCCGACCAACCCGGCGGCCCACAGCACGGCGCCGCCCCGCTCTGACGCCCACGCCTCCCACAGGATCAGATCCTTGCTGTAGAAGCCGGCCGTCACGAGCGGTAGCGCGGCCAGCGCGGCAGCACCGATCAAGAACGTCCAGAAGACGAGCGGGAGCTGTCGCCTGAGTCCGCCCAGCCGGAACATGTCGTACTGGTGGTGCGCCGCCAGGCTCACCGCGCCGGCGCCCAGAAAGAGTAGCGCCTTGAAGAAGGCGTGAGTCATGAAGTGGAAGATGGCGGCCGACCAGGCGCCCACGCCCAGAGCCAGGAACATGTAGCCGATCTGGCTCATAGTGGAGTAGGCGAGCACGCGCTTGATATCACGCTGGGTAAGGGCGCTGCACCCGGCCAGTAGCAGGGTCAGCACGCCGACCACGGCCACGGCGGTCATAGCAGCCGGCGCCAGCTCGAACAGGGCGTGCATCCGCGCGATGAGGTACACACCGGCGGTGACCATCGTGGCCGCGTGGATCAGCGCGCTCACCGGGGTGGGGCCGGCCATGGCGTCCGGCAGCCAGGTCTGCAACGGCACCTGGGCCGACTTGCCCACAGCGCCGCCCAGCACCAGCAACGCCACAACTACCGCGATGGTGGAGCCCTCCGGCCACTGCGCCGCGGCGCGGGCCGCGACGCTCGGGATGTGCAGCGTGCCCAGCCGGTCAAATAGCAAAAACAGCGCGACCGCCAGCGCCGTATCACCGACGCGGGTGACGATGAACGCCTTGCGCGCGGCGCGGCCGTTGGCCGGATCCTGGTACCAGAAGCCGATCAGCAGGTAGCTGCACAGGCCCACGCCCTCCCAGCCTAGGTAGAGCAGGAGCAGGTTGTCGGCCAGCACGAGCGTGAGCATGAAGCCGACGAACAGGTTCATGTAGGCGAAGAAGCGGCTGTACCCTTCCTCCTCGGCCATGAACTCCGTGGAGTAGACGTGAATGAGGAAGCCGACGAGGGTGATGACCAACACCATGACCAGCGACAGCGGGTCCAGGTAGAGGCCGATGCCGGGCGCGAACTCGCCC
Organism: Dehalococcoidia bacterium; assembly: GCA_042408665.1. GTDB lineage: Bacteria > Chloroflexota > Dehalococcoidia > CAUJGQ01 > CAUJGQ01 > CAUJGQ01. Next base: position 17,920 of record JBHOQW010000106.1, read on the forward strand.
ACCCGGATCCAGGTCCACAGCGTCTGGCCGGAAACGTAATCCGGGGGCGGGGAGGTGAGGAAGTCGACCCCTACCAGCGCGGCGAGTACGGCCGCCACGCCGATTGTGCTCGAGCCGATCACCGCCACCAGCCGCCGGGATAGGCGCGGACCGACCAGCGCCAGCAGGAGGGCGCCGGCATACGGCACGACCGGGATCAGCCACAGCAGACGGGTCACGTCAACCTCGCAGGGTGCGGGCGGCGTCCACGTCCAGGGTCTTGAAGCGGTGATAGAGCTGGAGCACGAGCGCCAGCCCCACGGCCACCTCGGCGGCCGCCATGGTCAGGATGAACAGGAACATCACCTGGCCGTCTGGCTGCTCCCAGCGCGACCCGGCCACCACAAACGCCAGGCCGCTGGCGTTGAGCATGACCTCGATCGACATCAGCACAAAGAGCACGTTGCGGCGTACCAGGACGCCGATCAGCCCGAGCAGAAACAGCATCCCCGCTACCAGCAGCCCGGTTTCCATCGGTACCGTGGCCATGACCGCTCACCTCTGCGTCGTGGTGCCCGGCGCGCGTTCGGCCGCCTCCGCACCGGCCTCGGGCCGGCCCCCGGCCGGGGCGCGCGCCGTAGCTGGCATGGGCGCCCGCGCCTCTTCGTCCGATGGCGCCGTAGCCATGACCTCGGGTGGTTTGGGGGCACGGGCCGAGCGGCGCAGGCCGAGATGGTAGGCACCTACCAGTCCGGCCAGCAGCACCAGGGATGCCAGCTCCACCCCGAGGAGGTAGGCGCCGAACAGCGCCGCCCCCACCTCCTGCGGTCCCACCGGCCGCGCCGTGGCCGCCGGGCGGGTGGCGTGGCCGCTGAGCACGTAGACCAGCTCGGCGAGCAGGATCAGGGCCAGCACCCCCGGGCCGACCCACATGCGCGGGTTCAGCCACTGCCGCTCCTGCTGCACGGCCGCTGGACCGAGGTTGAGGATCATGACCACGAACACGAACAGCACCACGATGGCGCCGGCATAAATGATCACCTCCAGGGCGGCGACGAACGGCGCCCCCAACACGAAGAACATCAGCGCCACCGCCAGCAGCGACACGATGAGGTACAGCAGCGCGTGCACGGCGTGCACCGCGGTGATGACGGCCGCGGTGGCCGCGACGGCGACGGCCGCCGACAGGTAAAAGACGACGTTCACATGCGGCCTCGCTGGTGGCCGGCCTTCTTACGGCAACAGGCTGTGCAGGTCCACCGGCGGCTCCTCCCGCTCGGCCTCTCCCTTGTCCTTACCGCCGATGTGCACCCCGGATACCCGGTAGAAGTTATATCCGTGGTATTTGCCCTGCCCGGCGATGAGCAGGTCGTGCTTCTCGTACACCAGGTTTTCCCGTCGGTACTCGCTCATCTCGAAGTCGGGGATGAGCTGGATGGCGTACGTGGGGCACGCCTCCTCGCAGTAGCCGCAGAAAATACAGCGGGAGAAGTTGATCCGAAACCAGGCCGGATAGCGGCGCCCGTGCTCGTCCTGCGTGGCCTGCAGGGCGATGCAGTCCACCGGACAGGCTACGGCGCAGAGGTAACAGGCCACGCACCGCTCCCCGCCGTCCGGGTCACGCGTGAGGACGATGCGCCCGCGCCAGCGCGGCGGCAGGTACGGTTTCTGCTCGGGATACTGCACGGTAACCCGCGGACGGAACGCGTGGAGGAAGACGTCCCACATCGCCCGCAGCACGCTCAACATCTGCATCTCCTGTTAGCCGATCGCCAGCCGCAGCGCGCCGGTAGCCAGCAGGTTGAGCAACGACAGCGGCAGCAGCACCTTCCAGCCAAAGCCCATCAACTGGTCGTAGCGGGGGCGGGGCAGGGACGCGCGCAGCAGGATGAACAGGACGATGAACACCGCGGCCTTGAGGGCAAACCACATCACGCCCGGCAGCACCGGACCTAACCAGCCGCCGAAGAACAGCACCGTGATCAAGGACGAAATCAGCGTGATGCCGGCGTACTCCCCCACGAAGAACATGCCGAACTTCATCGCCGAATATTCGACGTGGAAGCCGGCGATCAGTTCGCTCTCCGCCTCCGGCAGGTCGAAGGGCAAACGGCGCGTCTCGGCGGTGCCGGCGATCAGGAACACGGCAAGGCCGACCGCCTGCGGGATGCAGTACCACATCCGCCGCTGCGCCTCCACGATCTCGCGCAGGCTGAACGAGCCGGCCAGCATCACCACCCCGGCCAGCGACAGGCCCATGAACACCTCGTAGCTGATCATCTGCGCGGCGGACCGCATGCCGCCGAGCAGGGCGTACTTGTTGTTGGAGGCCCACGCCCCCAGCAACACGCTGTACACACCTAGCGAGGACATGGCCAGAAAGAAGAGTAGACCGATGTTGAGGTCTACCACCTGAATGTTGGGGGCGAAGGGGATGACCGCGAAGGACAGGAGCACGGTGACCATGATCACCGCCGGCGCCAGCGTGAACACCACCCGGTCGGCGAAGGGCGGTACCCAGTCCTCCTTGGCGAACAGCTTGATGGCGTCGGCCAGCGGCTGCAGCAGGCCGAACGGGCCCACTCGGTTGGGGCCGTAGCGGTCCTGCCACAGGGCCAGCAGCCGTCGCTCCACCCAGATGAGAATCGCGGCGACGTTCAACACCACGAACAGCACGCCCGCCACGGTCAGGAGCGACCGGAGCGTCTCGTTCACGGCGCCTCACCGCCTCCCTTGCCCGGCCGGCGCGGCGCGATGCGGCCCCACGCCGGCAGGGAGATCCCCTCCAAGCCGGGCAGCCCGACGGGCAGCCCCGCCACACCGACAGGCAGACCCGGCATCAGGCGTACCGGCAGCGTATAGCCCGCCCCCTGAAGCTGGACCGTCGCGTCCGCGTCCTGCCTTACCCCCAGGCGTTCGGCGTCGACGGCGCTCAGGCCCAGATAGGGACGCGGCGCGCGCTCGGCGATGCCGGGCGACAGCATGCTGAGCGGCTCCGAGCCGAAGATATGGAAGACGGGCACCACCAGCCACTCGGCGGGACGCGGCCGGAACGGGGCCGGCACCCGCCCGAAGTACGGCGCCTGCGCGCCCGGGTCCGGCTCGATCAGCCGCCGGCCGGGATCGCCGCCGCGCAGCGGGCCGTCGACCTCCTCCTGGAACCGGTGCAGTGCTTGGTCGGAGTTCCAGCCCGGCGCCCAGAAGCGGGGGATGAGGGGCGCGGGTGGCTGCCCCTGGAACCCCTCCATTGAGAAGGCGAGGGGGGTATCGGGGTCGTCAGGCGGCTGCGGCTCATGCACGGTGAGGTGGGCGACGATCGCCGTCCGGCCGCTGAAGCGGGCGTGCTGACGGGCGATGCGCTGGCCGGCGATGCGGAAGCCCGCCGGCGGCGCGACCTCCGGTACGACGCGGAAGGCGGGCAGCGCCGCGGCCATCGCCGCCACCACGTCGTCCAGGCTCTGCCAGGGCGCGTGCTCCCCCAGACCGGCGGTCGCCATCAGGTCGCGCAGCCACCGCCAGCTCTCCTGCACATCACCGCCGGGCACGAAGACCTGATAGAAGCGCTGGGCACGCCCCTCGTTGTTCACCAGTGTGCCGTCGCTCTCGGCGAAGGTGCCGGCGGGCAACACCACCTCCGCCTGGGCGGTGGTCGGGCTGGTCAGGTAATCGACGGCGATCACGTGGCGGGCGCCCTCGAGGATGGCGGTGGCGGTCTCGGCGTCGGCCCGCCGGTAGAGGTCGTCTTCCAGGACGATGACGGTCTCCGCGCCGCCTCCCTGCACCGCGGCGCGGGCCTCGCTCAGGCTGCCACCGCCCATCAACGCCAGGCCGAGGCTGTTGCAGTCGGGCACAACGTAGCACAGCGCCGCGTGCCGACCGCCGCGACACAGGGCCCAGGCCACGTTGGCCGCCGCCTGCACCAAGGCCTCGCTGCCCAGGCTCACACCCGCCACCACCAGCGGGCGCTCCGCCTCCTGGAGGGCGCCCGCAACGGCGCCGGCCAGATCGCGCTGCTCCTCAGACAGGTCAGACACGAACGGCGCCGCGCCGTCGAGCGCGTGCGCAACGGCGAAGCCAAGGCGCGCCAGGTCGTCGGGTGCCGCGCGGTCGGTCTGCACGGCCAGGTCATCCAGGTCAGTGGGATAGGGCGTGGCGATGAACAGGGGCCCGTTCTGGTCCTGGATCAGCTCCCGCGCCGCGGCGTCGTTCCACTCCGGGATGCCCATGCGCTGCACCATCTGCATCGGCCGGCGGCGCACGGACTGGCGCAGAGCGAGCGCCAACCGCGGTGCCGTGTTCGTCACGTCCTCACCCAGCACGAGCACGGCGTCGCACTGCTCCACGTCGTGGAGGGACGGGGCGCGGGCCGGGCCCGCGCGCAGGGCCGCGAGCACGGTAGCAAGCAGGCGGTGCTCAGCGTCCGACACGCCCAGGTAGAAGCGCTCCGGCCCAACGAGGGTGCGCAGGGCGAAGTTCGCTTCCAGCGAGGCGCGGGGCGAGCCGATTCCGATGGCCCGCCCATCGGCCACCAGGGCAGCCGCGCGTCGCAGGGCCTCCTCCTTGCCGACGGGCTCCAGCCGCTCCTCCCGACGAGCAAGGGGCCAACGGATCCGTCGCTCGCTGTTCACGAACTCGTAGCCGTAGCGGCCGCGGTCGCAGAGGAAGTAGCGGTTGACGGCGCCGTTGTAGCGGTTGCGGATGCGGCGCAGTTCGCCGTACCGCTCGCCCGGGATGGTGTTGCAGCCCAGCCCGCAGTGGATGCAGATGGACGGAGCGGTTTGCAGGTCCCACTTGCGTGTGTAGCGCTGCGCCAGCGTCCGGTCGTCGAACACGCCGGTGGGGCAGACCTCCACCAAGTTGCCGCTGAAGGGGCTCTCCAAGGGGCCGTCCTCCTTGCGACCGAAGTAGACGTGGTCGCGGATGCCGTGGGCATCGAAGTCGCGTCCGCCGGCGTAGTCGCGGTAAAAACGGACGCAGCGGTAGCACTGGATGCAGCGGTTCATCTCGTGCGTGAGGAAGGGGCCAAGGTCCTGATTACGCCACGTGCGCTTGGTGCCGCCGTAGCGGCGGTAGACGTGACCCGTCATGACGGTCATATCCTGCAAGTGGCACTCGCTTCCCTCATCGCAGACCGGGCAGTCGTGCGGGTGGCTGAGCATCAGCCACTCGATCACGCTGGCCCGAAAGGCACGCGCCTCCGGGTCCTCGACGGCGATGCGCGTGCCGTCCGTGGCGGGCGTCATGCAGGCCATCACGATGCGGCCGCGGGTGTCCTGCGCGTCGCGAAACTGCTTGACGGCGCACTGGCGGCAGGCGCCCACCGAGCCCATGGCCGGGTGCCAGCAGAAGAAGGGCAGGTTGAGGCCGAGCGACAGGCAGGCGTGCAGCAGGTTGGTGCCGTCGCTCACCTCATAGGACCGGCCGTCGACGATGATCGTGGCCATCGCCTATCTCCATGGACAGCGCCGCTCGCGGATATGGCGCTTGAAGTCCTCGCGGAAGTACCTGAGCGCGCTCTGCAACGGTTCCGCGGCACCCGGCGCGAGGGCGCAGAAGGTGTTGCCCGGCCCCAGCAGCCGGGCGTGCGCCTCCAACCGCTCCAGGTCCGCGGGCGCACCCCGGCCCGCCTCAAGGTCCGCCAGGATGCGCTCCACCCAGCGCAGGCCGGCCCAGCAGGGGGTGCACCAACCGCACGACTCCTGGGCGAAGAAGCGCTCTAGGTTGTGCACCATGCCGACCGGGCAGGTCTGGTCGTCCAGCACGATCATGGTGCCGGTGCCCAGGCGGCTGCCGGCTCGCTGCACGGAGTCGAAATCCATCGGCACGTCCAGGTGCTCCGCGACGAGGAAATCGGTGGAGGCGCCGCCCGGCAGCAGGCCGCGCAAGCGCACCCCGTCGCGCATCCCGCCGGCGTGCTCTTCCAGGATCTCCCGGATCGTGGTGCCCATGGGTAGCTCCCACAGGCCAGGGCGCCGCACCTTCCCGCTCACCCCGTACAGCTTCGTGCCGCCGTCGCTGCTGTGGCTCAGCCCCTTGTACCAGTCCACCCCATGGGTCACGATGTGCGGGACGTTGCACAGGGTTTCGACGTTGTTGACGATGGTGGGCTTGCCCCACAGGCCGCTGACCTGCGGATAGGGCGGCCGCGCACGCGGGTTGGCGCGCTTGCCTTCCAGGGCGTTGAGGAGCGCGGTCTCCTCGCCGCAGATGTAGCGACCGACGCTCGGGTGTAGGTACAGCTCGAAGTCGTAGCCGGAGCCGAGAATGTCGCGGCCCAGGTAGCCGCCCGCGTACGCCTCGGACAGCGCCCGCCGCAGGCGCCGCGCCGCCAGGGTGTACTCGCCGCGCAGGAAGATGTAGCCCACCTCGGCCTGGATGGCGTAGGCGGCGACGATCATCCCCTCGATCACCTGGTGCGGGTCGCCCTCCAAAAGCAGCCGGTCCTTGAACGTGCCGGGCTCCATCTCGTCGGCGTTGGCCACCAGGTACTTCGGCCGGGGGGCGTCCGCACCCATCGGCACGAAGCCCCATTTCAGGCCGGTGTTGAAGCCGGCGCCGCCACGGCCGCGCAGATTGGCGTCTCGGACCGTAGCCTGCACGTCCTGGGGTGTCATCTCACGCAGCGCCTTGCGGACCGCCTCGTAGCCGCCCGCCCGTTCGTACTCGCGCAGGTCCGGCGGCTCACGCCCCGGCCGGATCCGCCCCGCCAGCGGCTGGTCGTTCGGCATGGCTGCCTACGCGTACCTCCCCAGGATGTCCTCGAGCTTCCCCTCGGCCAGGAGGTCTCCATGCAGGTCCTCGTCCACCATCATCACCGGGGCCTGGTCGCAGGCCCCCAGGCAGACGATGGGCAGGAGGGTGAAACGCCCGTCGGGGGTAGTAGCGCCGAAGTCGATGCCCAGGTGACCCGTGAGCCGCTCGTGCACCCGCTCGTATCCCATGATCCAGCAGCTCACGCTGTCGCAGAGCAGGATCACATGCCGCCCGACGGGCTGCCGGAAGATGAGGTTATAAAACGTGGCCACGCCCTCCAGCTCGTGCGGCGTCATTCCCAGGAACGCGGCGATGTCCTGGAGCGCCTCGTCGGAGAGCCAGCCGCGGTGGCGCTGGACGATCCGCATCGCGTCGATGCAGACGGCCCGCCGGGTGGCGTAGCGCGGCAGCTCCTCCTCGATCTCCCGCCGTTCTTCCTCGGTCAGCATCGCCCTGGCCCGCCCTCCCCCTCACCGATCGCAGTCGCCCAGCACGTAGTCCATGCTGCCCAGGATGGCCAGCAGGTCGGGGACCAGCAGGCCACGGCTGATGAGCGGCAGCGTCTGCAGGTGCGCGAACGACGGCGTGCGGATGCGGACGCGGTACGGGATCGTGCCGCCGTCGCTGATCAGGTAGTAGGTGTTGTTGCCCTTCGTCCCCTCGACACCGACCGCCGCCTCACCGGGCGGGATCACCGGCCCGTAGCTCACGTTAAGGAAGTGGGTGATCAGCGTTTCAATGTCGTGCATGGTGCGCTCTTTCAGCGGCGGCGTGGTCAGCGGATGGGTGGACTTGTACGGCCCGCCCGGCATGTGGTCCACACACTGGCGGATGATGCGCAGGCTCTGGCGCATCTCCTCGACGCGGACGAGGGCGCGGTCGTAGCAATCGCCGTGCGTCGCCGTCGGCACCTCGAAGTCGAACTGGTCGTAGCCGCCGTACGGCCGCTGCTTGCGCCAGTCCCAGCGGAAGCCGCAGGCGCGCAGGTTGGGGCCGGTGACGCCCCACTCGATGGCTTGGTCGAGGCTGTAAACACCGATGCCCTTGGTGCGCGCCTGGAACAGGCGGTTCTTCAGCACGATGTCGTCATACTCGCGCAGGCGTCGCGGCAGGTACTCGAGGACATCGCGCACCAGGCTGTCCCAGCCCTCGGGCAGGTCCATCGCCACCCCGCCGATGCGGAACCAGGAAGGATGCATGCGGAAGCCGCAGATCGCCTCGATGATGGAGAGCACCTTTTCGCGGTCCTCAAAGGTGTAAAACACCGTGGAAAGCTGCCCCACGTCCTGGGCGTAGGTGCCGTACCACACCAGGTGGCTGTAGATGCGGAACAGCTCGGCTAGCATGATGCGGATCACCTTCGCCCGGTCCGGCACCTCGATGCCGGCCAGCGTCTCCACGGCCAGGACGTACGGGAAGTTATTCATCACGCCGCCCAGGTAATCGACCCGGTCGGTGTACGGGATGTAGGTGTGCCAGGACTGGCGCTCGCCCATCTTCTCGGCGCCGCGGTGGTGGTAGCCGATATCGGGCACCGCGTCCACGATCTGCTCGCCGTCGAGCTGGAGCACGATGCGGAAGGGGCCGTGGGTGCCCGGGTGCTGCGGGCCGAGGTTGAGGAACATGAAGTCCGTGTCCTCGCCCTGCCGCTGCATCCCCCATTCTTCGGGCCGGAACGCCAGCGACTCCAGTTCCTCGGCCAGCTCCTCCGGTGACAGCCAGTTGCCGCCGAACTCGGTGGCGCGAGCGGGGTGGTCTTTGCGCAGGGGATGGCCCTGCCAGTTCGGCGGCATCAGGATGCGGGTCAGGTGCGGGTGCCCCTCGAACCGGATGCCGAACATGTCCCACACTTCGCGCTCGTACCAGTTGGCGGCCGGCCAGATGTCCGTGATGCTGCGCAGGGCGGCCCGCTCGCCTTTGAGGGCGACCTTGAGGCGCACGTCCGCGTTGCGCTCGTACGAGAGCAGATGATAGACGACGGTGAAGTCGCCGTCCGGTTGGCCCTGGCGGTTGGCGCGCACGCGCTCGTCGATGGCGGTGAGGTCGTAGAGGGTGCGATAGGGGCGCTCCGCCTCCTGCTTGAGGTAGCGCAGCACATCACGTACCCGCTCGACCGGCACCCACAGCGTGGGGATGCCATCACGCGTGGGCTGGACGGTGAAGCTCTCCGGCCCGAACCGGCGCTCCAGCTCGGGGACGATGCCAGAGGGGTCATCCATCGGTCGCGTCTCCCCGGCGCGAGCCGGGGCTGAGGGTGGTGCTCGGTCAGACATGGTCGGGCGGTCGGATTTCGGTCATTTTTCTGCGCTCGTCCCGTTTCAGGTCGCGCAGGGACGGCAGGGGCGGCCGTTCTATCCCCTGCGGACCGACGACCCAGCTCAGGGGCCGCTTCTCGCTGCCCACGGCGCGCTGCAGGAGGAGCAGGCCCTCCATGAGCATCTCGGGGCGCGGCGGGCAGCCCGGCACATAGACGTCCACCGGCAGGATCTTGTCCACGCCCTGGACGACGCTGTAGATGTCGTACATCCCGCCGGAGTTGGCGCACGAGCCCATCGAGATCACCCAGCGCGGCTCCATCATCTGCTCGTACAGCCGCCTGATCACCGGCGCCATGCGAATGAACACCGTGCCAGCGACCACCATCACGTCCGCCTCGCGCGGCGTACCGCGGATCACCTCGGCGCCGAACCGGGCCAGGTCAAACCGCGGGGTGATGGTCGTCGCCATCTCCACGTAGCAACAGGACAGGCCGAAGTTGAACGGCCACAGCGAGTTCTTGCGCCCCCAGGCCAGCAGGTCCTGTAGGCGGGACAGCAGCACGATGCGGCGCACCGCGTCCTCTGTGTCCTCCTCGGCCGCCCGCGCCCGCGTGGACGGCATCGACCTGCTCAGCCACCAGCGCATACCGAAAGCCATCCCTCCTATCGACGCCGGTCGCGGACGGGCCGTCCGCTCGTGCCCCAGTCGAGCGCCCCCAACCGCCAGAGGTAGAAGAGCGCCACGAGCAGCACCCCCATGAACACCAGCATGTCGATGTAGCCTGTCCAGCCGGCCGGGCGCAGCGCCACCGCCCAGGCGAGGATGAAGGCGGCTTCCAGGTCGAAGACAACGAAGAACATCGCCACCAGGTAGAACTTGGCGTTGAGCCGCAACCGGGCGGAGCCCGTCGGCACCATGCCCGATTCGTAGGGCTCACCTGTGGCCCGCTCGCGGTGGCGCTGGCCGAGGAGAAACGACGCCACCAGCATGCCGGCCACGACGACGAGCACCGCGGCGGCGTACACGACAAACGGCCAGAGCGGGCTACTTGGCACGGTGGACACGTCCGGGCGGATTGCGAGGTCGATCTCCACCGAACAGGGACCCCGTCGCCCCGTCGATGCCATGGCAGGCGACACACCGTGTCGCGGCGGTACTCGCCCCGATGTACTGTCGCACACCGGCGGCGTCCGAGGTTCAGCCGTTCGGGGGATGGTGGCAACGGCCGGCCGGGCGTACAGTGGGCGTTTGTGGACGGCCGGCACACAGATACCGCCCCGCCCGCTCCCAACCGTGGGGCAGGCGGGGCGGCAGCGGACGCCGCCTGGCACGCCTTCGCTCAGGCGGTGACGGTGGCCGGCTCGCCCAGGAAGGCCAGCAGGGCGGCGTTGACCTCCTGCGGGTACTCGATGGGCATGCCGTGGCCGCCGCGCTCTAGGATCTGCAGGCGCGCGCCCGGGATGCGCTCCGCCATCGCGCGCGAGTAGGGCGGAGGAGTGAGAATGTCCTCCGCGCCGACCAGCACCAGCGTGGGCGCCGTGATCCCCTGCAGCCGATCGAGCGCGTCGCCGAACAGGTGCCGGCGACAGGCTTCGGCCTGTGCCGCCACCCCGGCCGGGGTGGCCGGGTAGGGATCGGCCAGCGTTTGCTGGAGGGCCACCTCCACCATCTCCGGCCGGGTCATGAAGGCGGGGGTATACAGCCAGGGCATGGTATTGAGGGCAAAGCCGGCGCGATCCAGCGAGCCGGCGTTCACCAGCTGCGAGGCCTGCTCCATGTACCGTAGCCAGGCGTCGGCGTAGGGATGGGCGCGGGCCAGCGAGGCGAGCAGCACCAGGCGGTTGACCTTCTGCGGGTAGGCAAGGGCCAGTTCCTGCGCGATCATGCCGCCCATCGACCAGCCAACGACGTGGGCGCGGGCGATGCCAAGGTGGTCGAGCAGACCGGCGGCGTCGTCCGCCATCTGGCGGGTGGTGTAGGGGCCGGGTGGCACGGTGCTGCGCCCCGCGCCGCGGTTATCAAACGTGATCACCCGGTACTTCTGCGCCAGGGCGGGAACCTGCATCATCCATAACATGCTGTGCGCGGTGAAGCCCATGATCAGCAACACCGGCTCACCATCGCCCTGTACCTCGTAATAGAGGTCGATCCCGTTTACCCGTGCCGTCGGCATCGTGCCCCTCCTGCCTCACCGACCGCCGCGTCGAGGGCGGTCGCAGTCGTCAGCGCGCCGCGCACAAGCGGCGCGTCACCTCAAACAGCATCTGACACATCAGCCGCAGGCTGTCCAGGGGGATACGCTCGTTGTGGCCATGCACCGTCTTGGCCAGGTCCGGCTCGTACAGGCCGCCGGAGAAGCCGTAGGCGATCACACCCCGGTTGCGGAACACGCGGCTGTCGGTGAAGCCCACGGTCATGCCGGGCACCACCACCCCATCCTCCACGTGCTCCCGCACCACCTGCTCGATCACCGCGAACAGCTCGTTGTCAAACCCGTTCACCGCCGACAAGCCGGCGAACACCCGCTCTACCCGCACCTTCGGGTCGTCGATCACCCGCTCCAGCTCGCGCTGGAAATCGTCGGGCTGCACGCCCGGCAGGAGGCGGCAATCCAGCGTGGCCTCAGCTCGCGCCGGGATGACGTTGTGCTTGATGCCGGCAGCGGTGGTCGTCACGCTGATCGTGTTGGTGAGCTGGGCGCGGATGCGCGGGTCCTCCGCGGCCACTCGGCGCAGCGCCTCCACGCTCGGCTCACCCTGAAAGACGCCGGCGCGCCGCAGCCGGTCGAAGTATTCGCCCAGCACGGGCGGCACGGTCAGCTCGCGCTGCCAGGTCTGGACCCGGTACAGCGCCCGCACCAGCCGCTCCAGCGCGTTGTCCTCGTGCGGCACGGAGGCGTGGCCGGGCCGCCCCTCGGCCACCAGGCGCAGCCACAGCGGCCCCTTCTCGGCAACGGCCACGGTGAACACCGGCCGCTGCACGCCGAACAGCTCCGTCACCCCCCAGCCGCCCTCGTTGATGACGTACTCCACGTCGAGCGTGTCCGGGTAGTGCGCCGCCAGCCACTCCGCGCCGTACCGGCCGCCCGCCTCCTCGTCCGCCATGGCGTAGTAGACCAGGTCGCGCTTGAGGGGGATGCCCAGCCGTTTGATGAGAAGGAAGGTCATGAGTTGGGCCACGCCCAGGCTCTTGGTGTCCAGCGCGCCGCGGCCCCACAGGTAGCCGTCCCGCACCACGCCGCCAAACGGATCTTCCTCCCAGTAGGCCCGCTCCACGGGTACGACGTCCGTGTGGTGCAGGAGCATGAACGGCCGGGCGCTGCCGTCGCCGGGAAGCACCGCCCGGAGGGACACGCGGTCATCGCCGGCGTCATACAGCTCGTAACCGATGCCCTCACGGCGCAGGATGGCGCCCAGGAAGTCACACGCCAGCCGCTCGCGTCCCGGCGGGTTGGACGTGTCAATGCGGATATACCGGGCGAGCGTGTCGATCGCTTCCTCGTGCACCGCGTCCCAGTCGACGACGGGGGCACCGGGCATGGCGTTCCTCCTCAGCTCTTTCCGGTTTGCGGTGGGGTCCCGTGCGGCTCGGCCGGTTCGGCCCAGCTGGTGCGGGTGACCCCGTCTCGCGCGGCCCGCACCTGCACGGTATGCTCGTGGTCATGGGCGGCGATGGCGCGAAGCAGGCGGCGCGGGGTCCAGTCCGGCACACCGCTAAGCAGGCCGGCCTGATCGAGCCGCGCCGGCGGCACGGCGCGCGCCAGGGCGAGCGTCTCCTCCCGCAGCCGCGACCAGACGGCCAACAGACGTGCCAGCGCCACGGCGCGATCGGGGGCCGTCGCCTCGCACAGCTTGGCGAGGTACCAGCGCTCGATGTCCAGCAGGTGATAGGCGACCTCCCAGGCGGACCAGCCGCCGTCCCGCGGCCTTCGGTCCAGCTCGGCCTCGGTGATGTGCGCATACGCGGCCAGGACCGCCGCCCGGCCGGCTACCAACGCTTCGTGCAGGTCATGGTCCATCGCGCGCGTCCTGGGATGACTGGCCAGAGGGTACGCAACCGGTGGCGGAGGGGCAACCGGCCACATGCCGGCCTCCGGTGCCAGGAACGAGGGATGCCCGCTGGGCATGGGGGCGCTACTGTAGGAGTAGGACCGCCACCACGCCTCTCGGTCCAGACGGGAGAGTGACCATGACCACGACATCTAGTCAGCGAATCACCCCAGAGATACGGCAGAGCATCAGCGAGTGTCTGGCCTGTTACAGCGTCTGCACGGAGACGCTCGGCTATTGCACGGACAAAGGCGGGGCGCTGGCCGCTCCGGAACTGCTGCGTCGGCTGCGTGACTGCGCCGAGCTGTGCCGCGTGAGCGCCGAGTTCCTACTGCGCGGCTCGGAGCTTGCGGCGCGGCTGTGCGCCTTAACGGCGCAGGCGGCGGCGGCCTGTGCCCAGACCTGCGCCACCATCCCGGGTGACGCCCAGCTTCACGCCTGCCAGGACGCCTGTCTCCGCTGCGCCGCGTCCTGCAAGGCGGTGACGGCGAACACCCAGACGTCCCTCGATTGGGACGCCATCGACGCCGAATCCTACCCGGCAAGCGATCCGCCGGCCAGCATGGCGCGCGGCTGACGCGCCTGCCCGGCGGGATGCCGGCCGCACCTAGCGCGATGGGCTGCCGCCGGAGATGGCCGGCAGGAGGTAGATCTCGCTCTCCTCCTGCACAGGGAAGAGGAGGCCGGTATCAACGAGGTTGTCGTCGACCGAGATGGAGATCTCCGGCCGAATGCGCCCGTCGGCGATGATCCGTGCGCGGATGCCGGGGCACTCGCGCTCCAGGTTGTCAAACACCTCGCGCAGGTTCTTGCCCGGCACCCGGACACGGTCACGACCGCCGCTGTAGGAACGCAATAGGGAGGGAATAAACACCACCGGCATGGCGCGCTGGCTCCTGGCACGCCGCGTCTCCGGCCGCACGTCGCTCCTGCAGGGGCGCGGACCTCCTCTGCCGCGGCTTCGCCGGAATTGATCCTCGCCCGGCCACTGGCATGCCGGAGGTACTACCCGTCTTCGAAGCGCGATGCAACCTACGCCAGCCCGTGACCATTGTGGCAGGAAGTCCCGCACCAAATCCAGCGGCTGGCCCGGCCTGCAGGCCGCGGTACGGCCGCGCCCGTTGCACGGCTACCGTGACTCCCCCATGAACCCGTCGGGCAGGGCAATATCCAACACGCGGACGAGAAAGGCCCATCGGTCGGCCGCCTCCTCGATCAGCTTGTTGGTGGGCTTACCGACGCCGTGGCCGGCCCGCGTCTCAATGCGGATAAGGATGGGGTTGGCACAGGCCTGGGCGGCCTGCAACGCGGCCGCGAACTTGAAGCTGTGCGCCGGCACCACGCGGTCGTCGTGGTCAGCCGTGGTGAGAAGCGTGGCCGGGTAACAGGTACCGGGGCGCACGTTGTGCAGGGGCGAGTAGGCGTACAGCGCCCGGAACTCCTCCGGGTCGTCCGGCGAGCCGTAGTCCGAGACCCAGCCCCAGCCGATGGTGAACTTGTGGAAGCGGAGCATGTCGAACACCCCCACGGCCGGCAGCGCCGCCCCGAACAGCTCCGGCCGTTGCGTCATGCAGGCGCCCACCAGCAACCCGCCGTTGCTGCCGCCGCCGATGGCCAGCTTCCGGGGGCAGGTGTAGCCCTGGGCGATGAGCCACTCCGCCGCGGCGATGAAGTCGTCGAAGGTGTTCTGCTTCCGCAGCTTCGCCCCGGCCTGGTGCCACTCCTCCCCGTACTCGCCGCCGCCGCGTACGTTGGCCACCGCGAACACGCCGCCGAGCTCCATCCACACCAGCATGTTCACGGCAAACGCCGGCGTCTGGGAGATGTTGAAGCCGCCGTAGCCGTACAGGTAGGTGGGGTTCTGGCCGTCGCGCGCCAGCCCCTTCTTGTGGGTGATGAACATCGGCACCCGCGTGCCGTCGCGGCTGGTGTAGAACACCTGTGTGGTCTCAAACTCGTCCGGGTTGAAGCGCAGCCGCGGGGCGCGGTACACCGCGCTTTCGCCCGTGCGCACGTCGTAGCGGTAGATAACAGCGGGCGTGGTGAAGCTCGTGAAGGCGTAGAACGTCTCCGGATCGTCGCGTCGGCCGTCGAAGCCGGACACGGTGCCGATGCCCGGCAGCGCCACCTCGTGCAGGAAGCGCCCCTCCAGGTCAAACACCCGCACCAGGCTGTGCGCGTCCTTGAGGTACTGGACAACGAAGCGGCCGCCCACCACGGAGACGCCCTCCAGCGTCTCGTCCGCCTGCGGGATCACCTCGCGCCAGTGCGCTCGCCCCGGGCAGCGGATATCGACGGCGATCACGCGGCCGCGCGGCGCGTCCAGGTCGGTGTGGAACCAGAAGAGCGACCCCTCGTTGTCGATGAAATGGTAGGCGGCGTCGAACTCGTTGAGCAGCTCCACCACCGGGCCCCAGCGCGCCGGCCCGGCGGCCGGGTCGGTGGGGTTGCCTAGGTCCATGTAGAAGACCCGGTTCTTGGTCTCCGTGCCCTGCCAGACGGTGATGATGAGGTAGCGGCCGTCATCGGTGACCTGCGCGTCGAACCCCCATTCCTTCTGGTCCGGGCGATGGTAGACGAGCAGATCCGCGGACTGGGGCGTGCCCAGGCGGTGGTAGTAGAGCTTTTGGAAATAGTTGGTGGCCTCAAGCAGACGGTCGGGCGCGGGCTCGTCGTAGCGACTGTAGAAGAAGCCACGGCCGTCGCGCGTCCAGGCGACGCCGGAGAACTTTACCCAGCGCAGGTGGTCGTCCAGGTCCCGCCCGGTGGCCACCTCGCGCACCCGCCACTCCTGCCAGTCGGAGCCGGCGGTGGAGAGGCCGTAGGCCAGCAGGGTGCCGTCCTCGCTCACCGCCGCGCCGGTGAGCGCCACCGTGCCGTCCGCGGCGAGAGCGTTGGGGTCGAGCAGGGGGCGCGGCTCGGCGTCCGGGCCTTCCTGCACGTACAGAACGCTCTGGTTTTGCAGCCCGTCATTCCTCAGGAAGAAATAGCGGCCGCCCTGCTTGAACGGAACGCCGTACTTCTCGTAGTCCCACAGCTCCGTCAGGCGGCGGAGAAGGCGTTCGCGCGCCGGGACGGCGGCCAGAAAGGCGGCGGTGAGCTGATTCTGGGCCGCGATCCAGGCTTGCGTTTCCGGAGCGTCCGTGTCTTCCAGCCAGCGATAGGGATCGGGCACGGGCGTGCCGTGGTAATCGTCCACCACGTCGGCGCGGCGGGCCGGCGGGTAGACGAGCGGGGGCTCGGTCACGGTCATGCGCGGCTCCTTGCGGCAGGGGCCATTGGATCGGCCTGCCCGTCTATTCCTCGTCGACGCCAATCGGCGTGCACTCCATATGGCTGCGCACAAAGCTGGCGGCCACGGCGCGTAGAGCGTCGGGGGTGTCCGGCGCTTCCTCTTCACCGCCGCACACGGAGCAGACCAGAGCGGCCAGCGGTACCCCGCCTCTGCCGCGCCCGCCCTGCTCCAGGCGGATGTGGCGGGGCAGGTTCAGCGGATTGAACCCGGTCGTCATGCAGATCCGACCTCACTCCAGGAAATGATCTAGCCCTTCGAGTATACGGGATGAGGCGCCGGCAAACGCCGGCCGCCCTTGCCCTGGCCCCACCACCGCCGTAGGATCGGGCGGCACAGGAGGCACCGCCATGACCGCCGCACGCCGCCCCGTCCAGCCGGACGATCTCCTCCGCATCAAGACCGTCACCGACGTCCAGATCGCGCCCGACGGCCGCCGTATCGCCTTCGTGGTCACGGAGTTAGACGCCGAGTCGGATGAAATCCGCTCTAGGATTTGGCTGGTGTCGGCCGACGGGGGCCCCACCCGCCCTCTGACGTACGGCCCCGGGCGCGACAGCGCCCCCCGTTGGTCCCCGGACGGCCGCTTCCTCGCCTTCCTCTCCGACCGCCCCGGCCGCGCGGGCGACAGGCCGCAGCTCTACGTGCTGCCTATGGACGGCGGTGAGCCCCGCCGCCTTACCGACCTCGAGCGCGGGGCCGGGCCAGCGGTCTGGTCGCCGGACGGGCAGATGCTGCTGTTTGCCGCACGAGTGGCGAAGGAGGCGGCGCCGTCGGACGCAGAGGCGCGCCGGCGCTGGGAGCAGCGGCCGCGGGTGGTGACCCGCGCCCACTACAAGGACGACGGCTCCGGCTACACCTTCGACGCCGCCAGCCAGCTCTTCGTGGTGCCGTTGGACGGCGGCCCGCCGCGTCAGATCACGAGCGGCGAGGCCAGCAGCCGCGAGCCGGCCTGGTCGCCGGACGGCCGCCGCGTCGCCTTCGTGCGCACGCGCACCGGCCCCGCCGATTACAACCTCACCGACCTGTGGGTGTGCGACGCCGACGGCGGTAACACGCAGCGCCTCACCGACGACGTGGGCCGCGCCGCCGCGCCCGCCTGGTCGCCGGACGGGCGCACCATCGCCTGCTACGGCACGGACACGCAGGTGCCCACGCTGGGCGGGGAGATGACGCGGGTGTGGCTGGTGCCGGCGGAGGGCGGCCCGCCCCGTAACCTCACCGCCGCTTACGACCGCTCCCCCTATGCCACTCCCGCCGGACCGCCGGCGCCGCCCGTCTGGTCGCCGGACGGGGCCACCCTCACCCTGCTGGTGGCGGACGCCGGGGACGTGCACGCGGTGCGCATCACCGTGGAGAGCGGCGCGGTGGAGCCACTCATCACGGGCGAGCGGCAGGTAACGTGGCTCAGCGCCGTGCCGGGCGGGCCGATCGCCTTTGCCGCCCACGACCCGCTCACCCCCGGCGACGTGTTCGTGTGCCGGTGGGACGGTGTGGAGGAACGGCGTCTGACGGACCTAAACGGGGCGCTGCTGGCGGAGCTGGCGCTACCGCGCGTGGAGCGGCGGCAGTTCCGGAGCCCCAACGGCGGCGAGATCGAGGGCTGGCTGGTGCACCCACTGGACGGCCGCCGGCCGGCGCCCCTGCTCGTGCACATCCACGGCGGGCCGCACAGCTTCAGCGGCAACGCCTTCAAGATGAGCAGCTTCTATGAGTACGTGCTCGCCGGCCGCGGCTGGGCCACCCTGGCCCTCAACCCGAGCGGCTCCGGCTCCTATGGCCGGGACTTCATGCGCAGCCTGCTGGGCCGCTGGGGCGAGTACGACCTGCCGGAGCAGCTCGCCGCCATCGACCAGCTCGTGGCCGAGGGCATCGCCGACCCGGAGCGGCTGGCCGTGACCGGCTACTCCTACGGCGGTTACATGACCGCCTGGGTGGTGGGCCACACGGACCGCTTCAAGGCGGCGGTGGTGGGCGCGCCGGTGACCAACCTGGAGTCCTTCTTCGGCACGTCGGACATCGGCATGTGGTTCGGCCCCGGCGAGATGTTGGGCGATATCTTCACCGCCCGCGACACCTATCGCCGACTGTCACCGGTGCAGTATGTAGACCGCGTTACCACGCCCACCCTCATCTTGCACGGCGAGGCGGACGACCGCTGTCCCATCGGCCAGGGCGAGGAGTTCTACATCGGGCTGGTGGCAGCCGGCCGGGCGCCGTGCGAGTTCGTGCGGTATCCAGGCGCCAGCCACCTGTTCCTCGGCCAGGGCCGCCCCAGCCACCGGGTAGACTACTGCCGGCGGGTGGTGGCGTGGGTGGAGCGGTACACGCGCGGCGCCCCGGCCCCTGAGCACGCAGCCACGGCCGCGCCCGCCGACGATTGAGGGGCGGTGATCACCCTTCGCCCACGATGGGCCATGTGGCGAGCCGCGCCAGGGCAAGGGCGGCGCGACGTATGGACGGGAACAGGGGGATGCGCAAGGCGGCGACGCGAGCGGCCAGGGCGCGGTAGTGGGTCCACGCCGCCGGGTCCGGCGGCGCGCGGAACACCGCCACCACCGGCAGACCGGTCTCGGCGCGGGCGCGGGCCAGTTGAGCGACCGCCGCCTCGATCTGCGCCTCTGTGGCGCCCGTGTACTTCCACACCGCCCAGCCCAGCTCCAGCCAGGCGACCAGCACATCCACCGCGCCCGTGCCGCCCAGGGCGATGAGGGTGTCGCCGTAGGCGTCGGACCAGTTCTCGGCGGTGGTGTCCAGCGGGTTCTGGATGATCGTGCCGGCGATGGGGGTGAAGCGGGCGATCTGCGCCCGCGCCTCGGCCGGCAGGGGCGGCACCTCCAGCCCGGCGCGGATCGCCTCGTCCGCCGCCTGCACCACGTTGCCGCCGCCGGCGCCCACGATGCCCACCCGCCGGCCGGTGCGCCGCCCCAGAAACTGCCACGCCAGCAGCAGGTCCTCCAGCTCCTCCAGGTCGCCCACTCGCACCGCCCCCGCCTGGCGGATGGCGGCGTCCCACACGGCGGCGGCGCCCGCCAGGCTGGCCGTGTGTGAGGCGGCGGTGCGGGCGCCGGCCTCGGTAAGCCCACCCTTGAGCACCGCTACCGGCTTGCGCGCCGCCGCCTCCCGCAGCGCGGGGAAGAAGTCGCGCCCGCCGCGTGGCCCCTCGATGTAGCAACCGATCACCGCGGTGTCCGGGTCGGCGGCCAGGTAGCGCAGCAGGTCCGTCTCGTTCAAGTCGGAGGCGTTGCCGTAGCTGACGACGGTGCTAAAGCGCAGGCCGCGCAGCCCGCCCTCGCGCACGAGCTGCGCCGCGTGGCCGCCGCTCTGCGACAGCACCCCCACGTGGCCCGGCTCCGTCGGAAAACCGGACGACCAGGCGACGCGCGCCGCCGGGCGGTAGAAGCCGACGCAGTTGGGGCCGATGATGCGCACACCCCCGGCCCGCGCCCGCACGATGATGCGCCGCTCCAGCTCGGCGCGGGCGGCGTCGCCCGTCTCCGTGAAGCCGGAGGTGAAGAGGTGCAGGAGCCGCACCCCCTTCTCGATGCACTGTTCCAGCAGGTCGGGCACCGCGGCGGCGGGAATGGCGCAGATCACGTAGTCTACCGGGCCCGGGATGGCACGCAGGTCCGGGTAACACGGAAACCCCTGGTATTCGTCCAGCTTGGGGTTGACCGGGTAGAGGCGGCCCGGAGGGCCGTCCGCACCATCGATGAAGCCCATCTCCAGCAGGCCGCGGAAGAAGGGAAACGGCAGCCCCTCCTGCGTGGAGGGCACGCCGACGATGGCCACCGAGCGGGGGCGGAAGAGCAGGTCCAGGTCCAGGTCCTGGTCCGGCACGGCACACCCGGTCCAAGGGAGGGAGATGCGCGGGCGGCAGACCGCCGCGCTCATGGTACCGGATGGGCACCATACGCAACAGCGGCACCCGACGGCTCACGTCGCCACCAGGACGGTGCCGACCACCACCAGCGCGGCGCCGGTCCACACGCGGCGACCGGGCCGCTCCCCGGAGAGGGCGATGCCGATCAGCACCGATACCTCGCGCAGGGTGGCGACACGCCCGGCGTCGACTCGCTGGAAGGCGAGCAGCACCAGGAGCTAGGCGGCCGCGCTGCCCACGGCCACCCGCGCGCCCGGCCCCAGGGCGGCGCGCAGGCGTGTCATATCGCCCCGCAGCCCGCCGGCAAGCAGCCCGCCGGTCAGCAGCAGCACCGCGCCCAGGTAAGCGGGCGGGGCGGCCCGTCGCACGGCGCGGGCGTCGATCACGCCGTAGCCGGCGATGGCCGCGCCCGTGAGCAGGGCAAACGCCACCGCGTTGCCTTGGCCCGTCTGCCGGCCGGCGAGGGCGAGCAGGTTCGCCACGGCCAGCGCCGGCGCACAGTCCCCGGCGGCGTGCAGCGTCCGGTTTCGGAGCGCGTGAACGGTCGCGGCGGCCAGTACCAGCAGCAAGGCGGCGAGCGACATCGGCCCCTTCCCAGCCGCGGCCCACACGGGCGCCGGCGTCCTGGACCACCGGCGCCACGCGTGGGTGTTCCCCCCTGTGCCCCCGTCGCCTATCATGCGCCCAGCATCCGCCGGGAGAGATCGGTCATGCACATTGGGGTCTCACTCACCACCGCCTACCCGCTCACGCGCGATCCGAAGGAGGTTGGGCGGGAGCTGGTAGAGCGGGCCCGCGCCATCCGCGCCGCCGGGCTGGACTCCCTGTTCGTCGGCGACCACCACGCCACGCCGGGCCATTACTTCCAGAACGTGCCCACCATCGCCCGCCTGATGGCCGAGGTGGGTGAGATGACCACCGGCGCGCTGTTCCTCATGCCGCTCCACCATCCCGTGCTCATGGCCGAACAGGTGGGCACGCTGTGGGCGCTGGCGCGGGGACCGTTCGTGCTCATCGCCGCCGTCGGCGATGGCGAAGAGCAATTCGCCCCCTTCGGTGTGCCGCTGCGCCAGCGGCCCAGCCGCATGGAGGAGCACCTCACCATCGTCCGCCGGCTGTTGGCCGGCGAGCGCCTGACGTATGCGGGCCGCTACCACCGGCTCAAGGATGTGGCCATTCACCCCGTCCCCAGCGAGCCGATCCCGATCTGGATCGGCGCCTCCGCCCGCCCGGCCCTGGAGCGCGCCGGCGCCCTGGGCGATGCCTGGCTGGCGGCGCCGGGCGCCGTGGGCGAGGAGCTGACCACCCAGGCGGATATCTACCGTCAGGCCGCGGCACGCGCCGGCCGCCGGCCGGTGCTGGCCATCCGCCGCGACGTGTACGTGGGCGAGAGCGACCGTGAGGCGGAAGAGGCGACGGCGCCGGTACTGGCGCGCGGTTACCGTGGCTTCCGGCGAGAGGCGCTGATCATCGGCGGGCCGGAGACGGTGATCGCGGAGCTGCACACGCTGCACGAGCTGGGTTTCGAGCACGTGCTCGTGCGCCACATCGTCCCCCAGCAGGAGCTGGTGCTGGCCTCCTACCGCCGCCTGGGCGAGCAGGTGCTGCCCGTGGTGCGCCGCTGGGGCGCGCCCGCTCACGCGTGACGCGGGCGCACCACCGGCACGGCGCCGGCTTCCCGTGCCCGTGGGACAGGCACCGGCAGCGTGAGGGTAAAGGTCGTGCCAGCGGAGTCGCTGGCGGCGGTGAGGGTGCCGCCATGCAGCTCGGCCAGCTCCTTGGCGATGGCGAGGCCCAGGCCGCTGCCGCGGGCCTGGCCCGGCGCGCGGGCGCGGTCTAAACGCACAAAGCGGTCGAAGATCCGCGGCAGGTCCTCCGGCGGGATGTACGAGCCGCTGTTGAACACCTCGAGGCGCACGGCGCGGGCGGGCTCCGGTGCCGGGATGGCCCGCACCTCCACCCGGCCGCCGTCCGGGGTGTGCTTGCGGGCGTTGTCCAGCAGGTTGTCCAGGATGCGCTCCAGCTTGGCGCTGTCGCCCTGCACCACCAGGCCCTCCGGCACGGCCAGCCGCAGCGCGACGCGGCGCTCGGTTAGGGCGGGCTCGAAGCGGCGGGCAGCGCGAACGGCCAGCAGGCCGAGGTCAACCGGTTCGCGCGCCACCACCACCTGGCCGGCCTCGATTTCGGAGAGGAAGAGCAGGTCCTCCACCAGCGAGCGCATTCGCTCCGCCTCGGCGTGGATGATGGCGCCTGTCTCCATCACGGCCTCCGGCCCCTCTACCGCGCGATCGCGCAGCGCTTGGGCGAAGCCAAGGATCGAGGTGAGCGGCGTTTTCAAGTCGTGCGAGACGTTGGCGATGAGCGTGCGCATCTGCATATGGCTGCGGCCCACCTGGCGGGCCATCTCGTTGAAGGCCTTGGCCAGGCGGCCTACCTCATCGTTGCGCGCCAGCGGGATCTCCTGGTCGTAGTTGCCGCGGGCCATCTCCTCGGAGGCACGGGTGAGGGCCTGCAGGGGATGGGCGATGGAGCGGGCCAGTACTCCCGCCACCACGGCCGATAGGGCCAAGGCGGTGAGCCCGGCCCAGCCCAGCGCGGGCAGCAGGCTGCGCCAGGCACCGGCCAGCGTCTGGCGTGGGATGGCCAGCACCACGGTATCGCCGGGCGGCAGGACGCGGGCGGGACCGGCGCGTCGCTCCATCAGGGTGAGAGCCGGCGCCAAGAAGATAAAACCGTCCTGCTCCGGCTCTTGCCCGCGCCAGGCGCGGTAGCCGAACTTGGATGGCCCGGACGTCTCCAGCGGCAAGTTCAACGTCTTCCCGCGCAGGCTCTCGTCGCTGTCCTGAGTGACGACGCCGTTGCGGTCCACCATCAGGATCCGCACGCCCTGGCGCCGGGCCTCCTCACGGATGTACTCACCGATCGCTTCGGGCGAGGCACCCTGCCGTTGCAGGCGAAAGACGTCCAGCGTGATCTGGGGCGCCGCCACGGCCAGCCGGTCCAGCGCCGCCTGCTGCTGCTCACGCCAACGCAGGGCGACCAGGGCCACGCCGGCCAACAGCAGGGCCAGCAGGCTGATAGCGGCGTAGGAGAGAAAAAGCTTCGTACGTAGGGACATGGGCGGGTCCGGGTGCCGGAACCGATACATGGGCTCAGGGGGCGGCGTCCGGCACCACCAGCTTGTAGCCGATCCCCCAGACGGTTTCGATCTTCACATCGCTGCCGGCCAACTTCTCCCGCAGCCAGGCGACGTGCACATCCACGGTGCGTTGATCGCCGTAATAGCCCGTCCCCCACACCAGGTCCAGCAGCCGATCGCGGTCCAGGGCGTAGCCGGGAAACCGGGCGAAGGTGGCGAGCAGGTCGAACTCCTTCGGTCGCAGGTGCAGCGGCGTACCGCTCAGGGTAGCGGTGCGCTCGTTCAGATCGATCACCAGGCTGCCGGCGGTGATCCGGGCCTGGACCGGCGGGTTTGCGGGCCCGCCGGTGCGGACGCGACGCAGCACAGCCTGCACCCGCGCCACCAGCTCCAGGGGGTTGAACGGCTTGGTGACGTAGTCGTCGGCGCCGAACTGCAGCCCGGCGATGCGGTCCACATCGCTGGTACGGGCGGTGAGCATGATGATCGGCAGCTCGGAGGAGCGACGTAGGGAGCGGGTGATCTCCAACCCATCAGGGCCGGGCATCATGATATCCAGCACCAGGAGGTCTGGGCGCAGGTCACGCACCTTGCGCAGCGTCTCGTCGCCGTCCTCGGCGGCGGCCACCCGATAGCCGGCCTTGGTGAGGTAGAGCTCCACCAGGCGAACGATGTGCGGATCATCATCCGCCACCAGGATGAGCGGGGGCGGGGACGCGGCATCGGACGCAGGCTGTGTCATGCTCTGGGTCAATGGTACACCTCTTACTCAGGGCCTTCACCCACCACAAGGCAGCGGTGGAGGCAGAACACCGCGGGACGATAGGCGGAGCCGTGCCGCCCATCGTCCCGCGCCAGGAGCACACCTGACCGGATCAGCGGCCCATACGCATCCGCGCGCCCAGCCCGTGCTCACCCGGCTTGCGGTTGATCAGGTCATCCAGCCGCTGCTGCAGCTTGTTCAGGGCGTTATCGGCCTGCTGCTGGGTGATGCGTCCTTGCTGCACGGCCTGGCTCAACCGCTGACGGGCGTTATCCAGGATGAACTGCTTGAGCTCATCGGCCGTCTTGCCGTGCGCCTGCGCCACCTCGGCCAGGCTCTTGTCGCGTAGCTCCTGCCGGAGCTGGTCGCGGCTGATGCCCAGGAACTGGGCGAGCTGGTCCAGGGAGGCCAACATGCCCGGCCTGAGATGGCCCGCACCCTTGCCAGGGCCAAAGAGCGGGCCGTGCAGACCGAGGAACGGAAGCTTGCCCTGGTTGATGGCATCCTTCAGGCGCTGCGCCTGGTCCGGGGTGAGGCGGCCGGCCGCCTGCGCCGCGTCTACCTCCTGGATGGCGGTCTGGCGCAGGGCATCACGCAGCCGGTCCGGCGTGACGCCCAGGTTCTGCGCCAAGCGGTTGAGAAACTCATCCAGGCGCTGCTGCGCCTGCTGCTTGCCGGGTCCTGGGGTAGCCGTCGGTGAGGGGGCAGGGGTCTGAGCGCTGGCACGGCTGCTCACCACGCCCACCATCAGGCCGGCGCCTACCAGCAGGGCGGCCCCGGCCGCCAGCAGCCGGCTCATCTTGCTCTTCAGCATCGTGCACGCTCCCGCGGGGTCTGGAGGCGCGCCCGCGCCTCCGTTCTCACCATACCGCCACCCGCGGCGCGCAGTGTTAAGGCGCGATTAAGGAGCGCCCGGCCTGTATTTGCAACAAAAGTGTTAGCTTTCCATGCCCACACGGGCGCCGTGCTCTGGCATACTAAAGGCGTCGAAGCGGTGGCCATGTCCAGAGGCGGGGCTGGATATGGTCACCGCTTCACATATGTCCGCGAGCGAGCCGGGGGCGCCGTTCAGATCACCAGCAGGCGGTCCAGCTCTTCCGGGTCACCGGCCGGACCGACAACCGCCATCGCCAGGTTCGCGCTGTGGAACAGGCGGCGCGCCACACGCTGCACGTCCTCCGCGCTGACGGCGCGGAGCCTGACCACCACCTCCTCCACCGGCTCGATCTCGCCCAGGGTGAGGAGCGCCTCGCCGGCGCGCTGGCCCAGGGACATCGTGCTCTCCAGTCCCAGGCGGAAGCTGCCGGCCGCGTAGTCGCGTGCCTTGGCCAGCTCCTCCTCGCCCACCGGCTCCTCGGCCAGGCGTCGCAGTTCGCCCAGGATCACTGTCACCGCCTCGTGCAGCTTGTCCGGGGTGACACCGGCGGAGATGGACAGCACGCCTGTATCTGCGTGCCGCGAGACCGAGGAGCCCACCGAGTAGGCCAGGCCACGCCGCTCGCGCACCTCTTTGAAGAGGCGGCTGCTCATGCCGCGCCCGAGGACGTTGTTGAGGATGGTGAGCGCGAAGCGGTCCGGGTCGGTGCGGCTGACGGCGCGCAAGCCGATGGCCACATTGCACTGGGCGATGTCCCGCCGCTCCACCACCACGCGCGGGTTGCCCAGCTCCGGCCGCGCGGGCAGGAAGCGCGGCGCCGGCCCACCCTCCCAGTGGGCAAAGCACTGGTGGGCCAGCTCCATCACCTGCTCATGGGTAACGTTGCCGGCCACGGACAGAACGGCGTTCTGGGGCGTGTACCACCGCTCCAGGTGGTCCAGGAAGTCCTGCCGCTGGATGGCGTCGATGATCTCGACCGTGCCGGCGATGCTCCAGCCGATGGGCTGGTCCCCGAACACGGCGCGCGACAGCAACTCTCCTACCCACGCCCCCGGCTGGTCGTGCGAGCGGCGGATCTCCTGCTGCACCACCGCCCGCTCGCGTTCGATCTCCTGGGGCTCGATCTTGGAGTGGAGGAGCATATCGGCTAGCACGTCCATCGCCACCGGCAGGTGGTCATAGGGGACGTGGTTCCAGTAGCAGGTCAGCTCCTTGGCGGTATACGCGTTGAGGGAGCCGCCTGCGCCCTCGATCGCCTCCGCGATCTGGATGGCGTCCGGTCGCCTCTCCGTGCCCTTGAACAGCATGTGCTCCATGAAGTGGGAGATGCCGTTCACCCGGCGCTCCTCACCGCGCGAGCCGACGCCGATGAACACGTTCACGCTGACCGATTGGGCGGTCGGCACGGGGGTGGTCACAACGCGCATGCCGTTGGCGAGCGTATCCACCTGCCACATCGGGACGGCGCCGTCCGGGCGCTCGGAGCGCTCTGTTGCCATATCGTCTGAACCTCTACGTCGCTCTGCGAGGTCCAGGCGCCCCACAACGGCGCCTGGATCAGCGTACATATCAACGCGGCCCGTTCCCCACGCGGGAAGGGCCGCCTTCTGTCTATAGTTTAGCACAACGCGCCGCGGCGGTGGCCCTCCGCGTGCACCCGCCCGCGCCGGAACGCACGGCCGCTACAATTCCGATCGATGGCCCGCGCGATCCTGGCCGGTGCTGAGCCGGCCGATAACTGGACCTCCCTGGCCGGCGCCCTGGAAGGGGCGCTACGCTTCCTGGGCGAGCCCGTCACCCGCCCGTGGGTGATGGGGGTCTCCGGGTACGCCTTTCGCCTGGCGCTGCCAACGACCGATGGCGTGGCCGCGGCCGGCCCGGTAGAGGCGGCCTTTGACCCGAAGCGCATCGCCGGTCTCCTCCGCAACCTCGGCCGGAAGATCGAGATCGTCGCCGCCCCGCCCGACCGGCACGAGTACGTCAAGCGGCGCGCGGAGGTGATCGGCCGTGTGCGCAAGAGCATCGATCGCGGCCTGCCCGTGGCCGTCTACGGCCTGCATCTGCCCCGCTTCGGCCTGGTGAAGGGCTACGACGATCGCGCCGGCCTGTGGTTCGTCGCCTCGCTGCTGAGCGCGCAGTACGGCGAGGCCCTGCCGCTCGATCGCTGGCCGGTTCCGGAACGCGCCGACCCGGTGCTGGCCGTGTTTCTCGGCGACCGAACCCGCAGCGATCCCCGCCACGCCGTGCTGGCGGCCCTGCGTTACGCCGTCACCTATGCGGACGAAGGCGAGCCGGGCGATCCGACCGGCGCCGTGCACGGCCTTGTGGCCTACCGACGCTGGCAGGAGGTGTTCGCGCACGGCGCGTCGCTCTCGTCCGCCGGCAACACGCTCCTGGCGCACCTGCTCCAGGCGGCCCGGCGCGACGCCGCCGCCTTCCTGCGCGCAGACGCCACCCGCCTGCTCCCGGAGGCCGCGCCCGCGCTGCGTCGCGCCGCCGCCGCCTACGACGCGGAGGTGCTGGCCCTTTCCCGCCTGGTGACGCTGTTTCCTTTCCCCGGTGGCGGCAATCCGGACAACCCGGCCACCCGTTTGAGCGCCGCCGCCACCCTGCGCGAGGCGCTGGCGCGTGAGGAAGAGGCGCTCGCCGCCCTGCGCGAGGTGTTGGCCACCGCCCACTGATGGCGCACTGATGGTTTTTGTTCCTCACCCCCAAATGTCATTTGGGATACAGCGCGTCGCCTCCCTCCCGACCTACCGTAGGAGCCGCGCCCCGTCCCAAGGGACCGGCGCCGCTCCGTCCCGATGCCCGGCCAAGCGCGGTCCGCCGGTCGTAGCCTTGGCAGGCCGGGGCGGAGCAGACTGCCGGCAGGACCACGGAGGCGGCGCCGGGCGGAGTAAGGAGGGAACAGACCATGACCGCGATGCGCTCTGACGTCACTTGCTTGATCTGCGGCCGTTTCCTGGGCATCGTCGAGAGCCGAAACGGCCAGCTTCGCCTGGTGCGGGCCGGCACCGGCGGGGCGGTGCCTCGGCTTAGTCGGGGACGGCTGGTGTGCTCCCACTGCGGCGGTCGGGCCATCCTAGAGACGAACCCGGACACCGTTACGGCAGCGTGAGCCGGTGTCCGCGCCCCTCGCCCCAGCACGCGCTGGCCGGTAGGATCAGGGGGACCGGACGGCGCTCTGGCAGGCCGGGGTCGAGGAGCGAGACATGGACGTGCAAGCCTACCTGCGGCACTTCATCGGGCTCTTGCATCGGCAGTACGAGCAGGTGCTCGGCGACCTGACCGAGGCGCAGTTCTACTTCCGGCCCAGCGCTAACACCAACCACATCGCGTTCACCGCCTGGCACTGGGTGCGAACGGAGGATAACGTGATCAACTTCGCGCTCCAGCGCCGACCCACCGTCTGGGTGGAGCGTGGCCTTGACGCCGCATGGGGCTTGCCCAAGGCAGCGCAGGGTACGGGCATGCCCCCACAAGAGGCCCACGCCCTGCGTCTGCCCTCCATCGCGGCGTTCCTTGACTACGCCCGTGCCGTCTGGGCCGCCACCGACCGCTACCTGGACTCGATCACACCCGAGGAGCTCAGCCGGATCACCAAGGTGAACCCGTTCGGCGAGATCCCGGTGCTCCAGGCCATTGGTCAGACCGTCATCGCCCACGGCAATCAGCACCTGGGCGAGATCTGGCTGACGCGCGAAATCCAGGGCCTCACCGGCATCGGCATGTAGCCTCCGTCCCCGTCCCCGCCCCGCCGAGGCTGCCCGCGCCCTAGCCGACCGCGACGCCAGGCGCCGGCGCGGTGCCCGGTTGCTGGAACAGGCCGAGCGCGTCGATCCACGCCGGCGCTCCCCGATGCGGCCCTCTGGCACGCGGTGGCCGACGACGCCGCTCATCGACCCCTGCCGCCCTATCGGCGGGATGCCAGAGACTCACCGGTGGGCACGTCCGTGCCGGTGATATGGCTCACCGCCAGCTCGCCCACACCGATCCGGTCCTCTTGCTCGGTCCCCACCGATACCGGTGGGACGGCACCAGAGGGCGCTCGGACCCACGTATGGGGTGCCGCCGCGCGTGGCGGCGCCGCGAGCAGAGCGTGGAAGCGCGCGATGATCTGTTTCGGCCCGGAACGGTCACACCACGCGAAATTCCACGCGGAGGAACTGGCCGTCGGCGCAGCGCACGGACAACAGGCCGAAGCCGGGTGTGTCGCTCGGCAGGACGTCAAAGTGGATGACGGCGATCCCCGAAGGCGCCGCCGCCACCGCCACGGGGATGAACCGGAAGGTGCCACCGCTGGGCACGTTCACCCCGCCCGTGCAGACATAGCCTGGCAGCGTGCCGATCTGTGCCTCGACCGTCTCGCCCCGCCGTACCACGGCGGGCGCCAGGAGCACACCGGGGGGCACAACCACCGGCGGCGTGGCCGGGGTCACCGTGACCGGCGGCATCGGTTCTATCCAGGGGTGATAGGTGCCGGGCTCACGCATGCAGATGAACACCGGCTCGAACGGCGCGGTAACGGTGAGGTAGTCGTTAACCCCGTCGGCGCCCGACGGGGAGAAAGCCCGGAAACGGCCTTCTCCCACATAGATGAAGATGCCGAGCAAAGCGCCAGCCGGGCTGATCCGCGTCGCCACCTCCCGAAGCGGCGTGCCGGCCGCTTCGGCCAGGGCCACGTTCGTGCAGCCCGGCGCCAGCGACACAGCCGCTTGCGCGTGCACCGGCCATGACCACGGGCGGTGGGCCGCTCCGCTAAGGGCCACGACCAACCCCAGCGCCGCGGCGACCAGGAAGCGCGCCCGCGCCGCACCTCTCCCCGGCATCGTGCCTTCCTCGGTCCAAACGCTGGAATGAGGGCACCATAGCCCCCTCGCCCAGCGGCGGTCAAGCGCCCGCGCCACCCCCTCCGCGAACACGCTCGGGCTGCTATGCTCCTTCCACCACCTGTCACCGCCTGGGGCCACCATGCCGCCCGCGCGTGCCACCGATGCGCGTGACGAGCGCCTCCCGTCCGGGCTGCAGCGCACCTTTGCCGCGCTGGGGGAGCCCGGCTATCGCATCCTCTGGTGGGGGACGCTGTTCTCCTTCCTGGGGATGCAGATGCAGGTGGTGGCCCGCGGGTACCTCGCCTACGAGCTCACCGGCCGGAACACCGCGCTGGGCGGCGTGATGATCGCGTTCGGCGTGCCCCAACTGCTGCTCTCCCTCTGGGGAGGCGTGGTGGCGGATCGGCTGCCCAAGCGCAACGTGCTCATGGTCTGGCAGGCGGTGCTCGCCACCACCTCCGGCCTGATGGCCATCGCCATCGCCACCGACCACATCGCCTACTGGATGCTCCTGGCCACGGCCGTGGTTACCGGTGTGGCCTTTTCCTTCATCGGTCCGGCGCGGCAGGCGTTCATCGGTGACCTCGTACCCGGGCATCTGATGGGCAACGCCATCGTGCTGCAACAGGCCAATATGAACGGCACCCGCGTCTTCGGGCCGGCGCTGGCCGGGGCGCTAATCGCCACGCCGCTGGTCGGTATGGCGGGGGTGTACGCCCTCACCACGTTCGGCTTTCTCGTGGCGGTTGCCACCATGGGGCGCCTGCCGCCCGGCCTCCCGCAGCCGGGTGCCGACCGGCGCTCACCGCTGCAGGACACGCTGGACGGGCTGCGGTACGTCGTCCACGACCGGCCGATCGGGATTCTGCTGCTAATGTCGTTCTGCGTGGTCTCGCTGGCCTTTCCCTATCAGGGCTTTCTCGCCTCCGTGGCCAAAAGCGAGTTCCGGCGCGGTGCGGTGGCGCTGGGCGCGCTCTCCTCGGCGGCTGCCATCGGTGCCCTGGGGGCGACGCTCGTCGTCGCCGGGTTGACCGGTCACCGCCATGTCTGGCACGTGCAGGCCCTCTCCGGCATGGCCTTCGGTGCCGCGCTCATCGCCTTTGGCGTCACGCCTCGCTTCGAACTGGCCTTGCTCGCCATCCTGCTGGTCGGCGCCTTCGCCAGCGCCTTTCAATCGCTGAACAACGCTCTGGCGATGACGCTCACCGAGCCGCGGTACTACGGTCGGGTACAGGCCCTGCTGGGCATCGGCTGGAGCCTGTTCGGCATTGTGTCGCTGCCCCTCGGCGTCGTGGCCGACGCCATCGGCATCCGCCTCACGCTCGCCCTCATGGGCCTGAGCGCGATCATCACGGTGGCGGGGTTGCACCTGCTCGCCCTGCTCACCGGTGCCAGCCGGAAGCCGTACGCCCACCGCTCCGCGGTGGCGGGCGCGGCGTTCGGCGAGAAGCCCACCTCGCGCCGCCCGCACCGCTAGGGCACCCCAGTGCATCGCGCGCCCCGGCGCGCGGGTCAGGGCAGGGGGCGCGCGGCAAGCCGCAGCGTCAGCCCCTTTCGGATCGTCTCCAGGCGAACCGGGTCGCGCACCGGCTCGCCGTCCAGGCTGCGCACGTAGAACGTGTCCACCACGTCCCGCCCCTGGGTGTCTACCTTGGCCAGACGGATGTCGAGCCCCAGCTCGAACAGGGCCCGGGCGATGTCATGCAGGAGACCCACCCGGTCCGCGCAGTGGACCTCGACGACGGTGAACCCCTCCGAGGCGGCCGTGTCCACCAGCACCTCCACCCGCCCGTCACCGCCTGGGCGGCGGTAGGCGCGGGCCTTCTCGCGCAGCAGATCCTCGAGCGGCAGCTCGCCGCGCACGGCCCGCGCCATGTCCGCGCGCACGCGCGCCCAGCGCTGCTCGTCGATCGCCCCGCCCAACGCGTCCCCCACGTGGAACGAGTCCAACACGACGCCGTCCGCACGGGTGAAGAAGCGGCCGTCCAGCACGGAGACGTTGTGCAGGGCGAACACGCCGGAGAGCACCGCCAGCAGACCGGGCCGATCGTGCGCCACCACCACCACGTTGGTGGCAGCGGCGCCCGGCCGCACGTCCACGCGCACGCCGCCTGGTTCCGGTGGCGGCGTCATGGCCTCCAGGTGGCGCAGCACATCCTGTGGCTCAAAGGAGGGAAGATAGCTGGGCGGCATGGCCTGCACGTGCTCACGCACCAGCCCCGGCTCGAACCGCCCCGCCGCCGCCCGCTCCAGCTCCCGCAACAGCCGCTCGGCCAGCGGGGAACGCTTTTCGGCCGAGGCACGGCGCGCCAGCTCATCGGCGGCGCGGGCGAACAGCGCCCGCACCAGCGACGCCTTCCACGGCGTCCACACCGCTGGACCGGTGGCGCGCGCGTCGGCTACGGCCAGCAGGAAGAGAATGCGGAGGGTGCGCGGGTCACCGGCCTGGTCGGCCACGTGCGTTACCACCCGCGGGTCGTCGATATCGCGACGGGTGGCCACGGTGGGCAGCAGCAGGTGGTGACGCACGGCGCGGGTGACGGCGCCGGTCAGCGCCGGGCCGAAGCGGGCGCGGCGGCAGAAGGCGGCCGCCGCCTCCGCGCCCACCACGGCGTGGTCGCCGGGCCAGCCCTTGCCGATGTCGTGCAGGAGCGCCGCCAGTAGGGCATCATCCAGCGTCTTCAGCTCGCGCGCCACGTCGTGGCACCACGGCTCGCCGCTCTCCGGCCGACTGATGGCCAGGAGCTCCTGCACGGTCCGCCACAGGTGCACGTCGAGGGGGTGGAGGTGGAAGGGAACGTGCTGCGGGGCGGCCACGGTGTGACGCCACTCCGGCAGGGCACGCGCCACCCAGCCCAACTCGTCCAGGGCGGTGAACACCTCCCATCCACGCCGGCCGGCGGCCAGGAGACGGAGCAGCGCCGCCCGATCCGCGCGGTCCCACGCCGGCCCACCGGCCGAGCGAATAAGTTCCGCCTCCTCCGCCGTGAACACCCTTCGGTCGGCGGGACGGGCCAGCGCCCCTGCGGCCAGCACCAGCGGCGAGGTGGTGCCACCATCCGGGGCCGCGATGGTCTGGGTGGTGCGCCGGCGGAGGATCACACCACGCACGAGGGAGAGCGGCGGGGACGGAGAGGTGGAGGGAGATCGCATCCCGCCATCACCCTGACCCAACCGCCCGCCGACCGGTCCCCCGCCCGAAGGCGCCCCCCGACGCTGCCGCGGGCCGGCCAGCGCCTCACCCCAGTGTTCGCCCACCAGGCGGTCCACGATGCGCATGGCGGTGTACAGGCGCCGACCGGCGGCGTGCACGTCCAGCCCCAGCCAGCCGGCGGCGGGGGCGCGCAGGTCGAACGCGTACACGTCGAAGCGCCGCCCGGCCACCGCGTGCAGGGCGTTGCGCACGGCCAGGAGCGTGGCCCGCGCCTCGTCCTCCACGGGGGCCGGCGGCTCGGCGCCGACGCCGGTCAGCGTCCGCGCCAGCCGTTGCCAGTACAGGGCTTGGAGGGCACGCAGGCCGCCCCGCCCATCCTTAAGGTTGGCCTCCTGAAGCTGGTCGGGCTCGCGGGCGCGGCGCTCGCGCTCGGCGGCCAGGAGGAAGCCGGCAAGGTCCAGCCGGCCGCGCCGCAGCAGGCGGCCCAGCCCCTCACGGAGCTCCGCCACCAGGGCGGCGTCCCCGGCCACCAGGCGGGCGTCGAGCAGAGCGGTGGCCGTCTCCGCACGCTCCCGCGCGGCCGTCAGTGCCTCTTTTACCGAGCGCACGGCGTGGCCGACGGTGAGGCGGGCATCCCACAGGGGGTACAGCACCGCCTCCACCGCCCCCGGTGGCAGGCGACCGCCGTGCAACAGCATCACGTCCACGTCGGAGTGCAGGCACAACTCACCGCGGCCGTAACCGCCAACGGCCACAATCGCCAGCTGCCTGCCCGCATCGGGCGGCAGGAGAGCGACCAGGCAGCGGTCCAGCGTCTCGGTCAAGGCCCGGCAGACGTCTGGGCCACCGTCGCCCAGGCGCCGCTGCGCCAGCCGGGCGCGCAGGGCGGTGAAGTCCGCCAGCCCCGGCTTGCCGAGGACCTCGGTGGCCCCCTCCGCCCGCTGAGGCGACAGGGCGCCGCGCGTCGCATCGCTAGAGGGCATCCCGTCCCCGCTCGCCGGTGCGGATGCGCACCACCTCCTCCACCGGCAAGACGGCGATCTTGCCGTCGCCGATGGTGCCGGTGCGCGCCGACTTCTCGATGGCCGCTACCACGTCGTTGACCATGGGGTCGTCCACCAGGACGTCGATCCGCGTCTTGGGGACGAAGTCCACCTCGTACTCGGCGCCACGGTAGACCTCGGTGTGGCCGGCCTGGCGGCCGAAGCCGCGGACGTCGCTCACCGACAGGCCGGTGACGCCCACCCCCTTGAGCGCCGTCTTCACGTCTTCGAGCTTGAAGGGCTTGATAAAGGCAATGACCAGCTTCACACGTCACCCCTTCTGTGAAGGAGCCCGCACCCGGGGCCCCGCTGTGCGGCTTGTAGCGGAGGCGGGGCGCCGGCGGGCGCCGGGGCCTGCCCACCGTCCAGCTCTCTGGACCGTATCACGCCACTTCAGAGAGTGTGTATGCCTGCTCCTCGTGCAGGGAGATATCCAGCCCCGTGCGCTCCTGCTCCTCGGTGGCGCGCAGGCCGACCACCACATCGACCAGCTTGGCGAGGACGAAGCTCACCACGAAGCCAAAGACGAGCACGGCCACCACGGCCACCACCTGCTTCCCGAAGAAGGCCACATCGCCATAGATGAGCCCCTGCGCGTCGCCTAGGCCTTCCGGGTTGATGGAGCGTTGGGCGAACACGCCCAAGAGCAGCGAGCCGACAATGCCGCCCACCAGGTGTACACCCACCACATCGAGCGAGTCGTCGTAGCGCAGCTTGAACTTGAGGCTGACGGCCAGGAAGCAGATCACCCCGGCGGCGATGCCGATCACGATCGCCGCCAGCGGGCCGACGAAGCCGGCGCACGGGGTGATGGCAACGAGCCCGGCCACCGCGCCGGAGGCCGCGCCCAGGGTGGTGGGCTTGCCCGTTTTGATCCACTCAGCCGCCACCCAGCCAAGCGCGGCCATCGCGGCGGCCACGTGCGTGGCCACAAAGGCGCTGGCCGCCAGGCGGCCGGCGGTGAGCGCCGAGCCGGCGTTGAAGCCGAACCAGCCGAACCAGAGGATGCCGGTGCCGATCAGCGTGAGCGGAAGGGAGTGCGGCCGGAACAGTTCGCGGCCGAAGCCCTTGCGTGGACCCAGGACCAGGACGCAGGCCAGGGCGGCGATGCCGGCGTTGATGTGCACCACCAGCCCGCCGGCGAAGTCGCGGGCGCCCATCTTGTAGATCCAGCCGTCCGAAGCAAACGCCCAGTGGGCGACGAGGGAGTACACGATCAGCGACCACAGGGTGCAGAACACCACCCAGGCCGAGAATTTCATCCGCTCGGCCACGGCGCCGGTGATCAGGGCGGGGGTGATGATGGCGAACATGAGCTGGAAGGCCATGAAGGCCGCGTCGGGCACCTTCGTACCCGGCCACGGGTTCTCACCCGTGATGTCCTTCAGACCGATGTAGCTCAGCTTGCCGATCAGCCCGCCGCCGGCATCGGGGCCAAAGGCCAGCGTAAAACCAACCAGCACCCAGATCAGCGTGACGATCGAGATGGTGAAGAAGTTCTTCATCAGCATGTTGAGGACGTTTTTGGACCTCACCATGCCGCCGTAAAACAACGCCAGGCCCGGCGTCATGAACAGCACCAGCGCCGCGCCGGCCAGCACCCATGCCGTGTCGCCCGTGTCCATCGTGCCACCTCCCCATACGCGCGCGGCGGCCGCAGCGTCGGCAGCCGCCCGTCGAGGGCATGGTGGCAAGCGCGCGTTTCAGCAGTGTTTCAGCGAGATGAAGTTCCTGTTGCAGGTGTCGTTACCCGGCGTCGGCCGCCAGCGGATGGCGCTCCACCACGACCGCGCCCGTGGCCGTAAAGCGGACCACGTTCACCGAGCGCGCCAGCTCCGGCGAGCCGCAGTAGTAGGCCGGCACCGCGCCGTCACCCACCCGCACCGCCCGCTCCCAGTGGCCGAGGGCGACGTAGTCCGTGTCCAGGGCACGCAGCTCCTCCGGGTGAATAAGCCAGGAGCGGTGATGGTCGTGCGGGCCGGAGACCCAGTGACCGTGCGCCGTGGTCACGTGGCGCCGCCCCGGTCGGCTGCGCGGGCGGGCGTCGGCCAGCGGGGACATATCAGCGTAGTCGTGGTGCGGCCGCCCCCAGATCTCCAGGTCCAGTTCCGGCAACACCACCACCTCGTCGTGGGTAACGCCAAAGACGTGCACGTTGGGCGGGTCGCTGAGGCCACCCCGCCGGTACACGGAGCCGGGAGCCAGACAATCGTGGTTGCCGGGCAGGATCACCACCGGGATGGCGGCATCGGCCAGGGCGCGGGCGACGGCGTCCAGCAGGCGAAGCGGCACGCGGTTGTGGTCGAAGATGTCGCCGGCCAGAAGGAGCAGGTCGGCGCCCACGGTGCGGGCCGCCGCCAGCACGCGCGGCAGCGCGGCCAGCTCTGGCCCGTGCGGGGCGGCGCCGAGATGGAGGTCCGAGCTGTGCACGAGCACTAGCTCCCGCCTCGCGCCGCCATCGCCGTTCTGCCTCACCCGCCGCCCTCCGCATCCGTTTACCCTGCCAGTCTGGCACAGGCACGCCGATGGCGGTAGGTCCGTACGCGGCGCGACAGAGAGGGGGGCAGATGGGCTATGGCTCGGCGTCCCCGCATCGATACCTCAAGGGGGCCACGG
The DNA here is from genome assembly GCA_042408665.1 of Dehalococcoidia bacterium. Classification (GTDB taxonomy): domain Bacteria; phylum Chloroflexota; class Dehalococcoidia; order CAUJGQ01; family CAUJGQ01; genus CAUJGQ01. The sequence goes on from JBHOQW010000106.1 coordinate 54,559, forward strand.
CTATGGCCCGTGCAGAGGCCGGGGGAAGATGGTCATGAACCAGGACGCGCTGCGGCGGGCACTACGGGACGGTGACGGCAATCCACCGCTGCTCGACCCGGCCACCGGCGCCTTGAGCCGGGAGGCGTTCATCTTGCGGATAGAGGAGGCGGCCGCGCTGAGCGCGCGGCTCGGCCACGGCATCGCCATCGTCGTTGTTGAGGTCCAGTGGCCGCCGCCCGGTCCGCTGCTGGACGCCGTGCTGGGCGAGCTGGTGGACCGGCTGTGGGCGCGGGCGCGCCGCTCCGACAGCGTCGCCCGGTTGGCGGCCGATCGCCTGGCACTGCTGTTGCCGGCCACGGACCGGTACGGCGCCGCCCGCACCGCCGCGCGGCTGGAACGATTGCTGGCCGCGCCCTGCCGGGTGGGACCGCAGCCCCTGCAGCCGCGCCTTACGGTGCAGGTGGCCGGCACCCCGGCCGGTCGGCCTGCCGCCCCGGCCGACGTGCTGGCGCTGATCGACGCCGGCTGACACGGCCGCGCCGCGCTACACGACCAGGGCGCCTTCCGGCACCGGCGTCCCCGGCGCCAGCCCCTCCACCCGCACCCGGTCTGGCGGCCACAGGCTCAGCCGCACCGTGAGCGCCTCGCGCCGGCCATGGACGTCCAACACGATCTCCTCGCCCATATCCAGGTGCTCGCGCAACGGCCGCGCGGCGCGCAGCACCACGGCGTTCACCGCCGGGGCCAGCTCCGGCCGGCGGGCCAGGTCATCTTGCGCCTGCTCGCTCAGCTCCACGGTAAACGGCGGCGGTGGCGGCTCGGCCATGCCATCCATCCCTCCCTCATCCCCAGCCCTCACGAGTGTTGCGTGCTGAGCGATGAGTGGTCGGCAGCTCCCCTACACCGCGCTCAGCACGCATCGCTCAGCACTGGTCAGCAGGGGCCAGGGCGGCCTCCATGGGGCGAGCGCGGGGCAGGCCGAGGCTGTCGGCCAGGTCGTCCAAGGTCTTGACCACGGAGACGTGCAGGGGGATGCCGTGAGCGACCCGCTCGGCGCGCGTCTCGAACTCCCGCTGGCCTGGGAGGAGCACCGGCCTGGCCGGGTCCGCCGGCTCTGCCGTGCGGAAGGTGCGCTGCATGGCGTCCATCATCGCCTTGAACTCCTCCACGGGCCGGAAGGCGTCGATGCGCCACGCGGCGAAGAAGTGGCCCACGCCGCCGCCGTACTGGCCCAGGGCCATGCTGTACCCGGCACCGGAGAGCACACCGGTGAAGACGTCCACCATCACCCCCAGGCAGTAGCCCTTGTAGGAACTGGTCTCTTCGCGCGAGCCGAGGGGCGTGAGCCCGCCCTCGCGGTAGACGGTGGCGATGTCGGTGGTGGGCCGTCCCTCGCCGTCCAGGGCCCAGCCGGGTGGGATCGGTTTGCCCTCGCGCAGGGCGATCTCCAGCTTGCCCATAGCGACGGTGCTGGTGGCCAGGTCCATGAGGAAGGGCTGCTCGCTGCCGGCCGGGGCGGCCACGGCGATGGGGTTGGTGCCGATCATCTTCTTTTTGGCGCGCGTGGGCACGAACCACGGCCCGGCGTTGGTCATGGCCAGACCGATCATGTTCTCCGGCACGGCCATGAGGGCATAGTAGCCGGCGGCGCCGAAGTGACGGCTGTTGAAGACCGCCACGCTGCCCATGCCCACCGCCCGGGCCTTCTCGATGGCCAGGCGCATGGCCCGGTAGCCGGTGATCAGGCCGAGGCCGCGGTCGCCGTCGATCAAGGCCGTGGCGGGCGTCTCGCGCACCACGCGGATGGTGGGGCGAGGGTTGACGCGCCCTTCTTTGAGGGCCGGCGCGTAGGAACCGTGCGAGGGCAGGTGCGCGATGCCGTGCGAGTCGATGCCCATCAGGTCGGCCTCGATCAGGATCTCGGCGGCCAGACGGGCGTCGGCCGGCTCGACGCCGAGGTGGGTGAACACCCGTGCGGTGAAGTCGATCAGCTCCGCGGCGGTGTACCGGATCGTGGTCATACGCGCTCCCCAAACGGGCAAAGGCCCCATGTTGCGTGCCGGGCCACCCCGGCGGGCGGTCCAGCCGCCGCATTCTACCACGCCCGGCGCGCGGCCCGGGATAGAGCGGGGGTGATGGCCCTCACCCCGGGCCCCTCTCCGGCACGCGGGAAAGGGGTGACCGAAGGCCGGGGTGAGGGGTGCGTGCCGGGCGTCACACCGGCCAGCGCTCCTGCTCCCACGCCATCTGCCAGAAGGCCAGCTCATACCGGCTGGAGGTGAGGAATGCCTGTTCCATGCGCCGGTGCACATCCGGCGGGGCGCCCGCCGCCAGGCGGTCCACCAGCTCCCGGCACCACTCGGCTAGGGCGGCGAACTCCGGGTCGGCGTACATCTCCACCCACTTCGCGTAGCGCGGCTCTGGGGGCAGGCCACGTGCCTTGAGCGCGCACCCGATCTCGCTGAACCCCCACATGCACGGCAGCAGCGCCGCCGCCAGCTCGACGAAATCGCCGGTGGCGGCCACGCGCAGGAGGAAATCGGTGTAGGCGCGCGTGGCGGGCGCCATCTCCTCCCGCTCCAGCTCCTCGGGCGTGATGCCGAACTCGCGCGCGTAGGAGCGGTGCAGCTCCATCTCCGTGCGCGCCGTGGCCTGAAGCAGGTCGGCGAAGCGGGTGAGGGTGGCCAGGTCCGGCGCGCGTGCGGCGGCCAGCCCGAACAGGCGGCAGTACTCGATCAGGAACCGGTAGTCCTGCCGCACCCAGTGCTTGAACTTCTCCAGGTCGAGCGTGCCGTCGCCGATGCCGCGCACGAACGGGTGCTCGTGCTGCGCCCGCCACACCGGCTCGGCCAGCGCCCGCAGGTGATCGGTAAACCGCCCGCTCATCGTTTCACCCGTCGCCTAGCGTCCGCCGACGGCTGCGTACAGCGTATCCCAATACATCAGCTCGTAGGCCTGAAGCAGGCGGGCCGCGCGGCGCACGGCGCGCTCGTCCGCCCCGCGCGCCAGCCCCTGCGCGATCACCGCCAGGCTGTCCGCCTCAAAGGTGGGCGGCGCGGCTGCGAACTGGTCGAAGAAGCGCACGTCCGCCTCTGCCAAGCCATAGCGCTCGCGCAGGGCGCGGCTCATGCGACCGCAGCTCTGGCCCCAGGCGGGGAAGTTGACGAGATAGGCGGCCGCCACCTCCGCCTCCGAGCCGTACAGCGCCAGCCAGGCCATGTAGCAGGTGTAGGCGTGGGCCCCCGGCAGCGGCTCGTAGGCGGCCAACGCCGCCTCATCCATCCCCAGCGCGCGGGCGAAGGCCAGCAGCGCCGAAAACGCCGCCTGCTCGCCGGCCAGCGTGCCCAGGAAATAGTCCCGTGCCGGCGTGCCGCCGAAGCGGCTCACCAGGTGGGCCACGCTGCGCAGGTCGCTGCCGATGATGAAGTACTGCTCGCCGGCAAAGGTGCGTAGGGCCTCGCGCGGCAGCTCTCCCGCCTCCAGGGCGCGCAAGTACCGGTGCCCGAGCAGCTTCTCCTCCACCGGCGCGATCTCGCGCCGGATCGCCGCCACCAGCGCCGCCGCATCGCTCATGTCACGATCCCTCCACCACCCCGGCAAGCCGGGTCCGCAGTGCGAGCCGGCCCAGCACGGCGTGCAGCACGAACGCCACGATAAAGCTTGGCAGCGTGGCCCCGAGCTGGGGCGCCAGGCCGTCCACGTTCAGGCCTTTGACGTGGATGCCGGCGATCGCCAGGTAGAGCGCGGCGCCGATTGCCCACACCACCACCGCCAGCCAGTTCACCCCGCCGCGATACCAGTAGGCCCCACGCGGCTCGTACAGCTCCTGCACCGCGTAGCGGCGGCCGTGCAGGACGTAGTAGTCGGCGGCCAGCACGCCGAGCAGGGGCACAAACACCGAGCCGATGAGCAAGAGGAAGCTCTCGTACTGGGCCAGGGGGATGGTCCAGCCGGCCAGCAACACCACGGCACAGATGGCCACGATCAGCAGGCGATGGCTCAGCCACGGGAACAGGTTCTCGATGGACAGGGCGGTGGAGTACACGTTGGCGAACGCCTCGTCCGTCTCGTCGGCAAGGAGGATGAGCAGCGCCGCCCAACCCGCTGTCAGACCGGCGATGGCCGTGAGCATGGGCGAGATGGGCGCGTTCGGGTCAGAGGCCACGTTCACCGCCAGCACCAGCAGCGCGCCCAAGGCGTAGAACCACACCTGCGGCACGAAGTAGCCGGCCGCCGTGCCCCAAAAGGCGGAGCGGGTGTCGCGCGCGAAGCGGCTGTAATCAGCCACCAGCGGGAACCAGGAGATGGGCAGCGCTACCACCAGGTCCACGGCCAGCCAGAACGACATACTGCCGTCGCCGGGTCGGGACAAGACCTTGCCAATGTCGTAATTGACCAGCAGCGCGCCGGTGATCCATAGCGTGGAGAGCAGCACCAGCCAGACGATCGAGACCTTGAGCAGGCGCGTGACGCGGATCGGGCCCGAGAGCGCCAGCACCAGGGTGAGCGCGGTGAAGAACGCCACCCACAGGTGGTAGAGCGAGCGCAGGCCGAACACCTCCTTCATGAGCACGTCGGCGGCCTGCGCCATCACGATCACCTCGAACGTGGCCCAGCCGAGCAACTGGAGAATGTTCAGCGCCGTGGGCAGGTAGGAGCCGCGCAGGCCCAGCGGCGCGCGGAGCAGCACCATCTGGGGCACACGTACATCGGCCCCCACCGCCGCGCCGATGCCCAGCAGCACGTTGCCGATCACGGCGCCCACTAAGATGGCCAGCAGCGCCTGCGTGAGCCCCAGCCCGGGCACCAAAAAGGTGCCTACCACCATCACGAGAAAGCTGATGCCCAAGTCGGCCCACAGGACGAAGTTGTCCCACAGGCCCAGCACCTGCCGGTGAACCGGCACCGGCCGGATGCCCACTTCGTCGTCGTGCAGGAGAATGGCGGCCATGGCGCGCTCCTTTCCTGCGGAAGCGCGCGGCGGCACCACGAAAACCGCCCCGGCCGGGCCAGCGAGCCGGGGCGGTCCTCAACGAGACCGATCGCGCTTCCTTCGCTGGCATTACCCAGATCAGGTTCGGCGGTCGGCGGCGGATCGGCCGCCCTCTCAGCCCGGCTCCCCGAGCTCCCGCATCGCGTCTGCGGTTGTCGGCACTGACGATACCCCCGCCCGATCCGTCCGTCAAGGCCCGCGCCGACGCGGGGCTTCCCTTGCGGCCGCTCCTGCCATAACCTGTCATCCTGATCCTCTCCCCGCGGGCCGCTCCCATGCGCAGCGACGACCGCCTCACCCCTGCCCGCCGCCAGTACCTGCAGCTCAAGCGCCGCCACCCGGACGCGCTGCTCCTCTACCGCATGGGCGACTTCTACGAACTGTTCGATGAGGACGCCGTCACCGCGGCGCGCGACCTGCACATCACCCTCACCTCGCGCGAGTTCGGCAAGGGCAACCGCGTGCCCATGGCCGGCATCCCCTACCACGCCCTCAGCTCGTACCTGCGCCGTCTGCTGGCCAAAGGCCACCGCGTTGCCATCTGCGAGCAACTCTCCGAGCCCGGGCGCGGACTGGTGGAGCGCGATGTGGTGCGCGTGCTCTCGCCCGGCACGGTGGCCGAGCCGGGCCTGCTCCCCGCCCGTGAGAACAACTACCTCGTCGCCCTCTGCCCCGCCCGAGACGGCGTGGGTCTGGCCTACGTCGACGTCAGCACCGGCGAGTTCGCCGCCACGGAGTTCGCGGCCGGGGATGAACCGGCGCTGGCCGCCGAGCTGGCGCGCCTCTCCCCCGCCGAATGCCTCTTCCCCGAGGGGCGGCCGCCGCCGGTTGAGCCGGGCTGTCCGCTCACCGCCTGCCCGCCACGCTGGTTCCAGGAGGGGCCGGCGCGCGAGCGTCTGCTTCGACACTTCGCCACCGCCTCGCTAGAACCCTTCGGCTGCGAGGGACTGCCGTTGGCCACCGCCGCCGCAGCGGCCGCCCTGGCTTATGTCGAGGGCACCAATCGCGACCTCCTCCGCCTGTTGCGCGGCCTGCACACCTACACCACCGGCGCCTACATCGCCCTGGACGCGCACACCCGCCGCAACCTGGAGCTGACGCGCGCCGCCCGCTCCGGCGAACGCGCCGGTTCGCTGCTGGCCGCGCTGGACCACACCCGCACCGCCATGGGCGGCCGCCTCCTGCGCCGCTGGCTCAACCAGCCCCTGTGCGATGTGGCCGCCATCAACCGGCGCCTGGACGTGGTGGAGGCGCTGGCACGCGATCACGACCGGCGCGCCGCCCTGCTGGCCGCGCTCGAGGCGGCGGGCGACCTGGAGCGGCTGGCGGGGCGGGCGCGCCAGGGTACGGCCACGGCGCGCGACCTCCTGGCCTTGGCCGCCGGCCTGCGCGCGGCCGGCACCATCGCCGCGCTGGCGCCCCCGGACGAAGGCGACGCGCCCGCCCAGGCGCTGGCCGCGCTTCTGGCGCGCGTAGACCCGGCGTCGGAGGTGGTGGGCCTGGTTGAGCGGGCCGTGAGCGACGACGAAGGGCAGCCGGTGCGGCGCGGGTTCGACCCCGAGCTGGACGAGCTCACGAGCGCGGTCGAGAACGCGCAGGCCACGCTCCTGGAAATGGAGCGGCGCGAGCGGGAGCAGACCGGCATCCGCTCGCTCAAGGTCGGCTTTAACAAAGTCTTTGGCTACTACATCGAGGTGACGCGACCGAACCTGAAGCTGGTGCCCGAGCGGTACATCCGCCGCCAGACGCTGGCCAACGGCGAGCGGTTCGTCACACCGGAACTCAAGGAGTGGGAAGCCCGCATCCTGCGGGCGGAGGAGCGCATCGAGGCGCGCGCCCGCGAGGTGTTCGCCGGCGTGGTCGAGGCGGTAGGGGCGCAGGTAGACCGCCTGCTTGCCACGGCGCACGCTCTGGCCGAGCTGGACGTGCTGGCCACCTTTGCCGAGCTGGCCGTCACACGCCGCTACACCCGCCCCGTGCTGGACGAGTCCACCACGCTCCGCATCCGCGCCGGCCGCCATCCGGTGGTGGAACTGGCGCTGGAGGCAGGCGCCTTCGTGCCCAACGACACCGACCTAGACGCCACGGCGCTGGACGCGCGCCGAGAAGGCGGGCCGACGGGCGCGGCCCGGATTATGCTCATCACCGGCCCGAACATGGCCGGCAAATCCACCTACCTGCGCCAGGTGGCGCTGATCGTGCTGCTCGCCCAGGCCGGCTGCTTCGTGCCGGCGGAGGCGGCGCACATCGGGGTGGTGGACCGCATCTTCACCCGCATTGGTGCCCAGGACGACCTGGCCGCCGGCGCCAGCACCTTCCTCGTGGAGATGGTGGAGACGGCGGCCATCCTCCGCCACGCCACCGACCGCTCGCTGCTCATCTTCGACGAGATCGGGCGCGGTACCGGTACCCTGGACGGTCTCACCATCGCGCAGGCGGTAGTGGAGGACGTGCACGATCGCGTCCGGGCGCGCACGTTGTTCGCGACCCACTTCCACGAGCTGACGGCACTGGCCGAACGGCTGCCCGCCATGCGCGTGGCCAGCATGGCCGCTGTGGAGGAAGGCGGACAGGTGGTATTCCTGCGGCGGCTGGTGCCGGGCGGCGCCGACCGCAGCTACGGCATCCACGTGGCGCGCCTGGCCGGCCTGCCCGAGCACGTCACCCGCCGCGCCGAGGCGCTGCTGGCCGAGATGGAGCGGATGCAGGAGCGGCTCCCACCACCCGACGCTCCCGCCGGCTCTCTGCCCGAGCGACGGGGACACGAGCGCGCATCTCTGGATGGCTGCCCCGTGTGTGCGGCGGCCCGGCTGGAGCGACTGCTGGCCGAGGTGCGCGCTCTCAACCTGGCCGCCACCACGCCCATGCAGGCGCTGAACTTCCTCTTCGAGCTCCAGCAGCGGCTGGCGGCTCCGGAGGCGTGCATCTGCCCCGGCAGGGCCGGCGCCCGGCCACGACTGGCCCTCATCGAGCCCGCGCGTCCCAGCGAGTGGTTGCCGTGACCGTGTCATCGCCATCGCGCCATCCCATCCGCGTGCTGCCGCCCGACGTCGCCGAGCGGATCGCCGCCGGTGAGGTGATCGACCGTCCCGCGGCCGCCGCCAAGGAGCTGATCGAAAACGCGCTGGATGCCGGCGCCCGCCATATCCGCGTGGAGGTGCGCGGTGGCGGGCTGGAGCTGCTGCGCGTGGCGGACGACGGGTGCGGCATCCCGGCCGAGGAGATCGAGCTGGCGGTCGCCCGGCACGCCACCAGCAAGATCGCCCGCTTCGAGGACCTGGGCCGCCTCACGACGCTGGGGTTCCGGGGGGAGGCGCTGGCCAGCATCGCCGCCATCGGCGAGGTGACGCTGAGCAGCGCCGTGCCGGGTGCACCGGCCGGGGCGGGCGTGACGGTGCGCTTCGGCCAGGTGCTGGAGCGCGGCACGCGCGCCCGCACCCCCGGCACCACCGTCACGGTGCGCGACCTGTTCGGCAACGTGCCGGCGCGGCGGGCGTTCCTCAAGGCACAGCGCATCGAATCGGCGCGCATCGGCGAGACCGTGCGCCGCTACGCCGTCGGCCGGCCGGACGTGAGCTTCACGCTGGTGTTCGACGGCCGGCTGGCCTTCCACAGCGATGGGAGCGGCGACCTGCGCCGGGTCCTGGCCGCGCTCTACGGCCCCGGCGTGACGGAGTCGCTGGCCCCGCTGCGCGGCGAACTCCCAACCGGCGGGCGGCTGCACGGCCTGGTTAGCACGGGCGGCCCCTGGCACAGTGGCCGCCAGCATGTGCTGCCTTTCATCAACGGGCGCTGGGTGCGGGTGGGCACGCTGCCGGCGGCGGTGGAGGCCGCCTATCGCCCCTTCGCGCCGGCCGGCCGCCACCCGCTGCTGGTCCTGTTCCTGGAGGTGCCGCCGGACCAGGTAGACGCCAACGTCCACCCCGCCAAGCTCGAGGTACGGCTGCGTGAGGACGAGGCGGTGACGGAGGCGATCCGCGCGGCGGTGGCCGCGGCGTTCGGACGCACGCCGGCCGGCGCCGGCGCCAGCCTGTCCTTGCAGTACCGACTGCCACTCGCCCGTACCCGGCGCGAGCGGCGGGTGGCCGAGCCGGAGGCGGGTTACGGGCGGGGCGGCCCGCCGGCCGAGGAGCTGCCGGCCGGGCTGCGCTTTCTGGCCACCGCGCGCGACGGCCTGATCGTGGCCGAGGGAGACGACGGCCTGTACCTGGTGGACCAGCACCGGGCGCACGAGCGGGTGCTGTTCGAGGCGTTGCAGGCCGGCGTGGGCGAAGGACCGCAGGCGCTGTTGGAGCCGGCGCTGGTGCGCCCCTCACCGGCCCAGGCGGCGCTGCTGGCGGCGCGGGCGGAGGAGCTGGCGACGCTCGGCTTCGTGCTGGAGGGCTTCGGCGCCGGGGCACTGGTGGCGCGGGCGGTGCCGGGCGCTCTGGGGAGCCTGGACGCGGAGACACTGGCGGCCCTGCTGGAGGCGGCCATGAGCGACGCGGCCGATTGGCGGGAGCGGCTGCTGGCCACCGCCGCCTGCCGCGCCGCGGTGAAGAAGGGCCAGCCGCTCGACGCCGGGGCGGCCCGCGCCCTGCTGGAGCGGCTCACGTCGGCGCGCGCCCCAGCCGTATGCCCGCACGGCGCACCCGTCGTGGTGCGGCTGGCCGACGGGCTCCTGGCACGCCTGTTCCGGTGGTAGGTTCTGGCCGCTACGCGCGCGGGATACGGTCCATCGTCTGCAGTGAGCGGGCGATGCTCTCTGCCAGCTTGGCCTCCCACAGCGCCAGCTTCTCGGCCGGCATGCGGGCGCGCAGATCGCGCCACCAGAGCACGTTGCCCGGGCGGCGCACGGCGCGGTGCACCACCTCACCCAGGAAGACGGTCATATCGCCGCCGTCCATCTGATTGAGCACGCGGCACTCGAACACGCCCAAGCAGTCCAACAACAGGGGCGTGCCCGTGATGCCGGTCTCGTGCGGTACCGTCGCCAGTTTGTCCACCTCGCGCCCGGACTGGAGGCCGAAGTGGTAGACCAGCGCGTCCTGGTCATCGCCGAGCAGGTGGACGGCGAAGGCGCCAGCGCGGCGAACGAGGTCATGGGTGAGGTTATCCTTCCAGAGGGCCACCGTCAGCCGCGGGCGGTCCGGCACGATGGAAGCGCCGTGGACTGAGACGGCTACCTGGCCGTTGCCCCGGCCATCGGCCGCCGCCGTCACCACCACGATCGGTGTCCAGAGATAGCTGAGCAGGTCGCCGACAACGTGGCGCTCACGCGCCGTGTCACGCTCGGACCACTCGGGCATGGTCACGACGGTGCTCCTTGATCTCGAGATCGTGGGTAAGGGGATGCCGCATCCCACCCCGATCGTGAACGGGCAACACCCGCCTCACGTGCCGCACGCGCGCCTCACCCGGCCCGCCCGCGCCGGGCCGCGGCATGCTGGGGCCACGCCTCGACCAGCGCCGCCACCAGCCCCTCGATGGTATGCTCCCGCGCCTCCACATCGACCCGCAACCCGGCGGCACGGGCCGCGGCGGCCGTTACCGGTCCGATGGCGGCCACGAGCGCCCCACCCAGGCGCCCGGTGTCGCCGTTCAGCGCCGCCATGAGCCGCGCCACCGTGGACGAGCTGGTGAAGGTGACGATATCGACGCCGCCCGCCAGCAGGCGCTCCAGCTCCTGCCGCCCGTGTGCCCCGCCGCGCGTGCGGTAGGCGGCGATGCTGGTCACGGAGGCCCCGGCCGCGCGCAGTCCCTCGGCCAGCGCCGGCGGGGCGATGTCGGCGCGCAGGAGCAGCACCCGCCGGCCGGCCACGCCCGCTTCCCGCAGCGCGGCCAGCACCCCGGCCGTGGTGAACGTCTCCGGCACCAGGTCGGCGCGGATGCCGCGCGCCGCCAGGGCCGCGGCGGTGGCCGGGCCGATGGCGCACACCCTGGCGGCGCCGAAGGCGCGGGCGTCGCGACTCAGCGCCGCCAGCCGCTCCCAGACGGCCGTCACCCCGTTCTGGCTTGTGAACACCACCCAGTCCTGCTCGGCGAGCGTGGTCAGGGCGGCGTCCAGCGGCGCTGGGTCCTCCAGCGGCTCACAGGCGATGGCGGGAAACTCCAGCGGCACGGCTCCCAGCGCGCGCAGCCGCGTCACCAGCCCGCTGGCCTGCTCTCGCGCCCGTGTAACCAGCACGCGCGCCCCGAACAGCGGCAGCTCCTCCAGCCAGGCCAGCTCCTCCCGCAGCCGCACCACCTCGCCCACCACCAGCGCCGCGGGCGGGCGGATGCTCAACTCCCGCGCCCGGGCGGCGATGGTGCCCAGCGTGGCGGTCACCACCGCCTGCTCCGGCGTGCTGCCCCAGCGGATGAGCGCCGCCGGCTGGTCGGACGGGCGGCCGGCCGCCAGCAGCCGCTCGGTGATCGCCGGTAGGCGCTCCACGCCCATGAGGAAGACCAGCGTGTCCGCCGCACGTGCCATCGCCGCCCAGTCGTAGACCGCTCCCGGCCCGTCCGCCGCCTCGTGCCCGGTGGCGATCAGCACCGACCCGGCCACGCCGCGGTGGGTAACGGGGATGCCGGCACAGGCTGGCGCGGCGATGGCGCTCGTCACGCCCGGCACCACGCGGAAGGGGATACCGGCCTGCCGCAGCGCCAGCGCCTCCTCGCCGCCGCGGCCGAACAGGAACGGATCGCCGCCCTTGAGGCGCACCACGGTACGGCCGGCGCGGGCATGTTCGATGAGAAGGGCGTTGATTGCCTCCTGGGAGAGGGTGTGCGCCCCGGCCGCCTTGCCGGCGTCGATGAGCAGGGCGTCCGGCCTCGTCTCGCGCAAGAGGGCGGACGGGGCCAGGCGGTCGTACACCACCACGTCCGCCCGCCGCAGCGCCGCCAGCCCGGCGACGGTGATCAGCTCCGGGTCGCCCGGCCCGGCCCCGACCAGGTAGACGGTGCCGATGGCCGCGTCGCTCCGGCCGTCGTTCGGCTGATGGAGAGGTAGGGGTTGCTCAGGCAAGGAGATCGCCCCCCTTTTGCAATAGGTCTTCGGCCAGCGCGCGGCCCAGCGCCTCCGCGTCCGCCAGCGCGCCGGTGAGCACGGCTGTCACCGCGCGGCTGCCGTCCGGCGCCAGCAGCAGGCCGTGCAGGGTGAGCGCGTCCCCCTCCACCCGGCCGTGCACGCCGACCGGCACGCGACAGCCGCTGCCCAGGCGGCGCAGCACGGCGCGCTCGGCCACGACGGCGGCACGAGTCGGTAGGTGATCCAGCGCCGCGAGGAGCGCCACCTCCGGCCCATCCGTGCGGCACTGCACGGCCAGCGCCCCCTGCCCGGCGGCCGGCACCCAGAGCGCGGGGTTGAGATACTGGGTCACGACGTCGCTCAGGCCGAGCCGGTCCAGGCCAACGGCGGCGAGGATGAGGGCGTCGTAGGCGCCCTCGCGCAGGCGGCGCAGGCGCGTGTCCACGTTCCCACGCGCGGGTACGACCTCCAGGTCTGGGCGCAGGGCGTGCAGGAGGGCCCGACGGCGGGGACTGCCGGTGCCGACCCGTGCGCCGCGGGGCAGGTCGGCCAGCAGGAGGCCATCGCGGGAGACGAGCACGTCACGCGGGTCGCCGCGCGGGGGAAAGGCGGCCAGGGTGAGGCCGGGCGTTTCCGTCGAGGGGATGTCCTTGGCGCTGTGCACGGCGATGTCGGCGCGGCCGTCCAGCAGGGCGGCCTCCACCCCGCGCACGAAGGCGCCATCGCCAAGCTGAGTGACGGGCGCCGTCTGGTTCCGGTCGCCGGCCGTGCGCACCGGCACGATCTCGACGGCGAGGTCGGGGCGCAAGGCGCGCAGCGCCTCCACCACCAGGTCCGTCTGCTTGAGCGCCAGCGCGCTGCCGCGCGTCGCCACGCGCAGGACCGAGACCCGCGTCTCGCTCATTGGTCCTCTCAATTCACCCCTTGCCCGACCGGCACGCGCCGGCCCTCACCCGATCGTGATTGAGAAGTAAGCGGTGAGAGGAGCACGACCCGTCTCTCGTTCCTCACTCCTCGTTGCCCACTCCTCGCCTCTGGCCTCACCCCGTCGCGCCCAGGGCGGCCATGGCCCGTCGCGCGGTGGCCACCGTCGCCTCCACCTCTGCTTCGCCATGGGCGGTGGAGACAAACCAGGCCTCGAACTGCGAGGGCGGCAGGTAGACGCCGGCGTCCAGCATAGCCCGGAAAAAGGCGGCGAAGCGGGTGGTGTCGGCGCGCATGGCGGCGGCATAGCCGTCTACCGGCCCGGCGGTGAAGAACGGGGTGAGCATCGACCCCACCCGGTTGACGGCAAGCGGCACGCCCGCCGCCCGCGCGGCCTCTGCCAGGCCCTCCGCCAGCGCCGCCGCGACGGTCTCCAGCCGCTCATACACGCCCGGCTCGGCCAGCGTGCGCAGGGTGGCGATGCCGGCCGCCATGGCCGCAGGGTTGCCGGAGAGCGTCCCCGCCTGGTACACCGGCCCGGCGGGCGCCACCAGCTCCATCAGGTCGCGGCGGCCGCCGTAGGCGCCCACCGGCAGGCCCCCACCGATGACCTTGCCCAGCACGGTGAGGTCGGGGCGCACACCGTACCGCTCCTGAGCGCCACCACGCGCCACCCGGAAGCCGGTGATCACCTCATCGAAGATGAGCAGCGTCCCGTGCTCGGCCGTGCGCGCGCGCAGGCCCTCCAGAAAGCCGGGTGCGGGCGGCACCACGCCCATGTTGCCGGCCACCGGCTCCACGATCACGGCCGCCACCTGGCCGGGGTTGGCCGCCAGGAGTCGCTCCACGGAGGCGAGGTCGTTGAACTCGGCCACCAGCGTGTCCGCCGCCGCGCCACGCGTCACCCCCGGTGTGGCGGGGATGCCGAGCGTGAGCATGCCCGAGCCGGCCTCGGCCAGGAGGCTGTCGGCGTGGCCGTGGTAGCAGCCACGGAACTTGATCACCTTCTCCCGTCCGGTGGCGGCACGGGCCAGGCGCAGGGCGCTCATCGCCGCCTCGGTGCCGGAGCTAACGAACCGCACCATCTCCACGGCCGGCATGAACTCGCGCACCAGAGCCGCCAGCTCCACCTCACGCCGGTTGGGCGCGCCGAAGCTGGTGCCGGCCGCCACCGCATCCGTCACGGCCGCCACCACGCGCGGGTCGGCGTGGCCGAGGATGAGCGGCCCCCAGGAGCCCATCCAGTCGATGTAGGCGTTGCCGTCCGCGTCCCAGACGCGCGCCCCCTGCCCGCGTTCGATGAACACCGGCTCGCCGCCCACCGCGCGGAAGGCGCGCACGGGGCTGTCCACGCCGCCGGGCAGGAGCTCCTGTGCCCGCGCGAACAGGCGGGCGGACTCGGCCCGGGCAGGAGCCGTAGGACCGGTTATGTCTGCGGTCATAGTTGCGCCTCGCTGCGGGGTGGGACGTCGCTCAGGCGGTAACCGCGCGGCGTCACCAGGCGGCCGTCCTGCACCCGTGTCTGCGTGTTCCCCACGATCACGATGCTCAACATGCCCACCGCGTGCGTGGGCAGCTCCCCGAGCGTGGTCACCACCACCTGCTGGCCCTCACGCTCGGCATTGGTGACGATACCTACCGGCGTCTCCGGCGCGCGGTGGCGGAGCAGCAGCGTCCGCGCCTCCTCCAGCCGGTGCCGCCGCGCGGCGCTGGCCGGGTTGTACAAGGCGATGACGAAGTCCGCCGCCGCCACCGCCTCCAACCGGCGGACGATCACCTCCCACGGTGTGAGCAGGTCGGACAGGCTCACCGCCGCGAAGTCGTGCCCCAGCGGTGCACCCAACAGCGCGGCGGCGGCGGTAGCGGCCGTGACGCCTGGAATGACCTCCACCGCCGGCGGCTCCTGCTCCCACGCGGCGGCAGCGCGTAGCTCGTACACCAGCCCGGCCAGGCCGTAGACGCCGGCGTCGCCGCTGCACACCAGCGCCACGCGGTCCAGCTCGGCGGCCAGGCCAAGCGCCTGCCGCACCCGCTCCACCTCTGCCCCAATCGGGTAGGCATACAGCAGGGCCGCCGGCAACCAGCGCCGCACGAGCTCAGTGTACCGCTCGTAGCCGACGATCGCCTGCGCCCGCTCCAGCGCCCGCCGCGCCCGCGGCGTGAGCAGGTCTTCCGCACCCGGCCCCAGCCCGACGACGTACAGCGTGCCCATGCTGCCCTCATCTCCGACGCGCGAAGCGCGAAACGAGAAACGAGGAGAGCGGATGCGATGGGCTGCTCGCTCCTCACTGCTCGTTGCGCACCGCTCGGTCCTGGCCCTCACCCACGGCCCGCACCTGCTCAGCACGGTACACGCGCCACGGCCACCGTCACCATCCGGCCCTTCTGCTTGGGCACCAGCAACCGTGCGGCGCCCGCGGCGCGCAGCGCGGCCGGCTCGCACACGCCGCGCGTGCCCACCGCGGCTTTCACGACCTCCGAGGGATGCTCCACCCCCGGTGTGGCGTCCAGCATCGCCGCCGGGAACGTCTGCAGCTCTAGACCCCGTGCCCGCACGAAGGCCACCAGGCCCGGCTCGGCCGCCTTGCGATCCAGCGTGGCCACGGCGCGCACGCTCAGTGGGGAGAGCCCGTGCGCCGCCAGCGTCTCATCCACCAGCGCCGCGATCTCGTCCGCCCGTACACCGTGGCTACAGCCGATGCCCAGCACCAGCGTGCGCGGCCGGTACACCACCCAGCCGGGCCGCAGGGCCATGGCCGGGAGCACCCGGTCGGTGATGATGATCGCTCCAGCCGGGGCGGCTGCGCACAGGGCCGACAGGTCGTCGTAGCGGCGCACGTGCGCCGGCAGCAGCCCCTCATGCCAGCCGGGCTCACCGGCCTCCTGCAGCACGCCGACGGGCTCGCCGTTCACCAGCGCCGCCGCCAGCCGCGTGAGCTGTTCGGGGTTTTCAATCCGCCAGCCGAAGGCGCGGCCGATGAGGTCGGCCGCCGGCACGCCGAGCGCCTCCGCGGCGGTGGTGATCACCGGCTGCGCGCCGATGATCGCCGCCACGCGCTCCGCCAGCGCGTTGGCGCCGCCCAGATGCCCAGAGAGCAGGGCGATGGCAAACCGCCCGCCGTCGTCGACCACCACCACCGCCGGGTCAACGCGCTTGTCGCCCAGGTGCGGCGCGAGCAGGCGCACGGCCGCGCCCACTGCCATCACCAGCACCAGGCTGCGCCCGCCGCCGAACAGGTCGCGCACCACCGCCGCCACCGGCCCCGTGTAGCCCACCGCCGGTGGGCCAGCCTCCGCCACAAAGCGTATCGGGACGAGGGCCTCGGCCTCCGGCAGCACGGCGGCGATGCGCGCCGCCAGGCGGGAGCCGACGCGCGTCACGGCCACGACCGCACACCGCGGCTCAACCGCCATCGACCGCCTCCCGTCCCATCGGCGGGCGACGCGCGGCCCTGCGAAAGCGATGCGCGTGCGCCGGATGGTAGAGGCGAGAGCGATGCACCTCGCCCGCGCGCAACGCTGGGCCGACCAGGATCAGCGCCTGCCGCTGCAGCCGCGCCGCCTTGACCTTACCGGCGATGTCTGCCAGGGTGCCGTGCAGGATGCGCTCGTCCTCCCAGGTAACCCGGTAGGCCACCGCCACCGGCGTCTCCGGCGTGTAGCCGCCGGCCATGAGCTCCTCTACCACCCGCTCGATGTAGGCGATGCTGAGGAACAGCACTAGGGAGGCGCCGTGCGCCGCCAGGTCGCGCAGCCGCTCCCGCTCCGGCACGGCCGTGCGGCCGGACAGGCGGGTGAAGATCACCGTCTGCGTGACGTCCGGCACCGTCAGCTCGATGCCAAGGCGGGCAGCGGCGGCGAAGGCCGCGCTGACGCCGGGCACGATCTCGTAGGGGATCCCCTCCCGCTCCAGGAGCGCGATCTGCTCGTGCAGGGCGCCGTACACCGAGGGGTCGCCGCTCTGCACCCGCGCCACCGTCTTGCCGGTGCGCGCCGCGCCGAGCATGATCGCGGCGATCTCCTCCAGCGTGCGCGTGGCGCTGCCGTACACCGCGGCGTCCGGGCGGGCGTAGGCCGCCACGCCCGGGTGCACCAGCGAGTCGGCGTAGATCACCACGTCCGCGGCGGCAATCGCCTCTCGCCCGCGCAGGGTGATCAGGTCCGGGGCGCCCGGTCCCGCCCCCACGAACCACACCTTGCCCGTAACCGTCACCCCGTTCCTCCCACCGTTTCGTCCGCACGTGGGCAGGACATCGGATGCCCGCCCACGATGACCAGCGAAAAGTAGTCCGGCCGCCGCCCGCGCAGGCGGCGCGCATCCCGCTCGATCTCCTGCCCAGCCTGCCCGGCCCGCCGCACCCACACCGCCTCCGCCATGCGGCCGCTCGCCTCCAGGGCGTCGAGCACCGCCTCGACGGCGGCCGAGACCTTGAGCAACACCACCGTGTCGAACCGGCGCAACGTCTCCACCAGCCCTGACACGTCGGCCACGGCCGGCACGACGGCGAGGCGCTCATCGCCCAGGGCCAGCGCCGTATCGGCCACGGCCGCGGCGGCGGTCACGGAAGTCACGCCGGGCACCGCCTCCACCCGCACCCACGGGTGACGGCGGGCCAGCGCGGCCCAGGTGTAGACGAAGGTGCTGTACAGGAGCGGGTCACCCTCGGTGAGAAACACCCCCTGGCCGGCCGCGCCCATTCGCTCGGCGATCGTCGCCGCATTGGCCTCCCAGGCCGCCTCCTGCCGCGCGCGGTCGCGCACGAAGGGATAGCGCAGTTCGACGATCGCCTGCCGCGCCGGGTCCAGGTATGGCGCGGCGATGCCCGCGGCCAGCGACGGCCCACCGCGCTCCCCCACCGGCACGAACACCAGCGCGCTCTCCCGGATGAGCCGCACGGCCTTGACCGTCACCAGCTCCGGGTCGCCCGGGCCGACGCCCACCCCGTACAGGACCGCCATCAGCCACCTTCCTCCGCTTCTGGCCGCCGCGCCGCCAGCACGAACACCGGGTTGAGGGCAGCCAGCCGCACCCCCGTGTCCCCGGTGGGCACACCCCGCGCCACCGCCACCTGACTGATCTCCACGGGCCAGCCGCGCGCCCGCAGCCATGCCAGGGTCTCGTGCAGGTGCTCCAGCAGCACCAGGTTGAGCACCAGGCGGCCGCCGGGCCGCAGTCGCGCGCCCACCGTCTCTAGCACGGCCACGAGCTGCCCACCCGTGCCGCCGATGAAGGCGCTGTCGGGATCGGGCAGGTCGGCCAGGGCGGCGGGCGCCGCGCCGAACACCGGGCGCACGTTGCCGGCCGTGTAGCGGCGCACGTTGGCAAGCAGGAGCCGGTACTGCTCCGCGTCCCGCTCCACGGCGTAGACGAGGGCGTCCAGCCGCAACGAGGCGGCCTCGATGGCCACCGCGCCGCTGCCGGCGCCCACGTCCCACACCACCTCCGCCCGCTCCAGGCCCAGGCGGCCGAGGCTGACGGCGCGCACTTCCGCCTTGGTGATCAGGCCGCGCGTGTGCGCGTAGGCCGACTCCGGCTGGCCGATGAGCGGCCGCCCCCAGCGCACGGCGGACGGCTGGCGCAGCACCACCAGCACGTTCAGCGGGGCAACGGTCTGCTCGGCGATGGCGGACAGCCGGGCGCGCACCACCCGCTCTTGCGGCCCACCCAGGTGCTCGCACACGGCGGCATCGGCGTCCTCCATGCCGCCCTCCAGCAGGGCACGGGCCACGACGGCCGGGGTGTTGGCCGGGTCGGTGAGCACCGCGAACGTATGGCTGGCCATCGCCCGCCCCAGGATCCGCTCTAGCGGCCGCCCGTGGGCGGAGAGGACCACCGCCTCCTGCCAGGGCACGCCCAGCCGCGCGAAGGCCAGTTGCACGGCGCTCACGTGCGGGTGGACGCGCACCGCCTCGCGCCCCAAGCGGTCGATGAGATACGCGCCCACGCCGAAGAACAACGGATCGCCGGAGGCGAGCACCACCACTCGCCGCCCCGCCGCCCGCGCGGCGGCGATGCGCTGCACCAGCCCATCCAGGTCTTTCGTGATCACGAACCGCTCCGCGGGGCCGGCGGGCAGCGCGGCCAGGTGGCGGGCGCCGCCGCACACCAGGTCCGCCTCCGCCAGCAGGGCCTGCGACTGCGGCGGCAGGCCAGCCGGGCCGTCGTCCCCCACACCGATCACCTCAACCGGTGGCGTCATGGCAAGCGCTCCGTGCCAGCACCGTGCCGTCGAAGTCGAACAGGACCGCGTCGACGGCCAGCGCGCCGTGCACTACCGACCGGCACTGGTGCACCACGCGCCGCGTCACCTCGGCGAAGAACTGGGCGCAGCCGGCGGACTGCGCCAGCTCCTGGGCGTGGCGGGCGGTGTTGGCCCCGGCGATCGCCCGGGCCAGGGTCTCGGTGGCGCCCGCCGCCCGCGCCAGCTCGGCCAGAAAGGCCGTGTCCACCCGGTTGCCGGCCACGTGCGTCATCATGTGGCCCTGGGCCAGCTTGGAAAACTTGCCGATCATGCCGGCCAGCGTCACGCGCCGCAGCCGCCGCGCCGCGGCCCGCTTGAGCGCGTGGCCGGTGAACTCTCCCATCTCCACGAAGGCCAGCTCGGGCAACTCCGGGAACAGCGCCTGCGCGAACTTCTCGCTGCGCCCGCCGGTGCTGAGGACGACGTGCTCAACGCCGTTAGCGGCCGCCACGTCGATGGCCTGCAGCACGCTCGCCCGCCAGGCGGCCGTGGACCACGGCTTGACGATGCCGGTGGTGCCGAGGATGGAGAGGCCGCCCACGATGCCCAGGCGCGGGTTGAGCGTGCGTCTGGCCAGCTCCTCCCC
>JBHOQW010000199.1:0-8084 GCA_042408665.1 Dehalococcoidia bacterium
ATCCACCGGCGGGACGGCCGGAACGCCGGGCACGGCCCAGGCCCGGCTGGGCACGCCGGCGGGCAAGCAGCCGAAGCCGGGCGGCTCGCTCACCATCCGCATCACGGCCGACCCGCCCAACTGGAGCCCGTTCACGGCCTCCACCTACACCGCGGCCACGGCCAACATGGCCTACAACAAGCTGCTCAAGCTCAAGGTCTCGCCGGAGATCGACCCGGCCGACGTGGTGCTGGAGCCCGACCTGGCCGAGAAGATGCCGGAGACGCCGGATGAGCTGACGTTTATCTTCACCCTGCGCCCCAACATCAAGTTCCACGACGTGCCGCCCGCCAACGGCCGGCTGATGACCGCCGAGGACGTGAAGGCGGCCATCGACGCCTACCGGAGCGACTCCCGCTCCGCCTTCCGCGCCGACTACTCCAGCATCGACAGCGTAGAGGCGGTGGACGCGCGCACGGTGCGCGTCAAGCTGAAGGAGCCATACGTGCCCCTGCTCGGCATCTCCGCCGGTCAGTACGGCTGGCGGATCTTCCCCAAGGAGATGCTGGAGGGGGACGACCTCAAGACCAAGGCAGTGGGCACCGGCCCCTTCATCCTGGAGAGCTACGCCCCCAGCAGCAAGGCCACCTACCGGCGTAACCCCAATTACTTCAAACCCGGTCTGCCCTACCTGGACAGCCTGACGGTGGCGATCATTCCTCAGGACGCCTCCGCCATCTCCGCCTTCCAGACCGGTCAGGTGCACGTCATCACGCAGGTGGACTGCACCAACGCCCAGCAGCTCAAGAACCAGAAGCGCGACGCCCGCTACCAGCAGACGTTCGACAACCACCCCGGCGGCTACATCGCCGTGGACACCAGCCGGCCGCCGTTCAACGACGCGCGCGTGCGTCAGGCCCTGTCCATGGCCTTCAACCGCAAGGCGGAGAGCGACGCCCTCATGTGCGGCGAGGGGCGGCCAGACCAGCTCATCCCCACCGGCGCCTTCAAGAAGGCGCTGCCCATCAACCAGCTCGGCGAGGCGGCCAAGTTCTGGGAGTACAATCCCGCCGAGGCCAAGAAGCTGCTGGTCGCCGCCGGCTACCCGGACGGCTTCGAGGTGCCGCTCAACTACACCCCCCAGTACGGCCAGCAGCACGTCAGCTCGGCCGAGCGTGCCATCGCCGACTTCGCCGCCGTCGGCATCCGCGCCAAGCCGCAGGCCATCCAGTACAACGAGTGGATCAGCCAGGTCTATCGCCCGCCGTTCAACTTCACCGGCATCCTGTGGGGGCCGTCGCGCTATTACACCGACCCGGACCCGTACGTCTGGTACTGGCTGCACCCAGACCCCAAGCAGGGCATCTCCAACCAGAGCCGCGTGAACGACCCAGCCCTGCTGCCGCTCCTGGAGAAGCAGCGGCGCACGCTGGACGAGGCGGAGCGGCTGAAGGTCATCGGCGAGATCCAGAAGATCGTGGCCGCGCAGCAGTACTACATCGGCCGGAACACCGGCAACGCCTACGCCTTCTGGGAGGGGTGGCTCGAAGGCTGGTCGGCCCGCCTGGTGTACGACTTGCCGCAGGTGGAGCAGGCGTGGGACTCGCGCCGGTAGCGGGTAGGTGAGAGCGCATGGCAGAAGCGTTGGCGGGGATCACCGTCGTCGAACTGGCCACCGGCGTGAGCGGGCCGTACTGCGGCAAGCTGTTCGCCGGCCTGGGCGCGGACGTGATCAAAGTCGAGCCGCCGGGGGGCGACCCCACCCGCCGGGCGGGGCCGTTTCCCGGCGACGTGCCCCATCCGGAGAAGAGCGGTCTCTTCCTGCACCTGAACACCGGCAAGCGGTCCGTGCTGTTGGACCTGGTCCAGGCGGCGGACCGGGCGCGGCTGGACGCGCTCCTGGCGCGGGCGGACCTGTGCATCCTCAGCCACCGTCCGTCCGAGCTGCGCGCGCTGGGCCTCGACCTGGACGACCTGCAGCGGCGTTTCCCTCGGCTGGTGATCGTGTCCGTAACGCCCTTCGGCCTCACCGGCCCCTACGCCGATTACGCGGGCGGCGAGCTGATCGTCTACGCCCTGAGCGGCTACATGATGCTCACCGGCGCGCCCGACCGCGAGCCGATCAAGGCCTACGGCCACCTGGTGGAGTACCAGGCCGGGGCGCACGCCGCGCTGGGCGCCATGGCGGCGCTCTGGGCGCGCGAGCGGGACGGCCGCGGCCAGGTGGTGGACGTCTCGGCGATGGAGGCGGGCACGTTCCTGCTGGGCGGGGTGGAGCAATCGGCGTACTTCTACGGCACGGTGGCGCGGCGCAACGGCACGCGCCTCTTGGGCTTTGCCCCGCAGCACCCCTACCCCTCCACCATCCGGCCCTGCAAGGACGGCTACGTCCACTGTCACTCCAACAACCGCCACCTGGACCTGCTGGGGGCACTCATCCCCCACCCACGCTTGCTGGATCCGGACGTGCTGGCGGCCATGACCGCCCACGCCGACGAGATCGACGCCATCATGGACGCCTGGCTGGCGGACAAGGACCGGCGCGAGGTGGTGCGCCTGGCGCAGGAGCTGCGCCTGCCCTTCACTGAGGTGATGACGCCCGGTGAGGTGTTGGCCGACCCGCACCACCGCGCGCGCCAGAGCTTCGTCACCGTGGACCACCCCGGCGCCGGGCCGGTGCTGCAGCCCGGGCCGCCCTTCCGTCTGCATCGCACCCCCTGGCAGACCCGCCCCGTGCCCACGCTCGGCCAGCACACCCGAGAGGTGCTGGCGGCGGCCGCGGCCAATCCCGGTCCCGAGCCCTCACCTCGGCCTGCGGCCACCCCTCTCCTGCATGGGGGAGAGGGGGTGAGGGTGAGGAGCAGCTTGGCCCGGCCCCTGGCCGGCGCGCGCGTGATCGACTTCACCAACGCGGTGGCCGGGCCGCTCGCCACCGCCATCCTCGCCGATCTCGGCGCCGAGGTGATCAAGGTGGAGGCGCCCAACGCCCGCCCGCGCCACGCCAGCGGCGTCGCCCCCCTGCGCGCCGGGGGCGAGGACCGCTCCTACAACCGCATCATGCTCTTCAACGAGCTGAATCACGGCAAGCAGGGCATCTGCCTGAACGTGGCCCGGCCGGAGGGGCGGGATGCTTTCCTGCGCCTGGTGGCGACGGCGGACGTGCTGGTGGAGAACTTCGCCCCGCGCGTGATGGGCAACCTGGGCCTGGCGTACGAGGACCTGCGCGCGGTGCGGCCGGACCTGATCATGGTCTCCATGCCCGCCTTCGGCCTCTCCGGTCCCTACCGCGACCGGGTCTCCTACGGCCCCGGCATCGACGCCATGAGCGGCCTCTCCCACCTCACCGGCTACCCGGACGGGCCGCCCATGAAGCCGGGCAACTTCTTCTGCGACCAGAACGCGGCCGTGCACACCGCCTTCGCCACCCTGGTCGCGCTCTGGCACCGCCAGCGCACCGGCGAAGGGCAGCGCGTGGAGATGCCCATGATCGAGGGCGAATTCCAGATCCTGGGTGACGCCTACATCGACTACGCCATGAACGGGCGCGAGCGCATGCGGGCCGGCAATGACCACCCCTGGATGGCGCCGCACGACGTCTTCCCCTGCCGCGGCGAGGACGCCTGGGTGGCCATCGCCGTGGAAGACGATACGCAGTGGCGGGCGCTGTGCCGGGTTATCGGCCGGCCGGAGCTGGCGGACGATCCGCGCTACGCCGAGGCGGCCGCCCGCCACGCCCATCGCCAGGAGCTGAAACCGCTCATCGCGGCGTGGACGCAGGAGCGGACGCACTATGAGGTGCAGGCGGCCCTGCAGGCGGCAGGGGTTCCGGCCGGCGCGGTGCTCAACGCCCTGGAGCTGCTGGCCGACCCGCACGTCCGCGCCCGGCACGGCTTCGAGTATGTAGACGTGCCTAACGTGGGACCGGCGCCGTACCCGCGCGTGGCCTTCCTGCTCCGCCGCACCCCGGTGCCCATCGCCAAGGCCGCGCCGGGCTTCGCCGAGGACAACGACCGCGTCTTCCGGGGGCTGCTCGGGATGGACGCGGCGGCGGTGGCGGCGCTGGAGGAGGCGGGGGTGACGGCGCGGGTGCCGGTGGAGGTGGGGGCGTAGGGCCGGGAGCTGTCCCACAGATCAACGCGAGCGCAGGAGGCGTGTGCATGAACAAAGAGCTGCGCGGGAAGTACGCCATCGTCGGCGTGGGGAACACCCGCTACGGGAAGATTCCCGGCGTGTCGGCGCTGGCGCACAACGTGGAGGCCATCGCCCGCGCCATCGAGGACGCGGGCGTCAAGAAAGAGGAGATCGACGCCGTGCTCACCAAGGCGCCGACCTCCAACTTCCAGATGCTGTGGAGCGCCAAAGTGGCGCAGGCCATCGGCATCGTGCCCAAGGTGACGGCCACGCTGGACCAGGCGGGGGCGAGCAACATCGGCCTGATCGAGTACGCGATCATGGCCATGGAGCTGGGCCAGTGCTCAATGGCCGTGATCAGCTACGGCGATAACCCCCTCACCGGCAGCCGGGCCGCGTACAGCCGCCCACGGGGGGACGACGCCGCCTACGGTTTCTTCGGTGCCCCCGCAGGCTACGCCATGATCGCCCGCCGGCACATGGAGGAGTTCGGCACCACCAGCCGCCAACTCGGCGAGGTGGCCGTGGCCTGCCGCAAACACGCCAGCATGAACCCCAACGCCCAGTTCCAGACGCCGATCACCCTGGAGGACCACCAGAACTCGCGCTACGTGGCCGAGCCGCTGCACCTGCTCGACTGCTGCCCCGTCTCGGACGGCGGCGCAGCGATCATCGTCACCAGCGCCGAGCGGGCGCGCGACCTGAAGAAGCCGCCGGTCTACATCCTGGGCATCGGCCAGTCCCACCCGGCCTGGGACGTGCACGCGCGCGAGCAGATCACCACCAGCGGCGCCAAGGCGTCCGGCGAGATGGCCTTCACGATGGCCGGGCTGGGGCCGCGGGACATGCAGTTCGCCCAGCTCTACGACTGCTTCAGCATTGTCCCCATCATCACCCTGGAGGACTACGGCTTCTGCAAGAAGGGTGAGGGCGGCGCCTTCGTGGAGGGCGGACGCATCCAGCTCGGCGGCGAGCTGCCGCTCAACACCTCCGGCGGGCTCCTGGGCGAGACCGGTATGCCGGGGATGCAGCTCATCATCGAGGGCGTGCGTCAGATCCGGGGCGAGTGCGGCCCGCGCCAGGTGCCGAACGCCCGCGTCGGCGTCGTCAGCGGCCAGGGTGGGATCATGACCACCCACGCCACCCTCATTCTGGGAGCCGAACGATGACCACCACCGCCACCGGACGACCCCTGCCCATCGTCACCGAGGAGAACGCCCGCTACTGGCGTTCGGCCCGCGCCCACCGGCTGGAGCTGCCCTTCTGCATGGCCTGCGAGCGGGCCTTCTACCCGCCGCAGCACCGCTGTCCGCTGTGCCTGGGCGACCGCATCGAGTGGCGGCCGGTGAGCGGGCGCGGCCGCGTGTTCACCTGGATCGTCATGCACCAGGTGTACGACCCCTGGTTCAAGGACAAGGTGCCGTACGTGGTGGCGGCCGTGGAGCTGGAGGAGGGGCCGCGCCTGATCACCAACCTGGTCAACTGCCCGCACGACCGCATCCGGCTGAACATGCCCGTGCGTGTCGTGTACGAGGACGTGAACGACGAGCTGGCGCTCGTCTACTTCGAGCCGGAGGAGCAGCCCTGATGGCCCTGAAAAAACCCTGGACCGAGGCGACCGAGGAGAACCTCCGCCGCCTGCCCGGCGCGCTCGGCGTCTACGAGATCGGGGATGCCGCGGGCACGGTACTCTACATCGGCTTTGCCGGCGGGCGCAGCCGCTTCGGCCTGCGCGGCGAGATCGCGGCCAAGCTGGCCCCGGACGGGCCGAACCGGATCGCGGCCGGTGGCCGGTTCTTCCGCTACGAGGTCAACCAGATGTACCTCACCCGCTACGTGGAGCTGCTGGAGCGGCATCTTGGCGCGACCGGGGACCTGCCGCCGGGCAACAAGCAGCCGGGCGAGTACATCCCCACCCTGGGACGCGCCGGCATCGCGGCGGCGCCGAACACGCACGGAGGCTAGACGATGGACCTGGAACTGACCGATGAACAGCGCCTGCTCGTGCAGACGGTGCGGCGCTACGTCCGTGAACAGATCATCCCGCTAGAGGCGGAGCTGGACCCCGACGCCTACGAGCTGCCGGAGGAGGAGTACCGGCGCCTGGTGAAGATGACCAAGGAGATGGGACTGTGGGCCATGTCGGCGCCGGTGGAGTACGGCGGTGCCGGGCTGGACGTCACCACCCAGGCGCTGCTGGCCGAGGAGATGAGCCAGCACCGCGCCGGCCTGTACGCCCCCTGCTACGACACCTTCGGCGGCGGCGGCCTGGCCCAGCTCTACGACGCCAGCGACTACATCAAAGAACGGTACCTGTTGCCCCTGATCCGGGGCGAGAAGCGGGCCTTCTTTGCCCTCTCCGAGCCCAGCGGCGGCTCCGACCCGGCGCGCGCCATCCAGACCCGCGCCGTCAAGGACGGGGATGACTGGATCCTCAACGGCTCCAAGCTGTGGATCTCCGGCGCCGACACCGCCGACTTCGGCATCGTCTTCGCCCGCACCGACCCGAGCGCCGGCCGCGCCGGCATCACGGCCTTCATCGTGGATAAGGACATGCCCGGCTTCCAGGTGCGGCGTATCGTGCACGTGCTGCGCTCCACCGATTACCCCACGGAGCTGACCTTCGACAACGTGCGCGTGCCGAGCTGCAACGTGGTGGGCGAGGTCGGCGGCGGCTTCGCCCTCGCCAACGAGCGGCTGACCCGCAACCGCATCCCCTACGCTGCCGGCTGCATCGGCGTGGCGGTGGCGGCGCAGCGCATGGCCATCGAGTACAGCAAGCACCGTGTCACCTTCGGCGAGCCGCTGGCCTCCCGCCAGGCCATCCAGTGGATGCTGGTGGACAACGAGATCGACATCCGCACCAGCCGCTGGCTGACGCTGGCCGCCGCGCAGCGGGCGGACAAGGGCAAACCGTTCCGCTTCGAGGCGGCCATGGCCAAGCTGGTGGCCACCGAGGCGGCGGGGCGGGTAGTGGACCGCGCTATCCAGATCCACGGCGGCCTCGGGGTCTCCAAAGACCTGCCGCTGGAGCGCTGGTACCGCGAGCTGCGCATCCGCCGCATCGGCGAGGGGCCCAGCGAGGTGCAGCGCATCATCATGGCGCGCGACCTGCTCAGTGGCGACGCGCAGAGCTCGCTCGTCTGAGCCCGGCCACGCGCGGGCATGCAGTGACGGCGTCCCTGACCCTCACCTCCTACCCCCTCTCCTGCCTGGCGGAGGAGGGGTGGCCGACCCCGGCGGGCCGGGGCGGGCAGGCCGGGGTGAGGGCAAGAGGTCAAGATGAGGGGAGAATCGAGATGGCCCTGCTGTTTGAGGTCAAAGACCACATCGCCACGCTCACGATCAACCGGCCCGAGGCGATGAACGCCATGGACCCGGAGACCTACCGGGAGCTGTCCCAGGCCTGGATCGAGGTGCGGGACAACCCCGACATCTGGGTGGCGATCATCACCGGCGCCAACGACCCTAACCGTTCGCCGGAGAAGCAGGCGTTCACGGCCGGCGCCGATCTGAAAAAGACGATCCCGCGCCAGCCGGAGATGTGGGAGTTCTGGCAGACGCAGGCCGAGCAGCTCCTCAACCGCGGCCTGGAGGTGTGGAAGCCGGTGATCGCGGCGGTGAACGGCTATTGCCTGGCGGGCGGCATGACGCTCCTGTTTGCCACGGACATCCGCATCGCCGCCGAGCACGCCGTGTTCGGCATCTCCGAGGTCAAGCGCGGCATCTTGCCGGGCAACGGCGGCACGCAGCGGGCCCTGCGCCAGCTCCCCTACCCGATCGCCATGGAGATGCTGCTCCTGGGCGACACGATCACCGCCCAGCAGGCGCTGCAGTACGGCCTGATCAACAAGGTCGTGCCGGCGGACCAGCTCATGCCCACGGCGATGGACTACGCCCGCCGCCTGGCCGCCAACCCGCCGCTGGCGGTGCGCGCCATCAAGGAGCTGGCCGTGCGCAGCCAGTACATGCAC
>JBHOQW010000201.1:0-12698 GCA_042408665.1 Dehalococcoidia bacterium
GCTGGAGCTAGAGTCGAAGAGCAGCCGGCAGGGGCGCGCGGTACCGATTGGCGGGCTGGTGGGCGCCATCAGCTTCACCGGGGAGCTGACGCCGTTTCTGCCCTGGTTGGTGTGGGCCGAGCTGGTGGGCGTAGGTAAAGATGTCACCAAGGGCAACGGTGTGATCGAGCTGGCCATAGCCACCTCGGGATAAGAAGCAGGCGCGGGAGGCATGGTCGAACTGGCGCCTGCATGGCGGAAGCCTACAACGAGGGTGCCTCGGCATAGTAGGCGATGGAGTTAACCCCATGGAGGAGCGACAGACCATCTTGCGCTGGACGGGTCATCCGCTAGTTGATGTAGGGGTAGCCGCCCTCACCGTGTTTGCCGACAAGCGCGACCCCGCTCAGGTCACGGCTGAGGATATCCGTAAGTACGCAAAGTTTGCGGAGGACTACTACCTCAGTGGTGATCTCAGCAAGACCGTGGATGTGCTGTTCACGCGGAACAGCTTTCTCAACCCTAGCTTCAATCAGGAGCGAAAGCAACAGCGCATACGAGAGGCGATTCTGGCATTTGAGACCGAGCCACTCGACGATCCCTCGCCATGCACCTTTTGCGGTCGGCCTGCAGCCCGTGTGCTCCACCGCGATGACGTCCCCATGCTGGCCGGCCGTACCACGGTCAATTTTTATCCCGGTGGGGCCCCAGGCATCGCGGTGTGCGCCGGCTGCCAGGCCGCCCTGCACGGGCTCGCCATCGGTGCACCGCGCTGCTCGGGTAAAGCGCTCGTAGTCCACGCGGACGATCCAGGCCTGCTGCTTGACCTCATCCGCAACTGGGTAAATCAAGCGGTTCGATATGCGCAGCTGGGCGGTACCGCCGGAGCGCCGGTGGTCAAGAATCCGCGCACCCGCGTCATCGAAGCGTTACTGCACGTTCAAGGCACGGCCAGGACGGGTGGTGATGGGTCCGGCCTCGTCGCGTACCACATCTCCAACAGCGGCCAGGGACCCGGGATCGAGGTCTTTACGCTGCCGTCCGCGGTGGTCCGGTTCCTGCTTCGCGCCCGCGCGCAAGCCTACCGGAACGCATGGTCCGCCATCGAGAGGCGCGCCTGGCAGCGGATCGGAAAGGGACGCAGCGCTGCTGACCTTCCCGAGGAGCAACGACAACAATACCGTAATTTCCTTTATGAGGATCTCTTCCGCCTGCCAGAGGATGCCGCTCGCTTTATCCGACTCTACCTGCTCCGCAAGCCGACGGATCTGAGACGCTACCACAACGAAGATCCCCGTGCTGATTACCATACCGGCAGGGAGATCGACGTTCTGAGCTGGAACCTCACGGAGCTGTTCCTGCGGGAGGTTGTAGGCATGGATCAAGAACGTATCGCAGCGATCCGTTCCCTTGGTGACCGTCTCGCCGAGGAAATTGATGAAGATAATAATCGACGACTGCTCAGACAAGCGTATAGCGCGCGGGATTATGGCACTGTTCGTCGTCTGTTGCTTCGCGCGAATCTGGCACGTCTTAACCGAAAATCAGTGCCGGTTATTGGGTTTGATGACTTTCTTGTTGTCTTTGAGGAGGGAGAGGAGCTGGCGAGGGTTGATTGGCGGCTCGCATGGGATCTGGTCCTGATTCGCGCCATCGAAGAATTGCACCGACGCGGCAAGACTCAGCTTGTGCAGGAAGCTGTCAGCGATGTAACAACTCAGGAGGAGGAGAATGAGGAGGGCGAATGAGAGTAAGTAATCAAGTCGGAAGCCGCGGCATTCGAGCGATCATATGTAGCTTAACTTCACTCTAAGATTGGAGGTGGTACGATGGCGTTTTTGACCGGTGTCATCCTGATCGATGCGCCAGCATCGGCGTTGAATAATGCCGGAGCCAACGAGCTGGCGCGTACGGAAAATGCCGTGGCAACGAAGGTCATCCGTACCCGCCAAGGTGCTTTTCCGTACGTGTCCGCTCAGGCGTTCCGCTACTGGCTGCGCAGCACACTGGAGCGCACCCAACCGGCCTGGAAAGCGGCACCCGTCTACCGCGAGGCCAAAGTCGCCTACACGGACGGCAACCCGATCCGCTACTGGGATGATGACCTGTTCGGCTATATGCGCGCACAGTCCAAGCGAGCGGATGCGGCCGCACGACGTGGCGCTGACGAGTCGCGCGCGGGCGAGACACCGACGAGCACCGAGCTGACTCGGATTTCCCCGTTCCGCGTGAGCCCGCTTGTGTCGATTGCACCGGTCTCGCTTATTGACGATTTTGGCACGATGAGCCGCCACGATGGCGATCCGGTGCCCCATGAGCACCAGTTCTATCGTGCTGTTCTCAAGGGTATGATGTCGCTCGACCTTCACGCGGTCGGCCTGTTCAGCTACCGCAACCGCACGGGCTACCGAAATCTTGATGACAACCGCGTGCAAGAAGCGCGAGAGCGTGGCCTTGAGCCGGTCGAGAGCGAACAGAGTTTTCGTCTGCCACTTGCGGAACGGATTGAACGCGTGCAGACGCTCCTGCAAGGGCTGGCGATGCTGATGGGTGGCGCCAAACTCGCCCTCCATTACACGGACGTCACCCCCGTGGTGTTCCTTGCCCTGGTGCTGCGTGGTGGGAACAACCCGCTGCAGTACACCATTCAGGCGGATGCGCAGGGTTTGCCTTCAATCCACACTGAAGCCGTAGAGGAGGTGTTTCGGGTCTGGGGTGACCAGATCATGTCGCCGCTGTACGTCGGCTGGACGCAAGGCTTCCATGATGCCCAACGCATCCGCTTGTTGGAGACGCTGGAACGAGTGAAGCCGTTGCGGGGATTCCGCGCCGGTCACCCGCGCGAGGTGATGACCACCATCGCTCAAGACTTCCGCAGCGAGGCGAACGCCGCTTGGTTGGCGTAGGGGGTGGCTTATGGATGTGCTGCGGGTGGAGTTGGACGGCATAACCACGTCGTTCCGGTTTCCGCACTTCCTCGTCGGGCGGCAACCGACATTTCCGCTCCCGCCGCCAGCGACCATCCTCGGGCACATTGCCAGCGCGCTCGGCGAGTACCCCGACCATCACGCGCTCCGCTTTGCCTACAGCTTCACCGCGGCCGGGCGGGTAGACGATGTGGAGACCGCGCACATCACCGAGATCGGCGGAGCGGTGCCCAGAGAGGACAAAGGGAGGTTCCCTTACCCGGTGAACGTCACCGCAACCCCCGGCCCGCTGCTCCGAGAGCTTTTGGTGCAGCCTCATCTCGTGCTATATCTGGATGCTCCCGACCAGCTTGAACGGTTCTACCACGCCTTTCGTGAGCCGCGGTACATGGTCGTTCTCGGGCGATCGCAGGACTTGGCCTCGTACCGGCGCGTCGAGGTGATCCAGACCGAGCTGCGGCCGGCTGGATATGTGGAGGGTACCCTGCTCCCACGGACGGAGCGGCAGCGGTTTCGCGCCGCGGTGCCGATGATTATGCCGCGCTACATTGACCCGGATAACCGCCGCCACGTGGACTGGCAGCCTTACCTCGTGTTGACCGGTCACTGCTTCGTGACCCCGGAAGCGAACGGGGACAGCGCGAGCCAGGCACCCGCACGAGCCGGTGAGCTGTTTGACGTGGACCCCCAGAGCCCAACACGTCGCGATCGACGGGGCAACGTCTACCAACGCATTTTGTACTGGCATCGGTTTGTGGATGCACGTCTATGACACCGGAGGAGCTGCTGCGTGATATTTGGGCGAAGTCGCCGCGCCAGGGATCGCCCCGTGGTGAGAGTCTACACGTTCACACCCGGCGAACAGTGACCATACTGGGTCAGCTCCGTGCACGGTTACCGGGTCTGGCGGGCGCCTTGGAGGATCCCCTGATCTGGCAGCGGGCATTCTGGGCCTGCACCCTACACGACATCGGTAAGGCCGCAGCTCCGTTTCAGCAGGTCTTGCGTGGCTCCTCAAGCGGTTGGAGTCATCGCCATGAGGTTGCCTCCCTCGCCTTCCTCTCCTGGGCACTCGGTCAAGAGGATGAGGAGATCGCATGGGTCGGCGCCGCCGTGGCATCGCATCACAAGGACGGTCCGGAGATCGACGCGCGCTACCCGGTAGAGTTTCCAGAGGACATGGACCTGGGGTCCATGTTCGCCGGGTTTTCGGATGATACGTTGGCCGCGTTGGCGGCCTGGCTGCGTGAGATGCCGGCGCGTTGGGCAGCTGACCTTGGACTTACCAGCGTGCCCGGTGCGCGCGCTGTCCCTGACCGGATCGATGGCCGGCGCTTCCGTTCGAGCGATGGGCCAGACGCGGTGCTCAAGGCGCTAGCCGCCTATGAACGGCTCCGGGTCTGCCTGCGCCGTGAGCCGGCAGACTCTGTTCTGAACCGCCGTGCCCTCGCCTACCGAGGGCTGTTGCTCCTAGCGGATCGGTTGGCATCGGCACGAGGGGGCAACCTCAAGGTGCTGGAATTGCCCTCGGTGCAGACGCTTTTCGCCGACAAGACGGTTCGCGCCCGGGATTATCAACGTACGGTCGGCGGTGCCGAGGGCTCGGTTGTCGTCAGCGCGCCAACGGGGAGCGGCAAGACCGAGGCGGCCTTGTGGTGGGCGATCACGCAACAGCGTGCCGAACCGCACCGCCGCAGGCTGATCTACCTTCTCCCGTACCAGGCCAGCTTGAACGCGATGCATCAACGCTTGCGTCGCACGCTCGGTGCCGAGGTGGGCTTGCTGCACGGGCGCGCCACGCAGGCGCTCTATCGGCTGTTGCTCCGTGACGGCTATGAGTCCGACCGCGCGGAGCACATCGCGCGGCGGGCCACCGACCTGGCCCGCCTGCAACAGCCGGCGGTGCACGTGACGACGCCCTACCAGCTGTTGCGCGCTGCCTACCGGTTACGCGGCTATGAGATGACCTGGGCGGCGCTGCACGGTGCGCTGCTCGTCGTGGACGAAGTGCATGCCTATGATCCCCATCGGCTCGGTCTGCTCCTGGGGATGCTCGCGCACCTCGTCCATCGATGGGATGCGCGTGTGTGCACGCTGACGGCTACTATGCCCTCTTGGCTCCGGACGCTGCTTATTAGCCGCCTTGGGGCAACGTTCATCACGGCCTCAGACGATGACTTCCACGCGTTTGCTCGGCATGAGTTACATCTTGTTCCCGGCGATCTCCTTTCGGCGCTGCCGGCCATCGTCGAGCGCGTTCGTGCAGGACAGGCGGTACTGGTAGGTGCTAACACGGTTGTCAGCGCGCAAACGATCTATCGAGCCCTAAGAGAAGTGATCGGAAAGGAGCAGGTCCGACTCCTGCACAGCCGCTTCACTGGCCGTGATCGTTTGCGGAAAGAGAACGAGTTGATGGAACTCGTCGGCCTCTACAGTTCGAAACGCGTCGCGCTGGCCGTAGTAGCAACACAGACCATTGAAGTCAGCCTCAACCTCGACTTCGACACCATCTATACCGAGCCGGCCCCCCTTGAGGCGCTGGCGCAACGCTTTGGGCGGGTGAACCGTACCCGTCGGCTCACACGAGCTCCCGTGTATGTCCTCACTGAGCCGGATGATGGCCAGCACGTCTATGACTCCCGGATGGTGCGCAGCACCATTACCACCCTTGCTCGCCGAGACGGCCAGTTGCTTGATGAAGCCGAGCTAAGCCGAATGCTCGACGAGGTGTATGGTGGCGGGCTGGCCGATGAGTTTCAACGTGAAGTCGCCCACCATGAACAGATATTCGTGCGCAGTTGCCTTGGGGATCTGCGCGCCTTTGAGAGTGATGACGAATTAGCTGATCAGTTTGATCAGATCTTCGATGGGGTCGAGATCGTACCGCTGAGTCTCGTCCAGGAATTCCAGCAAGCGTTGGCTCGATCAGTCCTCGATGCGCAGGGCGTTTTGGTTCCAATCACCTATCGCCACCTGAAGCGCTTCGAGCGTGCAGGCCGGGTGAAGCGGGTCAACGGCGGCTTCATCGCTATTGATGCGCCCTACGACAACGAGATAGGCCTGCTACTCATCGATGAGTAGCAGGCAGCCTCACCTGGGTAATCGAGCCGATTTCTGCAGGGATAGCGATGGCAGAGAACACGTTCATCCTTACACTCAAGGCGGTGACGCCGCTGTTTCTGGCGGGAGCGGAGCCGCGTGGGCAACCGGAGCTGCGCCCGCCCTCGTTCCGCGGCGCGCTGCGCTACTGGTTGCGCGCGGCGCTCGGCGGTGTGCTGGGCGACGACCCGCAGAAGGTCGCCAGCGCCGAGGCCGCCGTGTTCGGCAGCACGAACCTCGAGTGGGGCGACGCCGGCGCCGTGACCGTGCGCATCCGCCACGGCCCACTTCCCCAGCCGCAGCCCTATCAGCGCGGCGGTGTGACCGGTGCTGGGTACCTCTTCTGGTCGATGGCTGAGAGCGGGCAGGGGCGCCCGGATCGCTACCAGGCCGCCAAGCAGTTCTTCCCTCAGGGCACGCTCTTTGACCTTGCCCTGTCCTGCCGCCCTGGTGTGCGTGCACCCGAAGCGGCGCTAGCGCAGGCTGCCGCCGCCCTTTGGCTGTTGATCCAGTTAGGCGGCGTTGGCTCACGTGCTCGCCGCACCGGCGGCAGCCTTGCGGTCCGCGATGCCTTGGAGTTTCGGGGGCTCCGCTTCGCCCTGGGTGGCAACAATGTCAACGCGGTCGCGACAGAGCTCGCCATGGGGCTGCGGCGGGTGCGCGAGATCTGCGCCCAGGTCAGCGGCGGCGATGCGCAACGCACGCTCCAGGCGCCGACCTCGTTCGATGTCCTTCATCCCGAGTCCTGCCGCGTCTGGGTGTTGGGCCTCTGGCCCACTGTCGATGAGGCGCTAGCGGCGATCGGCGAGCATCTCCGCCAAACCCGCCAACAGTTGCGGACGGACACGCGGGTCGCCTTCGGTCTACCCATGCAAGGGGTCAAGCTCGAGGGTGCGGCTCGGCGTGCGTCGCCGCTGTGGCTCAGCTTGACGCAAGCTGGAGGGCAGTACGCCGGTATCGCCACGCTCTTCCACTCAAAGTTCCTACCTCCGGACGCGCGCCTCTCGGTCAACGGGCAGCCAATGCCATTGCCCACCGACTACCGCGTCGTCGAGGAGGCCGTGGACGCATGGGTGACGGAGCATCGCGGCGGTGCGGAGGTGCACTATGCCTGACGCGGTGCTGATCGTCACCTTCAGCCCGGTGCAGCCGTTCATCGCCGAGGCACGGCGCACGACCGACCTGTACGCCGGCAGCCGCATCCTGGTCAAGCTGGCCCGCGCGGCCGCAGGGGCCGTCCAGGACGCCGGCGCTACCCTCGTCTATCCTGCTGACCTGTCCGACGACATGCCCAACAAGCTGGTCGCCATCGTGCCGTGGGACCGGTCCCGAACCATCGCGGAGCGGGCCGAGCGAGCGCTGCGCGAAGAATGGGCGGCGATCGCCGCCTCGGCTCGCCAACGGCTCACCGGGCTACAGCCGGCACCGGACGCCGTGTGGGAGGAGATCTGGCAGCGCCAGGCCCCCGGCCCCTGGGAGGTGTACTGGGCCGCCGCGGTGCAGCGCGGCGAGAACGGCCTCGCGTACGCCGCCGCCTACCGCGCGGCGGAGCGCGCCCTGGCGGCCGCCAAGCGCACGCGCGCCTTCACCCAGACCGAGGAGCCCGGCATGAAAGACACCCTCAGCGGCCGCCGCACCGCCCTGCGCACCGCGCAGCTCGATGCCCGCGCCTACTGGGCGGCGGTGGCGCGGAACCCGGCGGTCACAGCCGCCACGCTCCGCCCCGAGGGCCGCGAACGGCTGGACACGCTCGGCGTTGTGAAGCGCTTCGCTCAGTTTGAGCAAACACCGCTGATCCGCTCCACGAGCAGCGTCGCCAGCGCCGATTTCCTCGCACGTGCCCGCACGCTGGCCACCGATGCGCTGCACGCCTACCGCACCGCGGTCGACACCCTGCTCGGCGAGCACGCCTACCGCGTGCGCCCGGACGTGGACTGGCCTTACGACGGCGACCTGTTCTACCAGGAGACGCTCACACCCAACAGCCTGGCAGACCGGTATACGCTGCTCAACCCGGATGGAGCGGCGCTCGAGCGCGTGCGCGATCGGCTGCGTGGCTTGCACAAGGCCGCCGCAGGGCCGCCTTCGCCCTATTACGGCATCGTGGTGCTGGACGGCGACGACATGGGCAAACGCATCGATGAGGCGCTGCAGACAGAGGACCCGCTCGCCGCGCATACGACGCTGTCGGGATCGCTGACCCGCTTTGCCAGGGAGGTGCCCGACATCGTGGAGGCGCACCACGGCCAGGTGATCTACAACGGCGGCGATGATGTATTGCTGCTGGCGCCGCTGCGCACGGCCCTCCAGGCGGCGACGAAGCTGGCCAACCGGTTCGAGCAGGAGACGGGCGGGACGGCCTCCGCCGGTATCGCCATCGCCCATCATCTCTATCCCCTGGATGCGGCCCTGACGGCGGCCCGCGCGGCCGAACAGCTCGCCAAGGAGGTGGACGGCAAGGCGGCGGTGTGCGTGCGCGTGCTCAAGCGCAGCGGCGAAACCGCCGACATGCGCAGCCGCTGGCAGGACCTGGACACGACGTTCGCCGCGCTGGTCGCGCTCTTCACCGAGGGCGACGCCGGCCAGCCGCTCGCCTCCCGCTTCCCCTACGACGTCGTCGCGGCGGCGCACGCCTTACCGGACGCCGATGAGCGCTTCCACGCCGAGCTGTGCCGTCTGTTCACCCGTCACCGCAACGGGCAGCACCCGGCGGCACCGGACCCGGCGCAATGGGCGCAGCGACTGACCGACTGGGCGCGGCGGCTCCCGCACCCAGCCACCGGCTCCGTGACCGACGAGCTGGCCCGCTGGCTGGTGCTCGCCCGCTTCGTGGCTCAGGGAGGCTCCGAGTGATGTACCTATTCTTGGAACCCGTCGACGTCTGGCTCTTCCGCGATGGTCGCCCGTTCGACGCGGGCAGCGACCACCGCGCGCACAGCCTGTTCCCGCCTCACCCGAGTGTGCTTCAGGGCGCCATCCGCTCCCACCACCTGGTGGTGCGGGGCGTGAACCTCAATGACCGCAAGGCCGTCGAGGCGGCGGTCGGCACTGCCGACGATGTCCGCACCCTGCGCCTGCGCGGCCCGTTCCTCGCCCGCCGCGCGGGCGACCGGGTAGTGCGCTACCTGCCGCAGCCGGCGGACGCGGTCACGGTGGACCGGATGCAGCACACCTTGCGCCCTGCCTCCCGGCCGCGCCGGCCGGACGACGGGGTGCTTACTAGCGCCCCCACACCGTGCCTGCTCGGCCTGGACGACGCGGTGGGCAAGGGCGAGGAGCGGCTGTGGCTGTGTGAGATGGACGTACGTTGCTACCTCCAAGGCGAGACGGTGTCTGGCGTGCAGGCGGAGGCACTGTTCCAGCGCGAGAGCCGCTTCGGCATTGCCCTGGACCGGCGGCGACACACCGCCGCCGAGGGCGCGCTGTACGAGGCGGAGTTCATCCGCCCCTGCCCGGGTGTTGGCCTGCTGGTGGAGGTGGTGGGCTACGACGGCTGGCCGCATTCCGGCGTGTTGCGCATCGGCGGCGAGGGCCGCGCCGCGTGGTTCGAGCAGGTGGCGGCCGCGCCCTGGCCGGCACCGCCGAACCCGCTGCCGCCGCGCTTCACGCTCTACTTCGCCACTCCGGCCTACTTCACCGATGGCTGGCAGCCACGGGGCGGCTGGGGGCAGTTCTTTCTCGGCCGGGTGGAGCTGGTCGCTGCTGCGGTGGGCCGATACGAGAGCGTGGGCGGGTTCGACATCGCCAAGGGCACGCATAAGCCCGCCCGCCGGTACGTCCCCGCCGGCAGCGTGTACTACTTCCGGGCGACGGACGAGGCGCGCCTGCGGCCGGAATTGGTGCAGGGCGCGGTCACAGAGCTCGGGGCCGCGATCGGCTTTGGACAGGTGTTGATCGGGGAGTGGTAACGATGTTCGAGGCAAGCGCGATGCTGTTCATCTCCGTGGAGACACCGCTGCACGCCGGCACAGGCCGCGGGTTGGGCGCCGTCGACCTACCGATCCAGCGGGAGCGCGTCACCGACTACCCCACCGTGCAGGCTAGCAGCCTAAAGGGCACCCTACGCGCGGTGACGGCGCCCACCGGCCGCGTTGCGGGGCTCACCGCCGAGGAGCACCGGGCCATCTTCGGGCCGGAGACGGGCAACGCCTCCGACCACGCCGGCGCGCTCTCCGTTGGCGATGCCCGCCTGCTCCTGTTCCCGGTGCGCTCGTTGGCCGCTGTGTTCGCCTGGACGACGAGCGCGGATGCGCTGGCCCGCTTCCGGCGTACCGCCGCGCTGACCGGCCTAGAGCTCGACTGGCAGGAGCCGCCGCCGCCGGACACGGGCGTCGCCCTCGTGGCGGATGAGACCTTGGAGGCGGGCGGCAGCGTGGTGCTGGAGGAGTTCAGTTACACGCCGGACAGGAGCCATGCCAAGACGATCCGTGGCATCGGCACCTGGCTGGCCAACAACGCCCTTCCTAACACGACGGAGTACGCCTACTGGCGGGACGTCCTGCCGCACAAGCTCTGCATCCTACCCGAGGCTGACTTTCGCGATTTCGTCTTGCACGGCACCGAGGTGCAGACGCACGTGCGGCTGGCGCCGGACACCAAGACGGTGGCGACAGGCGCGCTCTGGACTTCGGAGAGCCTACCGGTGGATACGCTCCTCTACGCGCCGCTCCTGGCCACGTCGTCCCGCGCCAAGAACGGCCCGCAACTCACCGCCGTTCAGGTGATCGAGAAGGTGACCGGCCTCGGCCTGTCGCGCCTGCAACTCGGCGGCGATGAGACCACGGGGCAGGGCATCGTGGCGCTGCGCTTCACGGCGGCGCACGCCTTCGCTCACGGGGGAGGGAACTAATGACGACGGGCACGGGCGAACTTGATCAGAGCCGGCGACGGTCGCGGGAGCAGGAGCGGGCAAAGGCCGCATGGGCGGCGGTGAGCCGGGTCAAGGAGCAGACCTCTGAGGAGCTTAAAAAGCGGTACCGTTCCCTGGCCACGAGCGCCTCGGCAGACATCCAGGCCAACGGCCTGGGCCAAACGCTCGCCTTCTGGAAAGCCAAGGGCTACGACACCGGCAAGGCGAAGCAGGACAGCGAGCACGCCCGTCTATTCCAGGATGTCTCCGGTTGGGTGGGCCGGCAACTCAACATTACTGGTGACCTTCTCACTTGGGTGATCGAGACGGCCACCACGAACGACTATCGCCGCGCCACCGTGGAGGCGCTGGCCTTCCTCACGTGGCTCAAGCGCTTCGCGGAGGCGGAGTTGCCCTCCGGAGGGGAGCGATGACCACCAATCGTGGACGCGGGCGGCCGGACGGCGATCGCGGGCGCTCCGGCCCGCCGAGGCAGGGATCCCGGCCAGGCCGGGAAGCCGACCGGCCCGGCGGGCCGACCCAGAGGCAGGCGCTCACGTATCCCATCCCCAGGGCCACCACGGCTGCATGGCAGGCCTGGCGGCAGCAGGCGCCACAGAATGCCGGTCTCATCTTCGACCGCTTCACACCGGCCTGGTTCAGCGATGGGTCAGAGCAGCAGTCTGGCTCGATCAAGAAACAGGGCCTGGAGGCGGTGCGTGACGCCGCGGCGAGGGCCGATGCCAGGCTGCTTGCCGCCTGGCACGCGCGCTGGCAGGCGGCGGCGCGGGAGGCACGGGCCGAGGTCTTCTCCCTGCGCACGGACTGGCGCCTGATCACCGGGCTGGGACGCAAGGGGCCGCTCGAGGTCGGGTTTACCTTCCACCGCTACGGCTTTCCGTACCTGCCCGGCAGCAGCGTCAAGGGCTTGGCGCGGGCGTGGGGCCTGTTCACCATCGCCGAGGCGCTGGGTGAGGACGGCCTAGCGGCCGTGGCGGAGGTCCTGCAACGCGAGAGCAACGGCAAGAAGAAGCCCCAGCCGGTCACTGCGCTCCTGCGCCTGCTGGAGACCGACGCGCAGGACGTGTTTGCCCGGCGGTGGGGGCAGGCGCTGGCGAGCGCCCGGTCGGAGGCACGGGACCTGGCAGACGCATTTCGCGCCATCTTCGGCACCACGGCCTGCGCGGGCCGGGCCGTGTTCCTGGACGCGATCCCGGCCGCCCCGCCGCGGCTGGAGCTGGACATCATGAACCCCCACGTCCCTGAGTACTACCGGGATGCTGGGAAGACGCCGCCCACGGACTGGCAGAACCCCGTGCCGGTGTCCTTCCTCACCGTGGCGCCCGGCACGGAGTTCCGGTTCGCCGTGGGCTGGCGCGGTCGGCTGGACGGGACGGGGCGCGCGCACCGCGAGCGGGCGAAGACCTGGCTGGTGGCGGCGCTCACCGAGCTGGGCGCGGGCGCCAAGACGGGCGCCGGCTACGGCTATTTCCTGCCTGTGCCCGCCGCGCCCGCTACGGACGCCGCGGCGCGTGCCACGGAGCCGGTGACGGCCGCCGCACCCGCCGAGGCGCCGGGGGCGGCCGAAGCACCGCTGGAGTACCGCACCGGCACCGTGCGCGAGTACCAGCCCAACCCCGGCCGCGGCCGGCTGGTGGACGACGAGACGAACGAGGAACTGCGCTTCACCCGCGACGCCATCGCGGACAAGGGCTGGTCGCCCGGGAAACGGGCAAAAGTGCGCTACGCGGTGCAGGAGGAAGGCGGCCGCCACACGGTGGTGCGGGTGGAGCGGGCGTGAGCCTCACGCCGGCACGGAGGAGAGCCATGACGATGGAGACGCC
>JBHOQW010000203.1:0-5851 GCA_042408665.1 Dehalococcoidia bacterium
CGCGTCGTCCTCTCACACCGATCGAGGCCATTGAACTCGTCCGTCGCATCCAGCGGTGTAATTACGCCGCCTATCGGTCCCATCACAAACACCAGCGCCGCCGGCGGCGGCGACAACGCTAATGTCTCGTTGTAATACTAGGTTGATGGCGACCTGCCCCCGTATGGCCAGGCGCAGGTGGACGCGCTCCTCGACCGCCTCCGTCCGCTCCCCTTCGGGCAGCCGCATCCGCTGCTGCCCGGCTGGGGCCTGACCCTCTGGCCCGCCGGCCATGTCCTCGGGGCAGCCATGGCCTGGCTCGACATGCCGGAGGGCGCGCTCCTGGTCAGCAGCGACGTCTCGGTCACCCCGCAGCGGACGGTTGGGCCCGCCAGCCCGCCGCGCCGCCGGCCGGTGGCGCTGGTCCTGGAGAGCACCTACGGCAACCGCCTGCACAGCCAGCGCGCCGCCGAGGAGGCCCGCCTGGTGGAGCAGGTGCGCACGGTGCTGGAGCGGGGTGGGCACTGCCTGATCCCGGCCTTCGCCCTGGGCCGGGCGCAGGAGGTGTTGCTCATCCTCTCCGATGCCCGTCGCCGGGGGCTTCTGCCCGCGGAGGCTCGGGTTTGCGTCGACGGTCTCGTGCGGGCGGTCTGCGGCGTGTACACCGCCCACGCCGCCAGCGGCACCGCCACCCTCCGCCGGCTGGCCGCCCGGCAGGGTAACCCCTTCTTCGTCGCTGACGGTCCCGTACGGCCCATCGAGCATCCGGAACAGCGCCAGGAGGTGCTGGACGGCCCGCCAGCCGTCATCGTGTCCAGCTCCGGGATGCTGGTGGGTGGCCCGAGTTCGTTCTACGCCGCCCGGCTGGCGGGCGATGAACGGGCCGCCATCCTCATCACCGGCTACCAGGACGAGGAGTCCCCCGGCCGGCGGCTGCTGGAGCTGAGCGCCACGCCCCCCGCTGAGCGGCGCCTGACCCTGAACGGGGCCGAGGTCGAGGCGCGCCGCGGCGGCGGCCAGGTTGGCCGCGACCGTCGACTTGCCGACGCCGCCCTTCTTGGAGGCGACGGCGACGACGCGGTGGCGCGTGGGGGCGGCGGGCGCGGTGGCCGGGCGGCCGTCACCCGGTCCTGCGGCCCGCGCCGCCTCCGCCGGCCTGGCTGGCGGGCCTTCCTCCGTCGGGTTGGTCGTTGAGTGCGCGGTCTGCAGCCACGCGGCACCCGCCGCGTAGTCGGTCGGCCTGGCCAGCAGCTCCGCCAGGGCCTGCGGGTCGGTCGCGACGTCGAACACCCCGGCCCGGACCACAGCGGCGGCCTCGGGGTCGCCCGGGGCCCGCCCCGCGGCGTACAGCGCCACGCGCAGGGCGGGCCTGGCGCCCCGCAGGGCGGACACGGCGCCAGCCAGGCCATCGCCCAGGTCGAGGTCGAGCACCAGGCGGTCGGCCTCCGCTCCGGCGGCCTGGGCCAGGGCGGCGTGGGCCTGGCCCGCGGGCACGGGCCACAGGCGCGCCTCGGGCCCGAGCGCCGCGGCCAGCTCCGCCGCGTGCTCGGGCACGGTCAGCACGAGCATGGGACATGCCTCCTTCCGCATGCGGGTCAGAACGGGGTCGAGCCGAGCGCCGCCCGCAACCAGGCGGTGACGTCGCGGCCCATGACGATGGCGACGAAGACGGTGGCGCCGGCCAGGAGGAGCCAGGCGAGCGTCCGCGGCAGGATGCGGGGTAGAAACCGCACCGCGGCGATCCAACCCGCCACCAGAGCGAACGCCGGCAGCGCCACCGCTCGTGCGGGGGGCAGGACTGCGGGCTGCTGGCCGGGGAGGCGGAGCCAGAAGAGGTAGAGCCCGGCGGCGAAGACCATGGCGAAGGTGGCGGCGGCCGGCCAGAGGACGGCGCCCAGCCCGCCCCCGCGCGAGCCGGTACCCTCCGTTTCGGGCAGGCGGCCCACGGTCTCCTCCGGGCTGTCACGCCCGGCCCGCTGCGCAGAGGCTGGCCGTGGCCTGGGCCTCCTCCGCGCCTGTGCCGGCTCGGTCGTCAGGTACTCGGGGTCCAA
Organism: Dehalococcoidia bacterium; assembly: GCA_042408665.1. Classification (GTDB taxonomy): domain Bacteria; phylum Chloroflexota; class Dehalococcoidia; order CAUJGQ01; family CAUJGQ01; genus CAUJGQ01. The sequence goes on from JBHOQW010000203.1 coordinate 2,031, forward strand.
GCGGGGCATGGTCATTCCCCTCCCTCCGATTCGCGTCGCACGCAAGCCAGCAATCCCCGGAAGCTGCGCCCGATGCGCCGAACAGCCGCAACTGCTCGAAGAAACAGGAAGCGGCGCCCGCAAACCGGGCGCCGCCATCGCTTTGTCCTGTTAGAATCGTGTCGAGCGGTGGTGTCGAACGCCTCCCGGCCGCCCCGCGGTGCGATAACGGGAGGTGAGGTCGGTGAGCATCACGGTCATCCGCCAGTTCCTGCGGGCGAAGGAGGAGATCACCGCGGCGTAACGAACGGTAACTCAAACGGGCGGGGTGGCGGCCGCCGAAACTGGCACCATCCCCCGGCATCCGGACATCGAGGGGGCACCGGAGAGCTCCGGCCAGGTTCTAGCTACAGGGATACAAGGGGGTATGGGGATGGCGGACGGAACGGGCCGCTCCGGGGTGCTGATGCGCCTAGGGGTTTCCCTGGCCAACTGGTCGGAGCGCTGGTTCCCGGATGCGCTCGTCTTCGCGCTCGCGGCGATCGTGATCGTGTTCGTGGCCGGCCTCGCCCTGGGCACTCCGGCCGGCGACCTGGTCAAGGACTTCGGCGACGGCTTCTGGGTTCTCATCCCGTTCACCATGCAGATGGCGCTCATCATCATCGGCGGCTACGTCGTGGCCAGCTCGCCGCCGGTGCAGAGCCTGATCGTCCAGCTGGCGCGCGTACCGCGGACGCCCCGCGGCGCCGTGGCGTTCATCGCGCTGTTCTCGATGCTGGCATCCTTCATCAGTTGGGGCTTCAGCCTGATCTTCAGCGGCATCCTCGTGCGGGAGATCGTGCGGCGCCTGAACGGCGTCGACTACCGGGCGGCGGGCGCGGCGGCGTACCTGGGCCTCGGCAGCATCTGGGCCCTGGGCCTGTCGTCGTCGGCGGCGCTGCTCATGGCCACCAAGTCGTCGGTGCCGCCGGCGCTCCTCAAGATCAGCGGCGTCATCCCGCTGTCCCAGACCATCTTCACGTGGCAGAGCCTCCTGACCGCCGCCGTGCTCCTGGGGGCGTCGGTGCTGGTGGCCTACCTGTCGGCGCCCGCGGCCTCGGACACCAAGACGGTGGAAGCCTTTGGCGTGCGCTTCGAGCCGCTGGTGCCCCCGGTCGAGCGGCCGACCAAGCCGGGGGAGTGGCTCGAACACAGCCCGCTCCTGACGATCCTGATCTGTGCCATGGGCCTTGTGTACCTGGGCCAGGTCCTGGCGGCCAAGGGGCCGCTCCAGGCCCTCGACCTGAACACGTACAACTTCCTCTTCATCATGGTCGGCCTGCTCCTGCACTGGCGGCCAATATCCTTCATGCGGGCCGTCACGGCTTCGGTGCCGGCCACGGCGGGCGTGCTGATCCAGTTCCCCTTCTACGCCGGCATCTTCGGCCTCATCACGATGTCGCCGATTTCCAAGGAGCTGGCGCAGTTCTTCGTCCGCGTCTCGAGCCCGGGCAGCTACCCGGTTCTGCTCTCGATCTATACCGCGGTGCTTGGGCTGTTCGTGCCGTCGGGAGGCAGCAAGTGGGTCATCGAGGCCCCCTACGTGCTGCAGGCGGCGAACCAGCTGCACGTGAACCTGGGCTGGGTGGTGCAGATCTACAACGCGGCCGAGGCCCTGCCCAACCTGGTGAACCCGTTCTGGATGCTGCCGCTCCTGGGCCTTCTGAACGTACGCGCGCGGGAGCTGGTGGGCTATTCGGTGCTCCAGCTGATCGTGCACCTGCCGCTGGTGCTGCTGCTCATGTGGCTCCTGGCATCCACGCTACCCTACGCGCCGCCGGCCATGTGAGGCCTGCGGGGCGCTCTCCGACTCCAGGTGGTCGCCGCGGGGCGGGAACGTACGCCGTGACCTCGCCCCGCGACCCTACGTTGCCGAAAAGCGGCCCTCGAACTGGTCACCCGGCTCAACCCTCAGGGCATCCCCTCGCCCGGGCGGCCAGGCCATACCCGATGCCGGGCGCTCCACTGCCCACCCAGTGCCATTTCCATGACGGGAAGTGCCGAACTCTGACGCTTTCGGTGCCGGCAGTTGCCCTGCTGATCATCGTCGCGATGGTGCTCGTCGCTCAGCGGTTCAACCCGCCGAGAAAGCCCGGCGCCTAGCTCCGGATAGCCCCCAAGGGCTGTAGCTAGGCGCCTGTCGAACCCTAAACACCAACCGCGCTGCGGGGCCGCAGGGTGTGTCCGCACCCTGCGGTTTCATTATCGGCTCCGTCTCAGTCGCCTGTCAACGCGCCCCGTTTCGCGGCGTCGCCCCAACCCCGCGCTTGGTGCTTGTGTCCGGCGATCCTGGGAGGCCGCGCGGGTGCGCGGCGGGCCGTCCGCCGCTGGCGGTGGCGTGGACGCGACCGTGGTGGGAGCGTTCAAGAGGCCCCGTGACCCCCAGGAGCGCCGGAGCCCGACAGGCGTTGTCGCGCGGTGGCAACCAGGGCGCGCATGCGGTCGGCCGCCCGCGTCACGGCGGCTCCCGCCCCGCCCTGGCGCACGCCCGGCAGCAGGTGGAGCAAGCCGCTCCACGGGCGCGAGTCGAGCTCTGCCGCGACCGTGCAGCGCCGCTGCGCCTCCCAGTGCGTCGCGGGGTCGTCCGGCAGCACGGCCGCACAGGGCCGCCCGAGCCGCGCCTGCACGAACGGCGGGCCGATGGCAAACCCCAGCAGGTGCCGATTCAGGATCACCTGCGGTTCCCGCACCCGCCCTTCCTGCAGCCATTTGGCCGCCGTCTGTACGGCCCACGGCTCGGGGGTGACCACCAGCCACACGGCCCGGGCGGCCACCAGCGCGGCGGCGGTGCGGGCGTCCAGCGGGTCGGGCGGGGGAGGCGGACGGTCCAGCAGCCTGGCGTGCCGTGGCGGCGATGAGTGTGGTGGCGTCCTCCCCCGCCAGGAGCTCGGCCACGCCCACGTCTCGCAGCCCCGCCTGGCGCCGCCCCCCGCCCGGCGGGCGCTCCGCATGGAGCAGCAAGGCCAGGCGGGGGTAGTCCCGCAGGTCCAGCGCCTCCACCGCGTGCCCCTCGTCCGCCAGCAGGAAGCAGAGGTTGGCGGCCACGGTGGCGGCTCCCACGCCGGGCACGGCGCCGAGCACCGCGACCACGGCTCCCGGCGCGCCGGGGGTGGCCCTCTCAGCCACTTCCTTGTCGAGTCCGACGAGCCGCTGTGCTTCTCCGTAGGTGATGGGTGGCCGGCTCAACGTTGCCAGCACGTCCTGCGGCCGGATGGCGCCGGTCAGCAGCTCTCGAACTCCGTGTTCCACCACCTGCCGGCCAAGCTCCAACCCCTCGCTGTCCAGGCTCCCGAACAGCAGCAGGATACGCGCCCGCGGCAGCGCCTGGCGCAGGTCGGTGACCGCCTCGCCGAGGGGCTGGTCGCCTCCCAGGCTGCGGCCGACGATGACTGCCTCGGGCTGGGCCGCGGCTGCCGCCTCGGTCAGCTGGTGGCTCACCAGCACGGGGGGACCGGCCGGCTGGTGGCCCGCGGCGGCGAAGGCGCTCTGCAGGTCGTCGGCGAGCTGCACGGCCGCCGCGCTGGCGCCCAGGGCGAGCAGGTAGCGCACCGAAGTCGCCTCCATGAAAAAAGCCCGGAACCGGTCGGCTCCGGGCTCAGCATGAACGGGTTTGTGCTTCCAAGATCAGCAGAAGCAGATCACACTGCCCAGCCGGCTGCTATCCGATGTTTGCACGAAACGGGGCTAAACCCCTTGATGGGCCTGGACTGCTGGTGTGGATTTTCCACCAGGCTGCCCTGGGGGCCGCAGCTGCTGGATGCCCACGGCGCGGAGGACGGCCTGGCCATGAGGCGTAGGCCGGG
>JBHOQW010000204.1:0-8853 GCA_042408665.1 Dehalococcoidia bacterium
GCGCAGGAGGTCGGCCGGGTCCTCGTACACGCGGTAGGCGCCGGCGCTCAAGAGCTCGTCGGCGCCGTAGCCGCCGGAGAGCAGACCCACGCCCAGGGCGCGGGCGCGGCGGGCGGCCAGCAGATCCCACACGCTGTCACCTACCACCACCGCCGTGCTGATGTCCACGCCTAGGCGCTCGGCCGCGGCCAGGAAGAGATCGGGGTCCGGTTTGGCGTGGCGGACCTGGTCGCGCGTCACCACCGGCACGTCTGGACCGATCTCCAGCAGGGCCAGCGCCGGGCGGGCGCTCTCCCAGCGGCCGCTGGTGGCGATCGCCCAGGGCACGCCGTGCTCGCTCAGGGTGCGCAGCAGCTCGCGCGCCCCGGGTAAGGGCCGGACCTGGGGCAAGAGGCGCGCATACGCCTCGGCGTGGCGTTGCTGGATGCGGGCCACGTCCTCAGCCGTCATCTGCCGGCCGGTCTCGCGCAGGAGGGCGTTGATAAACAGGCCGCCGCTCATGCCGATCCGGCGGTGGATGCGCCACACGGCGAGCGCGATGCCGGCGCTTTCCAGCGCCTCGCGCCAGGCCAGCACGTGCTGGTAGACGGAGTCGACCAACGTGCCGTCCAGGTCGAAGAGGAAGGCCAGCTGTGCGGCGATCGTCGGCGTCCTCATCGTGTGGCTCCCGCGCGACGGCGGCGCCCCGCGGGCCGCGCCGGCGTCAAGCGCCCTGACCGGGCGCGGGCGCCTCCGCGGCGGCGGTCAGGCGGCGCACCAGGTGCTCGTGGTGGTCCTGAGCCGGCTCGGCGTGCTCCAGCACCGCGAACAGCGCCTCCACGTCGGGTGCGGCCGGCATCTCCTCGTACTCCTCCAGCATCCGGGCGCGTAGGTACTCGCGCGCCAGCTCGATGCGGCGCCGTGCCTGCGCCACCGTAATGCCCTCCATCCGCGCCACCTCGCGCAGGCTATAGCCGTCCCGCACATGCAGGAGCAGCGGCTCCCGCCAGGCCTCCGGCAGATCGCCCAGCAGCCCGGCCAGCACCAATTGGAAGTCGTGTCCCTCTGCCACCTCCGCGGGGATGGGGGCGTTGGGGTCCGGAATGACGTCGATCAGGCGGAGCGGTCGCCCCTCGCCCTCGTCGGTCACGCGCGGGCTGTGGAGCTCCTCCTCCAACGATCGCTCCTGCCGGCGTCGGCGCGCGTCCCGCACGACGGCCTCCAGGGCGCGCCGCACCAGTCGGCGCAGCCAGGGGTACAGCGGTTCCTGGGGCGCGTGCCGCTTCTTGATCTCCGACAGGGCCTCGGCGAAGGCCGCGTCAACGATCTCCTCGGCGCGCACCTGGCCCCGGGGGAGGAGACCCAGCGCTTCGAAGTAGCGGATGCGGCGGCGGGCGAAGTTCAGCAGCGGGCGGAGATAGTCCGCGACGAGGCGATCGGGCGCGATGCGCGCCGGCATGGTTGCCCCTCCGTGGTCGGTGATGGTGCGCGCTGGTGCAGGAGGCGGTGCCGACATCAGCGCTCCTGCCGCAAGCGGGCGGCAGGCGGCTCGGGCAGGTCCGATGCCGGGCGGGCGCGCTGGCGGGCCGCGCTCACCAGCCGCCGCGCCTCCTCACCGACGCCGGCCTGCCGGCAATCCAGGTACAGGGCGAAGATCACCCGCGGGGCCAGCGTGCGGGCCAGCGCCAGTACCGAACCGTGCAGGTACTCCTCCGCCGCCTGCTGCCGCTCCAGCGCCTCACGCAGGCGCATGAGCCGATCCTCCGCGAAGGAGCGGTGCGGTGACTGGTGGGGCTCACGCCGCGGCCACAGCACGCCCATGGATGTGCGCCTCCGCTGCGGCGCGGTCGGTCCGGGGGCGCCGGTCGCCGCCACGGCCGGGTGATGTCCGCCAGCGCCGTCTACGGGGTATTATGACATATCACCGGTGGAGCGGCAGGTGCTCCAGCCGGTACACGATCCCACACGCAGGTGTCTCGATGACGGTCGACGCTGAGCCCAAGACGGTGATCAACATCCTCCAGCACCAGATCGCCAACAGCTACATCCTCTACCTCAACTACAAGCGCTACCACTGGCGGGTGTTTGGCCCGCTCTTCCGCGACCTGCACCGGCTGTTCGATGAGCACGCGGCCCTGGTGCTGGCCACGATCGATGAGCTGGGCGAACGGGTGCGCATCCTCGGGGGAGACCCGGTTTCGACGCCACAGGCGATCTTGGACTGGCACACGGTGCTGGCGCCGCACACCGGTGAGCATACCGTGCGCACCATGGTCGATGAGGCCCTCGCCAACCACCGGCGTGTGATCGCGGAGATGCGCGAGGGGATCGAGCTGGCCATGCGCCGGGGTGACCCCGGCACCGCCGACCTGCTCACCCGCCTGGTGCAGGTGCACGAGAAGCAGGAGTGGTTCCTGCGCGAGATCGTGGACCGCCGGCCCGACGGCCTGATCCATGAGCCGAAATGAGTGCCCGGCGGCCCGGGCGGCGGACGAGAGACAACGCCTGAGCGGCGTCCCCCGCGTCCTGGGCGACAGGGGAACGCCGCTCAGACACAGCCCGGGCCGAACGGCCGCGCGCCTGCTCGAGGCCGAACCGGTCGGCGCGGGCGTACGCTTACTGCGCTGTGGCCGCCTTGACGGGGATGGTCTTCGGCTTCACGGCCGAGGCCTTCGGGAGGCGCACGGTGAGGAGGCCGTTCTCGTAGGACGCCTGCGCGGCGCTGGTGTCTACCTCCGCCGGTAGCGCCACGGAGAAGCTCAACTGGCCCTCCGGCAGGCCGCGGTGGTACCAGCGATAGCGGGCCCGCTCCTCAGGCGTCATGGTGGCGGAGAGCTGACCGTGCACCGACAGCACACCCTGTTGCACGGTCAGCTCGAGTGTGCTTGGGTCGATACCGGGGATGGCCGCGCTGAACCGCACCTCGTCGGCGGATTCGCCCAGTTCGTACGCAACCGGCGGCGCCGGCCGCGTTGGCACCACCGGGCGCACCACCGGCGCATCGAGCAACCGGTTCATCGCTTGGCGTAGGGACCGCATCTCGGCCACCGGGTCCCATCGAGCGGTCATGGCGTGGTCCTCCTGCTTCGTTCAACTCGCGGTGCTGCCGCCGCACCGCTTCCTCTTTCATGGCTATCATGTGACAATAGCATTGTCAACTCACTTGAGAACATTAATGCAAACCGTTGGCGTCGCGTGGACGAGGCGCGAACGGGCATAGGTGCCGGCGCCCTGCCGGCGCTGACGCTGGGCAAAGGGGATGCCTGTGGAGTACAAGGATTACTACCAGATCCTGGGTGTGCCGCGCACCGCCACGGACAAGGAGATCCGGTCGGCGTACCGGCGGCTGGCCCGCCAGTACCACCCGGACGTCAACCCCGGCAACAAGGAGGCAGAGGAGAAGTTCAAGGAGATCAACGAGGCCTACGAGGTCCTCTCCGACCCGGAACGCCGCCGCCGCTACGACCTGCTCGGCGAGCGCTGGCAGGAGTACGAGGCGTGGCTGCGCGCGCATCAGGCCGGGCAGGCACCGCCGCCCCCGCCACCAGAGGAATTTCTGGCCCAGCTGCGCGCGGCCGCTGGCGCCGGTCGTGGCGGCTCCCGCACCCTGCGCGAGGAGGACCTGTTCGACCTCTTCGGCGGCCAGGAGCCGTTCTCAGACTTCTTCCAGGCGTTCTTCGGCGGGGCGCCGCGACGGCCGCGCGGGCCACGCCGTGGGGCGGACATCGAGCAGCCGATCGATATCACCCTCGCCGAGGCCTACCGTGGCGCCACCCGCACCGTCGTCCTCACCCTGCCGGACGGCACCACCCGCCGCCTGGAGGTGCGCATCCCGCCCGGCATCGACACCGGCCAGACCATCCGCCTGGCCGGCCAGGGCCTGCCCGGCAGCGGCGGTGGCCCGCCCGGCGACCTCTTCCTGGTCGTGCGCGTGCAGCCCGACCCGCGCTTTGAGCGGCGCGGCGCCGACCTGTATACCCGCGCATCCATCCCGCTCGCCACCATGCTCCTGGGCGGCGAAACGACGGTGACCACACCGGACGGCCGCACGTTGGCCCTGCGCATCCCGCCGGAAACCGCCGATGGGCGCGTCTTCCGCCTGCGCGGCCAGGGCATGCCGCTCCTCGACCGGCCGGGCGAGCGCGGTGACCTGTACGTGGAGGCACACGTGGCGCTGCCCGAACGGCTCACCCCGCGCCAGCGCGAGCTGGTGGAACAACTCGCCCGCGCGCTGGCCGCCGGGGCGGCATGATAGGCTGAGAGGTGCGTGATGGGCGGTCCCGATGAGGTCACCGTGGTGTTGTACCGGGCCTCGGACGCGGCCCGGCTGGCCGGGATTACCCTGGCCCGCCTGCGCCGGTACGAGGCCGCCGGCCTGCTCGCACCGGCGCGGCAGCGGGGGCGGGTGCGCTACTACACTGCGGCGCAGGTGGCCTTGCTGCGTCGCATTCGCCGCCTGCACGAGGAGCTGGGCGTCAACCTGGCGGGGATCGAGATCATCCTCCGCCTGCTGGCCCGCCTGGAGGCGAACGCCGCGCCGGTGCGCCCGCGCTGGGACGGCCGGTGAGCGGCCCGCGCGGCCTATCGCTCGTCCGGCAGGCCCGGAAAGTGGCGGCGGCGCACGGCGATCACCTGCCGCGCCACGAACTTGAGCCGGTCCTGCTCCGGCACCGCCGCGATCTCGGCGCACACCTGCCGGAGCTCCTCCTCGCTGCCGTAGTCCTGCGGGTCGGCGGCGATCGCCAGCGCCTGCTGGGCCACGATCTGCGCCTGCCCGGGGCTGAGCGACAGCAGGTAATCCGCCGTCCGCCGCAGGCGTGCCGTCCACTCTTCCACCGTGGCGCCGGAGGCGATGATCAGCCGGCGCAGGTGCCGCAACTCCTCGGCCGAGTAGGGATGGGTGTGGTTCATGATCGGACCCCCCTCCATGCTAGCCCGTTCCCCGTTGGCCGTGCCAGCGGTCCAGTCATGCAGCCGCGTTCTTGCTACCATCAAGGTGCGGCACCGCCCGGTGCCCCCTTGGCGGTGGACACGGCGTGCCCGGCGCATCGGTTGGCGACCGGCAGGGGTCCGGCCGGAGGCGGTGACCGTTTGGTAGAACGCCCATGACAGACACACCGCATCGCGATGGAGCCAAGCCCGCTGAGGGGCCGCGTGAGACCGCCATCGCGGAGATCTCAGAGCGGGATGCGGCATGGTTGGAGAAGGTGCATGCCGAGTTCGTGGCCGGGTTTCGCGTGATGCGCGGCGCGGCGCCCTCGGTGACGGTCTACGGCTCGGCGCGCATGGACGAGTCGTCGCCCTGGTACGCGCTGGCGCGCGAGATCGGCGCCCGGCTGGCGCGGGCCGGCTTCACGGTGGTGACGGGCGGTGGCCCCGGTCTGATGGAGGCCGCCAATCGCGGCGCCTTTGAGGCGGGCGGCCGCTCCATCGGCCTAGCCATCAGCCTGCGCAACGCCGAGCCGCCCAACGCCTACACCACCGACCACGTCACCTTCAAGTACTTCTTCGTGCGCAAGGTGATGCTGGTCAAATACGCCACCGCCTTCGTGCTCATGCCGGGCGGGCTCGGCACCTTGGACGAGCTGTTTGAGACGCTTAACCTCATTCAGACCGGCAAGGTGCACCGGTTCCCGGTGATCCTCGTCGGCTCCGAGTACTGGGGTGGGCTCCTGCACTGGTTGCAGGAGCGTGCCTTGGCCGGCGGCTTCATCGGCAGCCGCGACCTGGACCTGTTCCTCATCGAGGACGAGGCGGAGCGGGTGGTGCAGGTGATCACGGACTGGCACCGCACGCACCGCATCACCGACCGGTCCGCCCAGGCCCTGGAGCGGCCGACGTCCTCCCCGGACTGAGGACGCTTGCCTAGGCCACGCTCGCCGGCTGGCGCGCGGCGGCGCCGTACAGGAGGTTGACCTCGCTCACGGCGTCGAACAGGTGCAGCTTGTCGGCGGCCGCGTACAGGGTGATGGATTCATCTGGCCGGATCTCGGCGCCCGCGCGCACGCGCGCCACCAGTGAGGTGCCGGCCACGGCGGTGTACAGGTACGTCTCGCTGCCCAGCGGCTCGATCACATCCACGCGTGCCGGCAGGGCGATGTCGCCGCGCGGGCCATGGCCCTGCAGGCTGATGTCCTCCGGGCGGATGCCCAGGATCACCTCCTGCCCGTTGTAGGGGCGCAGCACGGCGCGGTAAGGGGCCGGCACGGCGAAGGCGAAGCCCTCGCGCTGCAGCCGCACCTCCTCCCCCTCTACCGTCACCCCCATGCGCAGCATGTTCATGGCCGGGCTGCCAATGAAGCCGGCCACGAAGGTGTTCACCGGCCGGTCGTAGAGCGCCTGCGGGGTGTCGAGCTGCTGCAACACCCCATCCAGCATCACGGCGATGCGCGTGCCCATCGTCATCGCCTCGACCTGGTCGTGGGTGACGTAGATGGAGGTGGTTTGCAGACGCTGGTGCAGGCGGATCAGATCGGCGCGCGTCTGCACGCGCAGCTTGGCATCCAGGTTGGAGAGCGGTTCGTCGAACAGGAACGCCTTGGGCTCGCGCACGATGGCCCGGCCCACCGCCACGCGCTGGCGCTGGCCGCCGGAGAGCTGGCGCGGCTTGCGGTCGAGCAGGGTCTCGATGCCCAGCATGCGCGCCGCCTCCAGCACGCGGCGGCGGATCTCGTCCTTCGGCACCTTGCGTAGCTTGAGGCCGAAGGCCATGTTGTCAAATACCGACATGTGCGGGTAGAGGGCGTACGACTGGAAGACCATGGCGATGTCGCGGTCGCGCGGCGGCAGGTCGGTGACGCGCCGGTCGCCGATGTAGATCTCGCCCGCCGTCACCTCCTCCAGCCCGGCGATCATGCGCAGGGCGGTGGTCTTACCGCAGCCGGAGGGGCCGACGAGCACCAGGAACTCGCCGTCGCGGGCCTCCAAGGTGAGGTTGTTGACGGCCGTCACCTCACCGAACCGTTTGGTCACGTGATCGAGAAAGACGCGTGCCATGCATGGTCTCCCGCGCGCTACTCTCGTACCGATCGCCGGCGAGGGCGCGGCCCCCCGGCGCTGACCGTTGTCCCTAGGGGCGGAAGGGTGGAGGGACAACGGCCGCGCCAGGGGATGAACCGGCCGCACGCCGCGCCCTGTCAGGCGTACTTATCGTAGATCTTCTTGATCGCCGCTTCCGTATCCTTCACCACGTCGTCGAGGTTGCCGCCCCGGACGTACTTGGCCGCCATCTGCGGGATGACATAGGTCTGGAAGACCTCCTCCGCCGCCGGCGTGTCCGGACCGGGGTAGCCGTTCATCGCGGCGTAGGGGCTGAAGTCGGTGAGGGTCTTGATCTTCGGGTCGTCCAGGGTGGCGACCCACTTGAACCCCTCATCGATCCAGCCCTTGAGCATGGGCTCGTCGTAGCTGACGGAGGCCTTGTAGCCCTCCATCCAGTTGGCGGCGTAGTGCTGGAGGAAGGCGCGCGCCGCATCTTTGTTGTTGGCGAACTTCCAGATGCCGAAAACGTTCACCGGCACGTAGGTGCGCCGGTCCACCGGCCCCTTGGGCGTGTTGGCGATGCCGATCTTGTTGTACAGCTCCAGGTTCTTGTCGTTTTTGATGGAGAGCGAGGCGCTGATCGGGTTGTGGATCCAGGAGCCCTTGCCGGAGGCCAGCAGCGTGTTGTTGGAGGAGTCGTCCCAGGCCAGCACCTCCGGCGTCATCGCCTCGTCGAAGATGGCCTTGACGATGCGCAGGGCCTCGCGCGTCTCCTTGGAGTTGATGGCCACCGTCTTGCCGTCCTCCTGCACCGTCTTGGCGCCATAGGACCAGAGGATGGCGTGCAGGGTGGCGTTGGAGTCGGCGTGGTTGTTGATGCCGAAGCCACCGGGGAAGCCCATGGCCTTCAGCTTGCGGCCGCCGTTGAGGATGTCTTCCCAGGTGTCCGGCCCCTTGGGCATACCGATCTCGGCCCAAAGGTCCTCGCGGTACAGGATCGGGAAGCGGATGAAGAAGTCGGGGAACGTCTTCCAGTGGCCGTCGACGAAGCTCGTGCGCTTGGCGAAGTCCGTCCAGCCGCCCTTCTCCTCGCCCACCTTGGCCACGATGTCGTCCAAGTCCTCCAAGTGCTTGGCGTAGAAGTGCGCGCCGCCGCCCACGGCCAGGGCGAACTGCACGATGTCATGCCCGGCCTGGGAGGCGATCTCCGCCGCGTGCCGCGCCGGCAGTTGCAGGTGCGGGATATGGTCCACGCGCACGTTCACGCCGTTGGCCGCGCCCCAGTCCTTGGCGAATTTGTCGAACCACTGGTCGTAGGCCGGGACGAAGTGGCTCCACATCAGGATCTTGAGGTCGCCGCCCAGCTTCTTCGCCCCCGGCTGAGCGGCGCCAGGCGCCGCCTGCCCCGACGGCTGTTTCGACTCACCGCCGCCGCCGCACGCCGCCAGCACCGCTGCCGCCGACGCGGCGCCGACGCTCAGGCCGGCCACCTGCAGGAACCGGCGGCGCGGCAGCGGCCGTGCCGCCCGCTTCCACGTGTTCGCGTCCATGGGAAGTCTCCCTCTCCTCTGCTCCTCAGCGCCGGCCGGTGCGTTCCGGCCGGATCCCTCCTCACCGCCAGCGGCACGGTCCGCGGGTCGTGCGCCGGCTGAGCATGTCCACGCACCCGTTTTGGCTACCCTCCTGTGCGCTCCCCCCCTTCCCTGGCTATTTCGTCGCGCCGCCGGTGAGGCCGGCCACGAACTGGTCCAAGAAGAAGTTGTACAGGATCGCGACCGGCACCCCCACGAACAGCGCGCCGGCCATGAGCGAGCCCCAGTAGAAGATGTCGCCGCGGATCAGGTCGGTGGTGACGCCCAGGGTCACCGTCTTTTGGTCCGAGGCGGAGACGAA
>JBHOQW010000205.1:0-44479 GCA_042408665.1 Dehalococcoidia bacterium
TGAGCGAGGGTAAGGCCCCAGCGAGACCAGCTGGTGGATAGGCGGCAGGTGGACACGCGGCAACGCGTGGAGCTAAGCCGTCCTAATGGCCGAGGGCTTGGCCCGTGCCCGCTGCCCCGCTGCGGTGGTCCATCTCGACCCCGCACGGTCGCAGCGGCCAGCGGTGCCGGCTGATTCATCAGCCCGGGCGTACCACACGGCCGGTTCAGCACAGCAGCGCGACGGTTGCCCGTGCACGATCTTCAGAGGCCACCACGGCCGGTGCATCACCGGCCGCTCGACGCGGGATGGAGCAGCGGTAGCTCGTCGGGCTCATAACCCGAAGGTCGGGGGTTCGAATCCCCCTCCCGCTACCACAGTGCCGGGTGCGGCCAGGCGGTTCGGTGGTTCGCGCGGGGTGGACCCACCCGTTCCCATCCCGAACACGGTCGTGAAACGCCCCAGCGCCGACGATACTGCCCGGGCAACCGGGTGGGACAATAGGCCACTGCCGGGCCACCACACGCGAGGGTGCCGGGGGAGATCACCCGGCACCCTAGACCCTTTCGTCGCCCCCTCGCACATGCTACACTGCGGATACAGATTCACGCCGCTCGGGCGTGAGTCCCTGTTCGCTTTCACCGGCGAATGCCAATCAGTCCAAGAGTGGGGATACAACGTTGACCAACGTTCCGCACGACGACGAAACCGTCGAGAGCATGGCGGACCTCCTCGAAGAGGAGAACCGCACCTATCGTGACCTGCGTCGCGGGGACGTCGTCGAAGGTACTGTGATCAGTATCGGCCGCGACGGCGTCATCGTGGACGTCGGCGCGAAGTCCGAGGCCTTCATCCCGCTGAGCGAGATGCACTCGCTCGGCGCGGATCCGATCGCCAAAATCCGGGTGGGCGACAAGGTCATCGCCTCCGTATTGCAGCCGGAGACGGCCGAGGGCCAGATCCTCGTCTCCCTCGACCGGGCGCGCGGCGAGCGAGGCTGGCGCATCCTTCAGGCGCGCTTCGAAGAGGGCACGCCGTTCGAGGGTGAGGTCACCGGCTACAACAAGGGCGGGCTGTTGGTCAACGTCGAGGGGGTGAACGCCTTCGTGCCGCTCTCGCAGGTGGTCGGCATTCGCGCCGACCAGCGTGAGGGCGCCGACAGCTCGCTTGCCCAGATGACGGGCAGGAAGCTGCAGCTCAAGGTGATCGAGATCAACCGGCGCCGCAACCGCGTCATCCTCTCCGAGCGGGCCGCCGTGCAGGAGCTGCGCTCGCAACGGAAGGAGAAGCTCCTCGCCGAGCTGCACGAGGGCGAGATCCGGCGCGGCCGCATCACCTCCGTCCGCCCCTTCGGGGTGTTCGTGGACCTGGGCGGCGCCGACGGCCTCGCCCATCTCTCCGAGCTGACCTGGGAGCGGGGTAAATCGCCTGAGGAGCTGTACAAGGTCGGCGACGAGGTTGACGCCTATATCTTGAAGATCGACCCCGAGACCAAAAAGATCGCTCTCTCCCTGCGCCGGGCACAGCCCGAGCGCTGGGACGAGATCGTGGACCACTATCGCGTCGGGCAGCTCGTGCCCGGGCGGATCACCAAGCTCGTCACCTTCGGCGCCTTCGCGCGCATCGAGGGACCGGTGGAGGGCCTCATCCACGTGTCGGAGCTGTCCGACCGCCGGATCAACCACCCGCGTGAGGTGGTGCACGAGGGCGATATCGTCCCGCTCAAGATCGTGCGCATCGAGCGCGACAAGCACCGCATCGGGCTCTCGCTGCGGGCGGCGCGTGACGACGCCGAGCGCATGGGTTGGGAGTTTGACGAGCAGGGGCGCGTGCGCTACGTGCCCGCGTACCTCCACGCGGAGATCGAGGCCAAGTTTGGCGTGACCCTGCCGCCGGAATCACCCCCCGCCGTGATGACGGCGCCACCGGAGGATGATTTCCCACAGACGCAGATCGCACAGGCATTGCGTGGTCTGCGCCTGGAAACGCAAGAGGCCGAGGCACGGGCCGCGCAGCATCCGTCCGGCAGCGGGGCACCTGAACCGGCGGGCGGTGCGGGTGACGAGCACGTCTAGGGGGTGGGGGCCGCAAGATTGGGGCCCGCACGGGCCCCCGAACCATCTCTGGCGCGGTACAATAAGAGCAGCTACGGACGTCTTCTCACGACCGTAGCTGCTGTAGTCTAAGGTCACCGGTATCCTCCCGGAACACGCCGGTCTGGCGGGGTCCGGAGGCGGCATCAGCCGGCTGGTACGGAGACGGCAACCATGGCAGATAGATTCGACAAGTTCACCGAACGGGCACGGCGGGTGCTCACCCTGGCGCAGGAGGAGGCGCAGCGGTTCAACCACAACTACATCGGCACCGAGCACCTGCTCCTCGGGCTGGTGCGCGAGGGCGACGGCGTCGCCGCCAAGGTGCTTGCCAACCTCGGGGTGGAGCTCAACAAGGTCCGCTCGGCGGTGGAGTTTATCATCGGCCGTGGTGATCGCGCTGTCCTGGGGGAGATCGGGCTGACGCCGCGCGCCAAGAAGGTCATCGAGCTGGCGGTCGATGAGGCGCGCCGCCTGAACCACCATTACATCGGCACCGAGCACCTGCTCCTCGGGCTGGTGCGCGAGGGTGAGGGAATCGCCGCCGGGGTGCTAGAGAGCCTCGGTGTGAACCTGGAGCGGGTGCGCGCCGAGACCACGCGCATCCTGTCGCAGTCGATGCCGCAGGGGGCGCAGGGCGCCGCCACCGCCCGCACCCAGACGCGCACGCCGACCGTGGACCAGCTCGGCATGGACCTCACCGCCGCCGCGCGGGCGGGCAAGCTGGACCCGGTGATCGGTCGGCACAAGGAGATCGAGCGCGTTATCCAGATCCTCTCCCGCCGCACCAAGAACAACCCGGTGCTGATCGGCGAGCCGGGCGTGGGCAAGACGGCCATCGCCGAGGGGCTGGCCCAGCGCATCGTGGCCGGCGACGTGCCGGAGACGCTGCAGGGCAAGCGCCTGCTCACGCTGGACATCGGTTCCCTGGTGGCCGGCACCAAGTACCGCGGCGAGTTCGAGGAGCGGCTGAAGAAGGTCATCGAGGAGATCAAGAACTCGGGCAACTGCGTGCTGTTCATCGATGAGCTGCACATGCTCGTGGGCGCGGGTGCGGCTGAGGGCGCCGTGGACGCGGCCAACATCCTCAAGCCGTCTCTGGCCCGCGGTGAGCTGCAGTGCGTGGGCGCCACCACGCTCGATGAGTACCGCAAGCACATCGAACGCGATGCCGCCCTGGAGCGGCGCTTCCAGCCGGTGTTGGTCGAGGAGCCGACCGTCGAGGAGACGATCGAGATCCTGCGCGGCATCAAGGAGCGGTACGAGGAGCACCACAAGCTCACCATCACCGATGAGGCGCTGCGCGCCGCGGCCCAGTTGGCCGCCCGCTACGTGGCCGACCGCTTCTTGCCCGATAAGGCGATCGACCTGGTGGACGAGGCCGCATCGCGCGTGCGCATCCGCCGCTCCTCCACGCCGCCGTCCCTCAAGGAGGCGATGCGCGGCCTGGACGCGCTGCGCAAGGAGAAGGACAACGCCATCGCGGCGCAGGAGTACGAGCGCGCGGCCCAGCTCCGCGACCAGGAGCTGAAGCTGCAGGCCAAGATCGAGAAGATGGAGGAAGGCTGGGAGGCGGACCGGGAGAACGACAAGCCCGTGGTGACCGAGGAGGACATCGCGGAAGTCGTCTCCATGTGGACGGGCATCCCGCTGTCGCGGCTGGAGTCCGAGGAGTCCACGCGCCTGCTCAAGATGGAGGAGGCGCTGCACGAGAAGGTCGTCGGCCAGCACGAGGCGATCGTCGCCGTGGCCAAGGCCGTGCGCCGCGCCCGCGCCGGCCTGAAGGACCCGCGCCGGCCGATCGGGGTGTTCATGTTCCTAGGGCCGACGGGCGTGGGCAAGACCGAACTGGCCCGCCGCCTGGCGGAGTTCATGTTCGGCTCCGAGGACGCCATGATCCGCCTCGACATGAGTGAGTTCATGGAGAAGCACTCCGTGGCGCGGCTCATTGGCGCCCCGCCCGGCTACATCGGCTACGACGACGGTGGCCAGCTCACGGACACGGTGCGGCGCAAGTCGTACTGCTTGATCCTGCTCGATGAGATCGAGAAGGCGCATCCGGAAGTCTTCAACATGCTGCTGCAGGTCTTCGACGACGGTCACCTGACCGACGCCAAGGGCCGCAAGGTAGACTTCCGGAACACG
Source organism: Dehalococcoidia bacterium (assembly GCA_042408665.1). Taxonomy (GTDB): domain Bacteria; phylum Chloroflexota; class Dehalococcoidia; order CAUJGQ01; family CAUJGQ01; genus CAUJGQ01. The sequence goes on from JBHOQW010000205.1 coordinate 4,218, forward strand.
ATCATCATCATGACGAGCAACGTGGGCTCGGACCTGATTCGCCGCGAGACGACGATCGGGTTCACCAAGCGCTCCGGCGACGACGCGCGCAGCCACGAGGAGCAGTACCAGCGGATGAAGGACAAGGTCCTGCACGAGATGAAGAACGTGTTCAGGCCCGAGTTCCTCAACCGCATCGACGCCACCGTGGTCTTCCATGCGCTCACCAAGGAGCACATCGGCCAGATCGTGGACCTGATGCTCAAGGAAGTGAGCAAACAGCTCCAGACCAAGGGCGTCACGCTCGAGGTGAGCCCGGAGGCCCGTGCATGGCTGGGCGAGAAGGGCTACGACCCGGTGTTCGGCGCGCGGCCGCTCCGCCGCGTGATCCAGAACGAGGTGGAGGACCGCCTGTCCGAGGCGCTGCTCCAGGGCGACTTCGGCGCGGGTGACACGGTGGTGCTGACCGTGGAGGATGACCACATCGGCTTCCAGGTGCGCAAGCCGGCCGAGCCGGCCGGTGCCGGCGCCACCGCTGCGGTCTAGCCGCCGCGGCCCTGCATGCGCGGCCGCACAGGCAGACAAGGCCGGGAGGTTTGGGAACAACCTCCCGGCCTTTGCGTATGGCCTTTGAGCTGATCTGGCCTGGTGGCCGCAGTCGCTCACGCCGGCGGGTCGACCAGCCGTCGCTCAAGGGCCACGCGCACCGCCGCGGCCCGGTTCGGCACCCCCAGTTTGGCGAAAATGGAGCCCACGTGGAACTTGACCGTCCGCTCGCTCACCGCCAATCGGCGGGCGATCTCTTTATTGGTCAGGCCGTCGGCCAGCAGGTGCAGCACCTCCCGCTCGCGCGGGCTGAGCGCCGCTGCCTCCCCTTTCCTCTGCCGCTTAACGAGGCGGCGGAGGAGCGTGGTTGCCACCGCCGGCTGGAGGGGCGTGCCGCCTTGGTAGGCAGCACGCACGGCGTGAAAGATCTCCGCGCGAGTAGCGCCTTTGAGCAGGTACCCCTGTGCGCCCGCCTCCACGGCGCTCATCACTCGCTCGTCCCCATCGAACGCGGTGAAGACCACCACACGGGTACCCGGCAGCCGCTCGCAGATGCGCCGCGTGGCCTCCACGCCGTCCAACCCTGGCATCTCCAGGTCCATCAGCACCACATCCGGGCGGAGCACGGTCGCCTGTGCCAGGGCCTCCTGGCCGGTGGCGGCCTCACCCACCACGGCGATGTCGGACTGCGTGGCCAGGATGGCGCGCAGACCTTCACGCAACGCTGGGTGGTCGTCGACGATCAAGACGCGAACCATCTCCGTCATGACTCGCCTCCCTCAACCGGCACGGTGGCCGTGACCGTGGTGCCCCGACCCGGCCGGCTGCGCACGCGGAGCACGCCGCCCAGCAGCCGCACCCGATCCGCCATGCTTTTCAATCCGTAGCCGCCCGGTGCCGGCCCCGCTGCCGGACGGCCGACGATGAACCCGCGACCGTCATCCCGCACGCTAAGCGTTATCCGGTGCGGTCCCAGGGTCAGGCGTACCCAGACCCGATGCGCCGCGGCGTGCTTGGCAACGTTGGTCAAGGCCTCCTGGGCCACGCGGAACAGCTGCGACTCTTGCATCGGGGTGAGGCGCGCGGCGGGCACGGTGCCGCGGACCTCCACGCTCAACCCGTACGTGCGGGCGTACTCGGCGGCGAGCGCACGCAGCGCCTCCGGCAACGGACGGGTGCCCAGCGCGGGGCTGCGCAGGTTGTGCACGATGGCGCGGACCTCTTGCAGGGAGTCCCGCGTGAGGCGCAGCGCCTCACGTACCTTCTCGTGCGCCGCGTGCGTGCGCTTCGGTGTGCGCTCGAGCAGGGTGTCGGCGGCCTCGAGGTGGAGGCCGATGGCGGCGATGGACTGCGCCAGCGCGTCATGCAGGTCACGGGCCAGGCGCAGCCGCTCCTCCATGGCGGCGGCCTGGGCGGCGCGGGCGTGCAGCCGCGCCCGTTCCACGGCGACGCCGATCTGGTAGCCGATGGTGTACAGGAGCTGGAGCTCGTCCGACGCCAGCTCGCGCCAGTTGGCCGCCGCCAGGTTCATCACCCCCAACCGGCGTGGGCCGGCGTAGATCGGGATGCTGGCGTGGAAATGCAGCCCCTCGGTGCCCACGATCAGGCCCTGCAGACGGCTGCACTCCACCACGTTGACGTTGGCGGCGCCGCTTAGGTCACCGCGCAGGAAGGTGCGCAGGCAGTAGCACATGCCGCTCATGCGGCTGGGGTCGTCGCGCAGGGCAGGCGGCAGGTGTTGCGCGGTGATCAGCTCCGGTTCTGCCGTCTGCTCGTCCACCAACCACACCCAGCCGGTGCGCAGTCCCAGCAGGTCCGTCACCAGCACCAGCGCCGTGTGCAGCGCCTCGCGCAAGTCCACCGCCCGGTTGAGCCCTTCCGCGATGGTGTTGAGCACCGAAAGCTCACGGTTGCGACGTAAGAGACGCTCCCGCTCCGGTTCCACCCACGGGTCGCCGCCGTCGGCGCTGTGACCCACCATCACCGCTCACCTGCTTGCCATGCTCATCGCCGGGCTCGTTGGGCGTCGTCTGCCGGCCGGTATGGGCGAGGCCGCGCTCGCCGGCCGGCGGCCCACACGCTATAATAACGCCCGAACGGGTGTTCTAGCTAGCAGCGGCAGGTGGGGCATGGCCGAGCGCGTGCGGACCCGGGCGGTGTTCGTCTGTCAGGAGTGCGGGCAGGAAAGCGTGCGGTGGCAGGGGCGCTGCCCGGAGTGCCAGGCCTGGAACACGCTGGTGGAGCGCACCGTCAGCGTGCGGCCCACACCGGCGATGGGTCGCGCGCAGCGTGACGGCCCCACGCCGGCGCCGGTGCGCCTCTCGGCCGTGGCAGCCGAGGCCTACCCGCGGCTGCCGGCTGGCATCGGTGAGGTGGACCGCGTGCTGGGCGGCGGCATCGTGCCGGGCGCGCTCGTGCTCATCGGTGGCGACCCCGGTATCGGCAAGAGCACGCTGCTCCTGCAGGTCGCCGGCCGGGTCGCCACCGGTTCGCGTCGGGTGCTGTACATCTCCGGCGAAGAGTCCGGCCACCAGCTCAAGCTGCGCGCTACCCGCCTGGGTATCCGCGGTGACCAGCTCTTCCTGCTCACCGAGACCAACCTGGCCGACGCCCTAGACCACGCCGATCGCCTCCAGCCCGACTTGGTGATCGTGGACTCGATCCAGACGGTGTATGCGCCGGAGCTGCCCAACGCGCCCGGCAGCGTGGCGCAGCTCCGCGAGTGTACCCTGCGCCTCATGCAGTGGGCCAAGGTGAGCAACGTGCCCGTGTTCATCGTCGGGCACGTCACCAAGGAGGGTGAGATCGCCGGCCCGCGCCTGATCGAGCACATCGTCGATGTGGTGCTGTACCTCGAAGGGGAGCGATTCAGCACCTACCGGCTCCTGCGGAGCGTGAAGAACCGCTTCGGTGCCGTCTCCGAGGTGGGGGTGTTCGAGATGCAGGGCGCCGGCCTGGCCGAGGTGGACAACCCCTCCGAGATCTTCCTCGCCGAGCGGCAGGAGGGCGCGGTTGGCTCGGTGATCGTGCCGGCGGTGGAGGGGAGCCGCACGGTGCTGGTGGAGGTGCAGGCCCTCACCTCACCCACGGCGATGGCCATGCCGCGCCGCGTGGCCAACGGCGTCGACTTCAGCCGGTTGCTGCTGCTCGCGGCCGTGCTCACCAAGCGCGCCGGTGTACGCCTGTCCGACCAGGACGTGATCGTCAACGTGGCCGGCGGCCTCAAGGTGACCGAACCGGCGGTCGACCTGGGCGTGGCGTTGGCCATCGCCTCCAGTCACCGCGACGCGGTGCTCCCCGGCGACCTGGTAGCGGTGGGCGAGGTGGGGTTGTCCGGCGAGCTGCGCTCCGTCGGTCATCTCGAGCGGCGGCTGACCGAGGCGGAACGGATGGGCTTCGCCCGCTGTGTGCTGCCACGGGCGGCGCTGCGCCGCGGCCGGCCGGCGACGGCGCTGGAGCTGATCGCCGTCGACAGCTTGCGTCAGGCCCTGGATGCCGTCTGTGGCGGGTAGGCTGCGGCCGCGCCGACCCGATCACTGGGACCACTCGAGCCGGCTGCTCGGCCGGCTGGCCCCCGGTGGCCGGCGGCGGGCACGCACGCTCTGCAAGAGGCCGACGGCGGCGAACACGGAGAGCAGCGAGCTGCCGCCTTGGCTGATGAAGGGCAGCGGGATGCCGGTCACCGGGAAGAGGCGGATGTTGACGCCCACGTTGATGAACACCTGCGTGAGCAGCATGACCACGATGCCGGTGGCCAGCAGGCGGCCGAAGTCGTCTGGTGCCACGGCGGCCGCCTGCAGCCCGCGCAACAGCAGGATGAGAAAGAGGGTGAACAACACCATCGCCCCAACAAAGCCCAGCTCCTCACCGAGCACGCTAAAGATGTAGTCCGTGGTCTGCGTGCGCAGAAACTCCAGCTGGGTCTGCGGCCCTTTGGTCCACCCCTTGCCCAGCCATCCCCCCGAGCCGATCGAGATCGCCGCCTGGTTGGCGTTATAGCCCGTCCCCAGCGGGTCGTAGGTCGGGTTGAAGAACGCGGCCAGACGGTCCTTCTGGTAGCCGTGGACGGCCACCAGCATGACAAAGGGTAGCGCGACGAGCGCGAGGCCGGCCAGCAGCGCCAGGTGGCGCGGGCGCGCACCGGCCATATACCCCATGCCCAGCCACACCGTGAGGAAGACCACGGCGGTGCCCAGGTCCGGCTCCTTGAACACCAGCGCGGCCGGCACCGCCGCCAGGAGCAGCGACAGCGCAAAGGTCCGTCCCGGTAAGGCCCGACCGTCGGCCGCGGCGAACAGGCGGGCTAGGAGGAGGATGGTGGCTAGCTTGGCCGGCTCTGAGGGCTGAAACTGGAAGCCGGCGAGGGCGATCCAGCGGCGGGAGCCGTACTCGCTTGCCCCGAAAACGAGCACCACCGCCAGCAGCCCAACACAGAGCGCGTAGGCGAGCGGCGCCACGGCGCGCAAGCCACGGTAGTCCAGCCGCGCCAACGCCGTGGCGAGGATCAGCCCGATGATCAGGAACAGCACCTGCTTGGCGACGGGACCGCGCAGCACCGCGCCAGAACTGCCGAAGCGCGCCAGGGAGCCGCTGTAAATGAGGGCCAGCCCGTACCCGGCCAGGGCCACACTCACCAGCAGCAGGAGGGGGTCCAGCCGTCCGGTGTCGCGCTCGATGCGATGGCGCACGGTGTCACTCCGCAACGCTCAGCGACCGCTGCCGGGAGCCGCGCTGGCAGCCCGCCGCTGTTTGAGGTCGAAGTACGCCTTGATGATGCGGCTGGCCGTGGGGGCGGCGGTGAGTGCGCCGCCGCCCTGCTCGTGGAACACCACCACCGCGATCTCCGGGTTGTCGAACGGGGCAAAGCCGGTGAACCAGCCGTGTTCCTGGTAACGACCGTAGATGCTGCCCTCGCCCAGGCGACGGCCAAACTCGGCGGTGCCGGTCTTGCCGGCCACCTGCACGCCCGGTACCTGCGCCTGCGCGGCGGTGCCGTCGGCCACGGCCTGTCGCATCGCCTCCCGCATGACCGCCAGGTTCTCCGCGCTCACGCTCACGCGGCGGACCACATCCGCTTTAGGGGGCACGATCACCGTGCCGTCGGCATCACGGATCTCGCGCACCACCTTTGGGCGGAGCAGCAGGCCGCCGTTGGCGACGGCGGCGGTCATACGCACTACCTGCAGCGGCGTCGCTTCGATATAGCCCTGCCCGATACCCATGAAGTAGGTGTCGCCCAGGTACCAGGGCTGCGCGCCGCCGGTCACCTTGCGCAGCCATTCCGCATCGCCCACCAGGCCGTCGGTCTCGCCGGGCAGGTCGATGCCGGTAAGCTGGCCGAAGCCGAAGTCGCGCGCGTAGCGGGCCAGGCGGTCGTTGTTGAGCCCCTGGGGAAGCTCGGGGCAGTGGCCGCCGGCCAGGCAGTAGAAGTAAATGTCCGAGGACATCGCGATCCCGCGGTAGAAGTTCAGCTTCCCTAGGCCGGCACGCCAGTCGGGGAAGGAATCGAACAGGGTGGGATCGTAGTCCCGCGGCACGAGCAGCGAGCCGGTGCTGGTGATGTTCGTATTCGGTGTGGCTACCCCCTCCTGCAGCGCGGCTAGGCCGGTCACGATCTTGAACGTGGAGCCCGGGGCGAACCGCTCGGCGATGGCGTGGTCAAGCAGGGGTTTATCCGGGGTGCGCAGCAGCGCCTCGTACTGTGTCTCGTCCAGCTCACCGGAGAAGATATTGTTGTCATAGGTGGGCAGGGAGACGTCGGCCAGCAGCTCGCCGGTGCGCACATCCATCACGATGGCGACGGCCTTCTTGGAGGCCAGGTCGCGCACGGACTCCTGCAGGATATCGCTCACCATCTGCTGGAGATCGCTGTCGATGGTGAGGACCAGGTTGGCGCCGTTGTGCGCGGGCTCCTCGCCCAGGACGCGCAACGCGCGGCCGGCCGCGTCGACCTCGACCTGGCGGCGGCCGGGTAGACCGCGCAGGTACCGCTCGTACGTCAGCTCCACGCCGGCCTTACCGATGGTGTCGTCTAGGTTGTAGCGGCGCCGCTCATCCGCCTGTACGCCGCGCTCACGTAAGACCTTCAGCTCATCCGGCTCAATGGGCCCCACGTAACCGACGAGATGCGCCGTGAGCGGGCCGGTCGGGTACCAGCGCACCGCCTCGTAGCGCACGTCCACGCCGGGCAGGTCGGCCAGGCGTTCACGCACGATCCGGGCCGTCTCCAGGTCGACCTCGCGCCGTACCACGATCGGGGTGTAGAGGTCGTTCCGGCGCTGGGCGTCCGTCACCGCCTGCTCGATCTCGAAGGTGGGGACGTGGAGGAGGGTTTGCAGGGCCGCGTACACCTCGCCTTCCCGCCCCGGAGGCAGTTCGGCGGGCACCACCACCACGTAGGGCGCCGCCACGTTGGCGGCCAGCAGCCGGCCGTTGCGGTCGTAGATCAGGCCGCGGGCGGGTTTGATGGGCTCCAGCCGCAGGCGGTTGCCCTCTGCCTGGAGGCGGTAGTAGCCCTCATTGAGCACTTGCAGGCGAAAGAGCTGGGCGGACAGCACCACGAACACCAGCACGATCGCGCCGCTTAGCACGGCGAATCGGCGCTGCAGCGTCCGCGGCCCGGCAGCGGCCGCGGCGCGGCGCGCGGAGCGCCAGCGTCGCTCACGAAACCAGACTCTCACGCCACAACCTGCCGGCGAGACCACCCGCTCACACGAAGTGGCGGGGACCGAGCGGCCCTAAGCCGGGCCGGATGGTCCGGCGTCCGGCGGACGGTAATGCGCGCCTACAGGCGCCGGAAGCGGCCCGGCAGGTGCACCTGCCAGGCGACGCGCGCCACCGGCCAGTATAGCACCCCTGCCAGCAGCGCCGTCAGGACACCGCCCACGGCCATTTGGCGGGCCACGGCTAGCGGTGCGAGCGGCACACCGCGCAGCAGGGCCAGGAGGACGGCGAGCGTCACGGTGTAGGCCGCGGTGCCGGTGCATGCCGCCCACAGGGTGGCGGCGAGGCGACCGCCCGACGCGGCCGGGTCACGACGGGTGGCGAGGAGCACGGTCGGTGCCAAGCCGAGCACGGATGCGCCCAGCGGTTCGTTACCGAGCAGGCCGAGGAAGAGGCCGGTGGTCGGCGCCAGCAGCATCGCCTCCTCCCGCCGGCGCAGCACGGACCACACCGCCACCGCCGCCACGGCGCCGCTCGGATGGGCACCGAGCAGGCGCATGCTGGGGAGAAGGGTGAGGTCCAGCAGCGCCACGAGCAGCGCGGTGAGGAGGACGAACGCCGCGTTCACCGGCCCAACCCCTCGATGGGCGTCGGGTGGAAGCCGGTGAGCACGGCCACGGTCTCCAGCGAGGCCAGGCGGGCGGCGGGTTCCACCTGCACGCGTTTGAACACGTCCAGGGGGCCGCCTTCCACCTTCGCCACTCGACCGATGAGCAGGCCGGGGGGGTACATACCACCCAGGCCGGAGGTGAGCACCGTGTCGCCCGGCTTCACCTCCGCGCCCTGCTCCAGGAACTCCATGCGCACCGTGTGGTCCGGGCTGCCCACGGCCACCGCCGACCAGCGCGATTCCTGGATGAGGGCGTTGGCCGCGCTCTTCGGGTCGGTGATCAGGCGCACCCAAGCGCTGCGCTCCAATGCCCGCTCCACGGTGCCCACCAGCGCGCCGCCCTTGCCCAGCACCGGCATGCCGTTCTGCACCCCGTCGCGCGTGCCGCGATCGATCAGAACCACGGCGCGCGACGGACTGGGGTCATGGGCGATGACGTTGGCTACCGTCAGCTTGTCACTGCCGAACTGACTGCCGAGGCGGAGCAGGTCGGTGAGCATGGCGGCACGCACGTCGTCCTCGCGCGCTTGGGCCAGGGCGGTGCGCAGGCGTTCGTTCTCCAGGCGCAGCTCGCGGTTCTCGGCGCGCAAGCGACGGAGGCTGCCTACGGTGGCGATGACCTCGGTGAGGGGGGTGGTCAGGGAGCGGAGCGCCGCCTCCACCGGCTCCGCGGCGCGCTGTGCGGCCGACTGGAGGGGTTGGGCGGCGCCGGTGACGGACATGAGCAGGCCGAGGCCGGCGAGGGTGGCCACCATGAGAAACCAGGTGAGGGTGCGGGGGAGGGTCACGCGACCGTCATCCCTTCCTACCGGGGCGGCCGGCGCCGGGCCAGGGGCGCCTGCACCTTCTCCAGGATCTCGGGCTCCTCGAGCGCCTCGCCGGTGCCGCGCACCACGCAGGTGAGCGGGTCATCGGCGACGTACACCGGGAACTTGGTCTCCTGAGCCAGGCGGCGGTCGAGGCCGCGCAGCAGGGCGCCGCCGCCGGCTAAGGCGATCCCATGGGCCATCAGGTCGGCGATCAGTTCGGGCGGGGTGATCTCAATGGTGGAACGCACGGCGTCGACGATGGCGTTGATCGAGCCGGAGAGCGCCTCGCGCAGCTCAACGGTGCTCACCTCCACCGATTTGGGAAGGCCGGTCGCCAGGTCGCGCCCGCGCAGGGTGACGGTGGCCTCACCTTCCATGGGATAGGCGGAACCGGCCGAGATCTTGATCTCCTCCGCCGTGCGCTCGCCGATCAGCAGGTTGTGGACCTGGCGGGCATAGGCGATGATGTCCTGGTCCATTTCGTCGCCGGCCGTGCGGATGGAGGTGCTGACGACGATGCCGCCCAGGGCAATCACGGCCACCTCGGTGGTGCCGCCGCCGATATCGACGATCATCGTGCCGCTGGGCTCGGTGATGGGCAGGCCGGCGCCGATGGCGGCCGCCATCGGTTCCTCGATCAGGTAGGCGGCGCGGGCGCCGGCGTTCAGGGCGGCGTCATGCACCGCGCGCTTCTCCACCTCCGTCACGCCGCTGGGGATGCCGATCACCACCCGCGGCCGCGGGAAGCCGAAGCCGAAGCGGTCGTGCACGGCGCGGATGAAGTGCTGCAACATCTTCTCCGTGACCTCGAAGTCTGAGATCACGCCGTCTTTGAGCGGGCGCACGGCGACGATGTTGGCCGGGGTGCGCCCCACCATGCGCTTGGCCTCCGAACCGATGGCGAGGATCCGCTTCGTGTGCCGGTCGATGGCCACCACCGACGGCTCGTTGATCACGATGCCGCGGCCCTTGACCATCACCAGGGTGTTGGCGGTGCCCAGGTCGATGCCGATGTCGTGCGAGAAAAGGCCAAACAGGGCCGAGAGCGGGTTGAAGACCACCGATGGCCTCCCAGCCCCGAGCGGGGCCTGGTGTGCGGGCGCGACCACCCGCCCCGCGGGGGATTGTACCCGATCCGAACGGCGCACGGAAGCGGCATCTGGATCGCTGCTTTTGTCGTTTCGGGAAAGAATTTCAAGATTCAGAAGCGACAAAGACGGCGTGTTGGGTGCGCTTACGCCGCGCCGTGGCGGCGCAGCAGGTCCAGGAACGCCTGCTCGTCCATGGTGGGGATCCCCAGTTGCTGGGCGCGGGCCAGCTTGGACCCCGGGTTGGCGCCAACCACCACGGCCGTCGTTTTACGGGTGACGTGGTCGGACACGGTGGCGCCCAGCCGCCGCAGCCGCTGCTCCGCCTCGTTGCGCGTCATGCTGGCCAGCGTGCCGGTGAGCACGAAGGTCTGCCCGACCAGCGGCCCCTCCCGCGCGGCGCGGCCGTCGGCGGTCAGGCGCACGCCGGCGCGGCGCAGCTTCTCGATGATCTGCCGGTTGCGCGGCTCGTTGAAGTAGGCCCGCACGCTGGCCGCGATCACCGGCCCCACGCCGGGGAGGGCCGCCAGCTCCTCCTCGCTGGCCTGCATGAGCGCGTCCAAGCTGCCAAAATGCTCGGCCAGCACCGCCGCCACCTCCGCGCCCACATGGCGGATGCCCAGCCCGAACAGCAGACGGGCCAGCGGCCGGTCCTTGGCGTTTTGGATAGCCCGGATCAGGTTGGTGGCGCGTTTGACCCCCCAGCCCGGCAATGCGGTGAGCTGCTCCACGGTGAGGAAAAAGAGGTCGCCTGGGTCGCGCACCAGGCCGGCGTCGTACAGTTGTTGGGCAACGCGCTCTCCGAGCCCCTCGATGTCCATCGCGTCGCGCGAGGCGAAATGCTCGATCAGCCGCACTGCCTGTGCCGGGCACGCCTTATTCGGGCAGTAGCTCATCGCCTCACCGGGCGGCCGCACCACCGCCGCACCGCAGACCGGGCACTGGCGTGGCATCTCGAACGGCCGTTCGGTGCCGGTGCGGCGGCTCACCACCGGGCCCACGATCTGGGGGATCACCTCGCCCGCCCGCTGCACGATCACGATGTCACCGATGCGGATGTCCTTGCGGCGGATGTTGTCCTCGTTGTGCAGCGTGGCGGTGCGTACCGTCACCCCGCCCACCTGCACCGGCTCCAGGATGGCGTACGGGTTGAGGCTGCCCGTGCGGCCCACGTTGATGCCGATGTCGAGCAGGCGGGTGGTGGCCTGTTCCGGCGGGAACTTATAGGCGATGGCCCAGCGCGGCTCCCGCCCCACGAAGCCGAGCTGGCGCTGCAGCGCCAGGCTGTCCACTTTGATCACGGTGCCGTCGATCGGGTAGGGCAGCTCGAAGCGACGCTGCTCCCATTCCCGACAGTACGCCACGACCGCGTCGAACGACTCGACGCGCCGGGCGTGAGGGTTCACGGGAAAGTGCAGCCGCTTCAACAGTTGCAGGCACTCCCAGTGGGTCGGCGGCTCGGGTGCCCCCTCGATCCAGCCGATCTGGTAGGCGAAGAACTCCAGGGGGCGCTGGGCGGTGATGCGGGGGTCGAGCTGGCGCAGCGAGCCGGCGGCCGCGTTGCGCGGGTTGGCAAACAGCCGCTCGCCGCGGCGTGCCCGCTCCTCATTTAGGCGCTCGAACCCGGCACGGGTCATGTAGATCTCACCGCGGACCTCGAAGGCGGGCGGCGCGCCCTCCGGCAGCACGAGTGGCACACTGCGCACGGTGCGCAGGTTGGCGGTGACGTTCTCGCCACGTAGCCCGTCGCCGCGGGTAGCACCCTGAACGAAGCGACCGTTCTCGTACACCAGGGCTACGGCCAACCCGTCGATCTTGAGCTCGCACACCCAGGCGATCTGCTCCGTCTCCACCAGCCCGACCACGCGCCGATACCAGGCACGCAGTTCGTCCTCGGAGAAGGCGTTCCCCAGGCTGAGCATCGGCACCCGGTGCTCCACCACGCCGAACGCCTCGACCGGCTCCCCGCCCACGCGCTGGGTGGGTGAGTCGGGGGTGATGAGCTCCGGGTACTTCTCCTCCAGCTCGCGCAGCTCGCGCATGAGCTGGTCGAACTCGGCGTCGGAGATCTCCGGCTCGTTGAGGACGTAGTAGCGGTAGTTGTGGTAGTTGATCAGCGATCGCAGCTCTTCGACGCGCAGCTTGGCGGCCTGAAACTCGCGCTCGTCCATGGCTCGATGATACACGCCCATCGTCGGCCCGCGTAGCCGTTCCAAGACATAACCGTCAGCACGTCCGAACATCGCGGTGCACCGGAGCACGCGCGACCGGCTGGCTGTGCCTGCACGCTCCGTCTGCTACAATCTCGGACGATGGACACCGTGGTGATCGTGGACTATGGCGCGGGCAACCTGCGCAGCGTGGCCAAGGCGGTGGAGCGGGTGGGCTACCGCCCGCGGGTGACGGCCGAGGCGCACGCGCTGGCCGACGCCGGCGCCGTGATCATGCCCGGCGTGGGCGCCGCGGGGGACACCATGCGCAATCTCAGGGACCGCGGCCTGGTGGAGCCGGTCACGCGCTACATCCGGGCGGGCCGTCCGTTCCTCGGGGTGTGCATGGGAATGCAGGCGTTGTTCAGCTTCAGCGAGGAGGGCGGTGGGCAAGCGTGCCTCGGCATTGTGCCCGGCGCCGTGCGCCGCATCACCGGCGAGCTGAAGGTGCCGCATATGGGCTGGAACACCGTGCGTCAGCGCCGCCCGCATCCCGTCTTCGCCGGCATCCCCGACGGCGCCTATTTCTACTTTGTGCACAGCTTCTACGCGGACCCGCAGGACCCTGATGTCGTGATCGGGGAGACGGACTACGGCGGGCCGCTGCCGGCCGTGATCGCCGCCGACAACTTGGTGGCGACCCAATTTCACCCCGAAAAAAGCGGCGATCACGGCCTGCGCTTCTATCGCAACTTCCTTGACCACGCCTTCGGCGCCCGCTGAGCGGCCGCCGAGCGCCCCACGGGCCGGGCATGTTTGAGGTGATCCCTGCCATCGACATCCGCGGCGGTCGCTGCGTCCGCCTCCTCCAGGGCGACTACGGCCGCGAGACGGTGTACGACGCCGACCCGGTGGCCGTCGCCCGCCGCTGGGCGGCCGCCGGTGCCCCACGGCTGCACGTCGTGGACCTGGACGCCGCCCGCGTAGGGGCACCGGTCAACGCCGACATGATCGCCGCCATCGCGCGGGCCGTGCCGGTGCCGCTGCAGGTCGGTGGCGGCATCCGCAGCGAGGCCGTCGCCCGCGCCTACTGGGAGGTGGGCGTGGAACGGGTGGTGCTCGGCACCGCGGCCGTGCGCGACACCACCTTGGTGGCGGGGCTGGTGGCCTGCGCCCCGGAGCGGGTGGTGGTGGCGGTCGATGCCCGCGACGGCGCGGTGCGGGTGGACGGTTGGACCGCGGCCACGGACCTGAGCGCCCTGGACCTGGTGGCGCGCATGACGGCCCTGGGGGTGCGCCGCTTCCTGTACACCGACATCGCCCGCGATGGCTCCCTCACCGAGCCCAACGTGGAGGCGTTGCGCCGGCTGGTGGCAGCTACCCCGGCGGCGGTGATCGCCTCCGGCGGGGTGGCGCGGGTGGCGCACGTGCGCCAGATCGCCGCCTGCGGTGCCGCGGGGGTGATCATCGGTCGGGCGCTGTACACCGGCGACGTGGATCTGGCCGAGGCGCTGGCGGCGGTCGCCGACGCCGCGGCTCCGGACCCCGAGGCGCGGCGGGCTGGCCCATGAGCGGGCGTGCGACCGGCGCGGCGGTGGCGGCACGCACGGCGCGGCGAGGTGAGGCGCTGCTCCTGGCGGCGCTGGCCGCCGTGTTCGTGCTCTCCGGCGCCAGCAGCCTGATCTACCAGGTCGTGTGGGTGCGGATGCTGTCGCTCGTGTTCGGGGTGACGGCCTATGCGATCAGCACCGTCCTGAGCAGCTTCTTCGCCGGCCTGGCGCTGGGCAGCCTACTGGCCGGGCGGCTGGCGCCGCGGCTGCGCTCACCCCTGCGCGCCTACGCCGGCGCCGAGGTCCTGGTGGCGATCTGCGGCCTGCTCACGCCGGCCGCCTTCGCGCTGGCGCGTGCGGTGTACGTGACGGCGTACCAGCACCTGCCGCTGCATGGGCTGGGCGCGCTCACGCTGATGCGTTTTCTGCTGGCCTTTCTCCTGTTGCTTGTGCCCACCACCCTGATGGGTGCCACGTTGCCGCTGATGCTCCAGTCCTCCCTGGTGCGGGCGGCGGCGGCCGCCCGCAACCTGAGCGTGCTGTACGCCGCTAACACGCTCGGCGCCACGGCCGGCACCGCGCTGGCCGGGTTTGAGCTGATCGGCCGCTACGGCCTGCGCCTTTCCCTTCTGGTGGCGGCGGCCGCCAACCTGCTGGCGGCGCTGGGGGCGCTGGCGCTCGGTCGCCGGGCGGCGCACGCCGCGCTTGCGGCGGAGCCGGACCCTGGCCCCGTGGCTGAGCCGCGGCCGCCGTGGGGTGAGCGGGCGGCGCGGGCCGCCGTGCTGGTGTTCGGGCTCTCCGGGGCGGTGTCGTTGGCCTACGAGGTGGTGTGGGCGCGCGTGCTGGCGATGTTCTTCGATGCGACGACCTACGGCTTCACCGCCATGCTGACCATGGTGTTGCTCGCCATCGCGACCGGAAGCTGGCTGGTGAGCCCGTTGATCGCGCGGCGCTGGCACTGGCCCCTCATCTTTGCCGCTCTGGAGGCCGGCGTGGGCCTGCTGGGCCTCGTGGCGTTGCCGCTGCTCACCCACCTCATTCCGTTGGGCACGCGGCTGGGGCTGTACCACGACCCCGGCCCGCTGGGCGAGTTCAGCCTGCGGTTCATGACCTTCGCCGCCTTCCTCGTGGTCTTCCCGCCGATGCTGCTGCTTGGCGCCACCTTCCCTATCGCGGCGCGCGTGGCCGGCGGTGGCGCGCGCATCGCCGAGCGGGTGGGTGGGGTGTACGCCGTGAACGTGCTGGGTGGGATCGCGGGCTCGCTCCTGGCCGGGTTTGTGCTGCTGCCGAGGCTGGGGGCGCGCGACACGATGCTGCTGCTGGCGTGCGCCAACCTGGCGCTGGCCGCCGTGCTGGTGTGGTCGGTGGTGCCGCGGCTCGTCCCGGTGGTGGGCGCCGTGTTGGCGGTCGCCGCGGTGGCGGCGGTGGGGGTGGCGGCGGCACCCGACCTGTTGCGCGGGGTGTTTCAGGATCGCTTCGCCGGCCAGCGCATCGTGTACGTGCGCGAGGGGCTGGAGAACACGGTGGTGGTGGCCGACATTCCCGTCACTGGTGAGCGCAAGATGTACATCAACGGCCAGCCGCAGGCGAGCACGGTGGATTTTATCGCCAACTACCACAAGCTGATCGGCCACTTGGCCGTGCTGTTGCATCCACACCCGAAACGGGCGCTGGTCATTGGCCTGGGCGGTGGCGCCACTGCCGGGGCCGTGGCCTCGCATACCGGCGTGCAGGTGGACCTGGTGGAGCTCTCGGAGGCGGTGGTGGGTGCCGCGCCGTTGTTCACCGGCGTCAACGGGGACGTGCTCACCCGACCCAACGTGCGCCTGCGCGTGGACGACGGCCGGAATTTCCTCCTCCTGCGCGGGGGACCGTACGATGTGATCACCGCCGACGTGATTCGGCCGGCGCACGCCGGCGCCAGCGGCGTGTACTCAAAGGAGTACTACACGCTGGCCCGGGACGCCCTGTCCGACGACGGCATCATGCTGCAGTGGCTGGAGCAGCTCTCCGAGGACCAGTACAAGATGCTGATGCGCTCCTTCGTGGAGACGTTCCCCTACGTTACCCTGTGGGCCAACGGCTCGCTGGTGGCCGGCAGCAAACGGCCGATCACGCTGGAGCGAGCGGCGTTGGCGCGGCGGCTGGCCGATTCCGCGGCGCGGACCTCGCTGGCCTCCATCGGCCTGAACACGCCGGACGACGTGCTGGCCCTCTACACCGGCAACCGCGAGGAGGCGCTGCGCTACCTGGCCGACCAGCGGCGGGCGGTGACCGACGACCACCCGTACGTGGAGTATCAGCGCACGCTGGGCGACCGGCGCCGGCCGCCCGACCTGCGCGGCTTCAGCCGCGACGTCCGTCAGGTGTTGGCCGAGTGAGCGCCATGGTGGTGGGCGACAGAGGAACCAGTCCATGTTGACGAAACGGATCATCCCCTGCTTCGACGTGGACCGCGGGCGGGTGGTGAAGGGCGTGCGGTTTGTGGAGCTGCGCGATGCCGGCGACCCGGTGGAGCTGGCCCGCGTCTACGATGCCGAGGGGGCGGACGAGCTGGTATTTCTGGATATCACCGCCTCCGCGGAAGACCGGTCAACGGTTTACGACATGGTGGAGCGTACGGCGGCGGAGGTCTTTATCCCCTTTACCGTAGGCGGCGGCGTGCGCTCCGACCAGGACATGCGCATGTTGCTTGAATTAGGGGCCGACAAGGTGTCAGTCAACACCGCCGCCGTGCAGGACCCCTTCCTGGTGGCGCGTGGCGCGGAGCGGTTCGGCAGCCAGTGCATCGTGGTGGCGATCGACGCCAAGCGGGTGGCGCCGGGGCAGTGGGAGGTGTACACACACGGCGGCCGCCGACCGACCGGCCTGGACGCGGTGGCCTGGGCCCGGCGGGTGGTGGAGCTGGGCGCGGGCGAGCTGCTGGTCACCAGCATGGACGAGGACGGGCGTGGCCAGGGGTACGATGTGGACCTGTTACGCGCCATTGCCGAGGCGGTAAACGTGCCACTCATCGCCTCCGGCGGGGCCGGCGGCCCGGAGCACATGTATGAGGCGATCGTCCGCGGCGGCGCGGACGCCGTGCTGGCCGCGAGCATCTTCCATTTCGGCCGCTACCGCATTCGCGCCGTCAAAGAGTACCTGGCGGCGCGCGGCGTACCGATGCGGCTGTGAGGGGTGGGATAGGTGTTGCAGTTCAAGGACAACGGCCTGTTGCCGGCCGTGGTGCAGCACGCGGAGACCGGTCAGGTGCTGATGGTGGGGTATATGAACCCGGAGTCGGTGCGGCTGACGCTGGAGACGGGCGACGTTTGGTTCTACAGCCGCAGCCGGCAGCAGCTCTGGCACAAGGGCGCCACCTCCGGTGACTACTTTCGCGTGCGCGAGGTGCTGACCGACTGCGATGAGGACGCCATCCTGGTCAAAGTGCTGCCGGAGGGTGCCGCCTGTCACACCGGTGCTCCCTCCTGTTTCTTCAACCGGGTGGACCGCGCCCGGCTGCCGGTCGAGTAACTGCCGCGACAAGCGCGAGACCCGGGTAACACGCCCGGGCCTCGGAACGTTCGTCTTGCGCTGCCCCCTTCGGTGCGGGTCACTTGAGGCCGTAGCGGCGCTTGAAGCGCTCGACGCGGCCGGCGGTGTCCACGATGCGCTGCTCGCCCGTGAAGAAGGGGTGGCAGCGGCTGCACACCTCGGTGTGCAGCACCGGCTTGGTGGAGCGGGTCTTGAAGGTGTTGCCGCACGCGCACACCACGGTGGCTTCGACGTACGGCGGATGGATCTTGGGCTTCATGACACGACGCGCCTTTCTCGTTTCAGGGTGCGCGGGAACCGTGGTCAGGCCCCCGCGGCGGCCGTGGCCAGCGGGTACACGCTCACCCGTTTGCGGCCGCGGCTGTACGGCTCGAACTTCACCCGCCCTTCGATCACCGAGTAGATGGTGAAGTCCCGGCCCAAGCCCACGTTCTTGCCCGGGTGGATGTGCGTGCCGCGCTGGCGCACGATGATCGTGCCCGGCAGCACGCGCTCGCCGTCGTACCGTTTCACGCCCAGGTACTTGGGGTTGCTGTCGCGGCCGTTCTTGGAGCTGCCGACGCCTTTCTTGTGCGCCATGGTGGACCTCCTCCGACGCCGCCGACCCGCCGTTTCGGTCAGCAGCGCCCTTCAACGTTCAGACGACGATCTGCTTGATCGCCAGTTGGGTGTACTGTTGCCGATGGCCGATGCGCTTCTTATAGCGCACCTTGGCCTTGTATTTGAAAACGTGGATCTTCTTATGCTTGCCGTGCGCCACGATCTCGGCGACCACCTTGGCGCCCGGCACCACCGGCCGGCCCACGGTCACCGCGTCGTCGTTCGCCACCATGAGCACGTCGGCCAGTTCGACGGTGTCACCGGGCTCGCCCGGCAGCTTTTCAACCTTGAGCTGATCTCCCTCACGCACGGTGTACTGCTTGCCACCGGTGCGCACGACCGCGTATGCCATGGCCTGCCTCGCTTGTGCTGTGGTTCCGCGCCGCTCGGCCCTGTGTGCCGAGCGCGTGACACGCACACAGAGCCCCGGCAATCCGGGGCCCTGCGCCATTTCATCGTACCATGGCGGCCGCCGGGCGCAAGCCGCGCGGCTAGCCGGATAGCGGCCCGCTTCCCCAGGCCAGGCCGGGCCGCGGCTGGGGCCGCGGCAGCGGGGCGTCCGTCTGCGGCGCGGCCGGGCTGGGCGCCTCCGGCGCCGGCAGCCGGGCCGGTTCACCGCCGCTGCCCCCCTCGTCCTCACCGGCCATGATCCGCTGCAGGGCCTCGCCCTCCAGCGTCTCGACCTCCAGCAGCTTCTTGGCCAGCCGGTCGAGCACGTCGCGGTGTTCGGTGAGGATGCGCCGCGCCGTCTCGTGCGCCTCGCTGATGATGCGGTGCACCTCGGCGTCGATCTCCTCGGCCACCTTCTCCGAGTAATCGCGCTGCTCAGAGATCTCGCGTCCGAGGAAGATCAGCTCCTCCTTGCGGCCGAAGGTGCGCGGGCCGAGCTTGTCGCTCATGCCGTAGCGGGTCACCATCGCCCGCGCGATCTGGGTGACCTTCTGGATGTCGTTGCCCGGGCCGGTGCTCATCTCACCGAACACCAGCTCCTCGGCCACGTGGCCGCCGAGGGCCATGGCGAGCTGGCCCTCAAAGTGCGAGCGCGTGGTGTAGTTGCGGTCTTCCTCGGGCAACGTCATGGTGTAACCGCCCGCCATACCGCGCGAGACGATTGTGATCTTGTGCAGCGGGTCGCAATGCGGGTGGAAGTAGGCCACCACCGCGTGCCCCGCCTCGTGGTAGGCGGTGAGCTCCTTCTCCTTCTGGCTCATCACCCGGCTCTTGCGCGCCGGGCCGAGCATGACGCGGTCGATGGCCTCCTCAAACTCGGCCATGCCGATCTTCTTCTTGTTCCGGCGCGCGGCCAGGATCGCCGCCTCGTTGACCAGGTTGGCCAGGTCGGCGCCGGAAAAGCCCGGCGTCTGCTTGGCCAGCACATCCAGGTTGGCGTCCTTGTCTAGCGGTTTGCCCCGCACGTGCACGTCCAGAATGGCGCGTCGGCCCTTGACGTCGGGCGCGTCCAGCACCACCTGCCGGTCGAAGCGGCCGGGGCGGAGCAGGGCCGGGTCGAGGATGTCGGGCCGGTTGGTGGCCGCGATCACGATCACGTTGGTGTTCGTGTCGAAGCCGTCCATCTCCACCAGGATCTGGTTGAGGGTCTGCTCGCGCTCATCATGGCTGCCGCCCAGGCCGGCGCCACGCTGGCGGCCGACGGCGTCGATCTCGTCCACGAACACGATGCACGGCGCGTTGCGCTTGGCCTGGTCGAACAGGTCGCGCACACGGCTGGCGCCCACGCCCACGAACATCTCCACGAACTCGGAGCCGGAGATGGAGAAGAAGGGGACGCCGGCCTCGCCGGCCACGGCGCGCGAGAGGAGCGTCTTGCCCGTGCCCGGCGGGCCCACCAGCAGCACGCCGCGTGGGATGCGCGCGCCGAGCGCGGCGAACTTCTCCGGGTACTTGAGGAACTCGACAACCTCCTGTAGCTCCTCCTTGGCCTCGTCCACCCCGGCCACGTCGGCGAAGGTCACCGTCGGTTTGTTGCCGGTGAACATGCGCGCCCGGCTCTTGCCGAAGCTCATGGCCTGGGAGTTGGACCCCTGCGCCTGGCGCATCATGAACAGGAGAATGGCGCCGAAGATGATAAGCGGCAGGAAGTTCACCAAGAGCCCCACCCAGTTGCCGAACTGGCTGGGCTCCCGCACTTTGATCTGGACGCTTTGCAGCTTGTCGGTGGAGACGCCGAGCGCGCGCAGCTGCTCGGAGAGGGCGGACCCCGCCTCCTTGCGGGATTTAAACGTTTCACCGTTGACCGGCTTGACGGTGAGCGAGTCGCCCTGCACCTCGATGGCTTCCACCCGCCCGCTCTCGATCATCTGGGCCACTTGGCTGAGCGGCTTGGCAGGGGTCGTCTTGCCCGGCTGGAAGAACGAGAACACCAGGGCGATGACCGCCACGAGGATGAGGAGGTAGATGAAGCTGTTTCGCAGCCAGCGAGAGTACATGGTCGCTCCGGACTAGCGGGATGCGCGGGAAACCGGCCCACAGGCGGGCAGCGCGGCGGCCATCACCCGGGCGTGCGCCCCTCCCGAACCGTCTCGATTGTACCATCGGCCGGATAACCCGCCAAGCAAGAGCCTTCGCGGTCGCGCAACTTGCGGGATCGCGTACACTATCGGCGATGACGTCCGCGCGCCTTGTCCCGTCCGGCCTGTCCCCTGCAGCCCGCGCCCCCGCCGGCATCGCGCCGCCCGATGACGAGCGGCCGCACCTGCGCTACGAGCTGGCCCTGTGGCGGGCGGGGCTCCGCCATGTGGCCGGTGTGGATGAGGTGGGGCGGGGGGCGCTGGCCGGGCCGCTGGTGGCGGCGGCCGTGGTGCTGCCGCCGTTCTTCGAGGCCCCCTGGCTCGCCGACCTGCGCGACAGCAAGCTGCTGACGCCGGCCCGGCGGGAGACGCTGGCCGCCCTTATCCGCCGCGATGCCCTGGCCGTGGGCCTGGGCGCGGTCCCGGCGGCGGTGATCGACCGCGCGGGGCTCACGGCGGCCAACCACGCCGCCATGGCGGCGGCGGTGGCCTGCCTCCGGTGTCGGCCGGACTTTCTCCTCATCGATGCCGTGCCGTTGTGCGGCGTGGAGGTGGACCAAGCCGCCCTGATCGACGGCGATGCCTGCTGTGTCTCGGTGGCCTGCGCCGCCGTGGTGGCCAAGGTGGTGCGGGACCGCTTGATGGCGCGGCACGACGCCGTCGTGCCCGGCTACGGGTTTGCGCGGCATAAGGGCTACGGCACGGCCGAGCACCTGGCGGCCCTGGCGCGGCTGGGGCCCAGCCCGCTGCACCGCCGCTCGTTTGCGCCGCTGCGCGGGCCAGGAACGACGTGATGGACCGCCAACGCCTGGGCGCGGCGGGCGAGCGGCTGGCCGCCCGCTACCTGGAAGGACAGGGCTACCGGGTGGTGGCCCGCAACGTGCGCCTGCCGCCCTGGGGAGAGATCGACCTGGTGGCCGAGCGCGACGGCACGCTCGCCCTGGTGGAGGTGCGGGTGCGGCGTGGGCAGGCCTTCGGCGGGGCACTGGCCTCGATCACGCCGACCAAACGGGCGCGTATGGTGCGCGCCGCGCTGGCGTACCTGGCAACGCTGGGCGACGCGGCGCCCCCGGCCCGCATCGACGTGGTGGCCGTCACCCTGGACCGGTTGGGCCGGCCCGTGGGCATCGAGCACGTGATCAACGCCGTGGAGGCGGAGTAAACCGGCGGGATGCGCGCACCCCGGCCCGACCGGGGCCGCCCGGCGGTGCACCCGCCGTGCACCGCGCGCCGGTGGCGCGATCAAGCGTGGCGCGCTATACCGAATTCTGAAGGCTGGGGCGCCGCTTCTCGGATCGCGTCCGCCGGCGCCTGCGCCGTGCCCGGGGCGGAAGCCATGCCGATCTACGAGTTCCGTTGTAACGCCTGTGGTCGGGTCGTCAGCGTGTTTCAGCGCAGCATCCACACCCCGACACCGTCCGCGGCGCGCTGCACCCACTGCGGCGCCGACGATCTGACCCGCTTGATGTCCCGCTTTGCCTTCCGCCGCTCGGCGGCGGCCGACCTCGACGCCGCGGACGAGGACGCGCTGTTGGAGGGAGTGGATGAGAACGACCCGCGCAGCATCGCCCGATGGGCGCGGCGGATGAGCGAGCAGCTGGGCGAGGACCTCGGACCGGAGTTCGATGAGATGCTCGACCGTATGGCGGCCGGGGAGATGCCGGAGGACGACGAAGGGGGCGAGGGGGACGAAGACCTGGATGACGGCGACGACGCCCTGTGACGTGTCTCGGCCGTTGGCGGGTTGCCAGGGGGATAGGGTGCAAGGCCATGCCGATCTACGAGTACATCTGTCAGGACTGCTCGCGGCTGACAAGCGTGTTCGTGCGCCGCATCGACAGCCCGGTTGATCCCGCCTGCCAGCACTGCGGTGGTAAGAACCTGCGCCGCGCCGTCTCCCGCGTGGCCTATCACAAGACGGAGCAACAGATCATGGAGGAGTACGGGGTGCCCGACCCAAGCAACCCGGACTCCTACAAGGACCCGCGCCAGATCGGGCGTTGGGTGGAGCAGCGCTTCGAGCAAATGGGCATCGAGCTGCCGCAAGAGGCCCGGCAGATGATCGACGCGGCGCGCGAGGGAGAGTTCCCCGAGCCGGTCAAAGACCTATAGAACGCTGGGCGGCGGCGAGGGCACAGAAGGGGGCACGACGTGACCGAGGAGGCGGCGGCCGCGGTGGCGCGCCAGCTCGACGCCATCGTGGAGCGGGTGCGAGCCAATTTCGCGGCCAAGCACGAGGCGCGCGAGGCCGCGCTGGCGCAATGCCGCGATGTGATCCGGCTGGCCTCGCTCACGATCCGCGCCATTCACCGCGGCGAGCGCGAAACGGCCGGCCGCCTGCTGGCCGACGGCCGCGCCCGCCTGCGCGCGGTGCGCGTCGCGCTGGAGGGCCATGCCGATATCTTCCACGCCGGCTTCGTGCACGACGCGGAGAAAGAGTTCGCCGAGGCGGCGGTGACGGTGGCCCTGGTCTCCAGTGAGCCCCTACCCGCGCCGGAGGACCTGGAGGTCGAATATGCCGCCTACCTGAACGGTCTGGCTGAGGCGGTTGGCGAGTTGCGGCGGTACCTTCTGGACAGCCTGCGCCACGGCGATGTCGAGGGGTGCGAGCGATACCTGCATATCATGGATGAGATCTACGCGGTGCTGGTCACCATCGATTACCCGGACGCCATCACCGGCGGTCTGCGGCGCAGCACCGACGTGGCGCGCGGCATCCTGGAGAAGACGCGCGGTGACCTGACGGTCGCCGTGCGGCAACGGGATTTGGAGCGCCAGCTTGCAGAGTTTCGCGCGGATCTGGTGGCTCATCGGCAGAGCAGCCGCCCCGCCAAGACGGCGCGGATACCGTCTTGAGGGCGTAGTGTTGCGCTTGCTCACGAGAGGCGTGCTTGTTAGACTCGCCTCACGGTCACCCCGTCGTCGTGAACGTCATCCGTACCTGGATAACGGGCTTCGCCCGTTATCTCTGTGTGTGGGGCGGAGCGCGGCGCGGGTCGGAAACGGGCTCTGGTAAGGAGGGGGCGTATGGGCCTGGTGGTCCTCGTACCCATCGCGGGCATCGCCGCCGTGCTGTTCGCGTTCTGGCTGGCGTGGGATGTGCTGCGACGGGACACCGGTACCCCGGAGATGCAGAACGTCGCCAGCCTGATCTCCGAAGGCGCGATGGCGTTTCTGAAACGGCAGTACCTGACGATTGCCGCGCTCGCCGTGGTGGCGGCGATCATCATCGGCGTGGTGGTGGCGGCCGTGTCGGAAGGGGTGCGCGAGATCGTGCGCACGCCGGAGGGCAGCATCGACTACGGCAACGTGGTGGTCAGCCGCGGCCAGGAGGCGTTGCTCACGGCGGTCGCCTTCCTGGTCGGCGCCGCCGCCTCCGCGCTCTCCGGCTTTATCGGCATGTACATCTCCGTCCGGTCCAACCTGCGCACCGCCGCCGCCGCCACGCGCAGCCTGAAGGAGGCGATCACGGTGGCGCTGCGCGGCGGCGCCGTGACCGGATTCCTGGTCGTGGCGCTCAGCCTGCTGGGCGTCTCCAGCATCTTCGGCCTCTACAGCAAGGTGCTCGGCAACCCGCCGACGATCGCCCCCTTCCTGATCGTCGGCTTCGGCTTCGGGGCCAGCTTCGTGGCGCTGTTCGCCCAGCTCGGCGGCGGCATCTACACCAAGGCGGCCGACGTGGGCGCCGACCTGGTGGGCAAGGTCGAGGCCGGCATTCCGGAGGACGACCCGCGCAACGCCGCCGTGATCGCCGACCTAGTGGGCGACAACGTGGGCGACTGCGCCGGCCGCGGCGCCGACCTGTTCGAGTCCATGTCGGCGGAGAACATCGGCGCCATGATCCTGGGCGTGGCCATCTTCGCCGTCACGCAGCGCATCGAATGGGTGATGTTCCCGCTGGTGCTGCGCGCCTTCGGCATCCTGGCCACCATGATCGGCACGTTGAGCGTGGGCTGGTTTGCCAAAGATGACCCGCGCCAGAACCCGATGGCGCCGCTGAACAAGGGCTTCTACATCGTGTCGGCGCTGTCGGTCGTGGGGCTGTTCATCGCTACGCGGGCCATGCTGAGCGACGCGTGGCCCTGGTTCTTCGCCTGCGGGCTGGTCGGCATCGCCACCGGCTGGGCGTTCGTGTACATCACCCAGTACTACACGTCCGGCTCCTGGCGGCCGGTGCAGGAGATCGCCAACGCCTCCCGCACCGGGCCGGCCACGAACATCATCATCGGCACGGCCGTGGGCTTTGAGACCACGGCGATGACGGCCATCACCATCGGCGCGGCGCTGGTGGCGGCCTTCATCTTGGGCGCGCACGCCGATATCACCGGCGCCGCGGGCGCGGCGCTGCCGGGCTTCACCAAGGGCATCTTCGGCACCGCCGTGGCCACCATGGGCATGCTCATGTCGGCGGCCTACATTCTGGCCATGGACACCTTCGGCCCGATCACCGACAACGCCGGCGGCATCGCCGAGTTCTCGGGCGCGCCGGAGCACACGCGGCACATCACCGACGCCCTCGACGCGGTGGGCAACACCACCAAGGCCCTTACCAAGGGGTACGCGGTGGCGTCCGCCGGTCTGGCCGCCTTCCTGCTGTTCAGCGCTTACCTGGACAAGGTCAAAGAGCGGGTGCGCATCCCCCTCACCGAGGAGCTGCCCGTCAACGTGGCCAGCATTGAGGTGTTCGTGGGCGGCCTCTTGGGCGTGATGCTCGTCTTCCTGTTCAGCTCGCTGGCCATCCGCGCCGTGGGCCGCGCCGCCGGCGACATCATCCAAGAGGTGCGGCGCCAGTTCCGCGAGAAGCCGGGCATCATGACGGGCGCCGAGCGGCCGGACTACGCGCGCGCGGTGGACATCACCGCCCGCGCCGCTCTGCGCGAGATGGTGGCGCCGGGCCTCCTGGCCGTGGGCCTGCCGGTGGTGGTGGGGCTGATCTTCCGTGTGATCGACACCGGCACCGAAGTGCGCGGCGGCACCGGCTGGCTGGCCGTGGCCGGTGTGCTCATTGTGGGTACCATCGGCGGCATCCTGGTGGCCACCTTCCTGAACAACGCCGGCGGCGCGTGGGACAACGCCAAGAAGTTCATCGAGGCGGGCGGGCTCAAGTACCCGGACGGCACGGTGGTGAAGAAGGCCAGCCCCGAGCACGCCGCCGCCGTGGTGGGCGACACCGTGGGTGACCCGTTCAAAGACACGGCCGGCCCAGCCCTGCACGTGCTGATCAAGCTGCTGGCGACGATCACGCTCGTGCTCGCCCCCCTGTTCATCGTCACCTGAACTGTGCCCTGGTCGGCAAGGGAACCGGCCCGCCTGGCGATGAGGCGGGCCGGTTGTCGTTCGGGCGGCCACCGACCGACGCCGGCTAAAGGAAATCCGCAATGCCACCGATGATCACCACAGCGGACGCACGTTCCGTATGCCCGGTTGGGGAGAACACCACGGTGACGTCACGGTTTCCCACCGCGCCACATGACCGGCACCTGGGCTCCGACCACGGCTCGGACCTGCCGGAAGGGATCCCCGCGGTCTCATTGGACGAATTCCTGAGCGTCGTCGCCCAGGCGCTGGACCTGGCGGAGGGGCGGCCTAAGGGGCACGCCCTGCGGGTGTGCTACATGGCCAGCGCCGTTGCTCGCCAGATGGGGCTGGCGCGCGCCCAGGCCGCGACCGTGTTCTTCGCCGCGCTCCTGCACGACATCGGTGTGTCCCGCGCCAGCGAGCGGTTGGACGATCTCCCCCGCCTCTCCGAGCACGAGCTGTTCGCCGCCCTTCCCCTGCAGGGCCCCGACCTCCTCGCCGCCCAGGCCGGCGGCGCGCACGGCCGTAGCGTGACCGAGGCGCTGCATGACCATGCCTTTGAGGGGGCCAGCGCGGTGGCCAGCCTGGGCCTGCTGCCTCAGGTGGCGGAGGCGGTGCTCTACCACCACGAGCGGCACGATGGCGCTGGCTTCCCCATGGGCCTGGCCGGCGGCGCTATCCCCCTCGCCGCCCGTATCGTGGCCGCGGCGGATTACGCCGAGGCGCTCGTGGCCGCGGAGCCCAACCCCCTGCTCGCCCGGCGCTACCTGGAAGCCGGACTGCGCGAGCAGTCCGGGCGCGCCTTCCACCCGGAGGTGGTAGACGCGCTGGCGACCGTGGCCCGCCGCGACGATTTCTGGCTAGGATTCCACGACCGGCAGCTCCTTGCCCTGATCCCGGAGTTCAGCGAGACGGAGGGCCGGCCGCTGGGCACCCCCGCCCTACTGCGCGTGGCGGCGGCCATCGCCGATATCGGTGACGGCAAGACCGCCTACAAACGCGGCCATGCGCGCCGGGTGGCGCGCTACGCCGCAACCCTGGCGACCGGCCTCGGCTTTGCACCGGCGCGGGTGCAGGCGGTCGAGCTGGCGGCCCTCTTGCACGACATCGGGATGCTCAAGGTGCCCGGGCGGGTGACCGGGAAGCCGGAAATCCTCTCCATTCAGGAGATGGCGCTCCTACGCGAGCACCCCGCGGAGAGCGCCGAGATCCTGCGTGATGTCCCCGGTTGGGGGCCGATCGCCGCCTGGGTGGCGGCGCACCACGAGCGGTACGACGGCCGCGGCTACCCGGAGGGTCTGACCGGGGAGGAGATCCCGCTGGAGGCGCGTATCCTCGCCGTCGCCGATATCTACGAGGCCCTCACCGCCGACCGCCCGCATCGTCCCGCCCTCACCCCGACGGAGGCGGTGCGCGCCATGGGCACGATGGTCGGGGCGGAGATCGACCCGGTGGTCTTCTCGGCGTTTCAGACGGCGATCGCCAACCTGGACGACCTCGGCACCGCCCGGTAGGCCACGGCGGCAGCCCCTGATCGGGAGCGATTCGGCTCCACTGCGGGCCCGCCGATGGAGACCGCGCGGCCGCTTGACCCGTGCTGCGCGCGGTCGATACGCTGCCATCATCAGGAGAGGCGCCATGAGGCGGGCGGAGTGCGGCTCCGCCTGCTCTGTGTGTACGGAGTGCGATGCGGTGAGCGAGCGGGTCGAGATGGAGAAGATCGTGTCGCTGTGCAAGCGGCGCGGGTTCGTGTTCCCGTCGGCGGAGATTTACGGCGGTTTTGCCAACACCTGGGATTACGGGCCGCTCGGCGTGGAGATGCGCCGCCGCATCCGTGAGGCGTGGTGGCGGGCCATGGTCACCGAGCGGGACGACGTCGTCGGCGTGGAGACGGCGATCATCTCCAACCCGCGCATTTGGGAGGCGTCGGGTCACCTCCAGCACTTCACCGACCCGATGGTGGACTGCCGGGTCTGTCAGGCGCGTTTCCGGGCGGACGAATTGCCGGAATGGGACGAGGCGCGCAAAGACCTGCGCCAGCCGACGACCTGCCCGAACTGCGGGGCGGTGAACTCGTTTACCCCCGCGCGGCCCTTCAATTTAATGTTCAAGACATTTGTCGGACCGGTGGAGACCGAGGCCTCGGTGGCGTATCTACGGCCGGAGACGGCGCAGGGTATGTTCGTCAACTTTGACAACGTGCTCACCGTCACGCGCAAGAAGCTGCCCTTCGGCATCGCCCAGATCGGTAAGTCGTTCCGCAATGAAATCACGCCCGGCAACTTCATCTTCCGCACGCGCGAGTTCGAGCAGATGGAGATGGAGTACTTCTGCCGCCCAGAGGAGGGGCCGCGCTGGTTTGATTACTGGCGCCAGGAGCGCATGAACTGGTACCTGCGCATCGGCGTCAAGCCGTCCAGCCTGCGCTTCTACGACCACCCGCGCGAGAAGCTGGCGCACTACTCCGGTGGCACTACGGATATCGAGTTCCTGTATCCGTTCGGTTGGGGGGAGCTCGAAGGGATCGCCTACCGCACCGACTACGACCTGCGCCAGCACGCGCAGTACTCGGGCCGCAGCCTGACCTACTACGACGAAGAGCGTAAGGAGCACATTGTGCCGCACGTGGTGGAGCCGGCGGCCGGGGTGGACCGCATCCTGCTCGTGCTCCTGCTCGATGCCTACGACGAGGAGCAGGTGCAAGGCGAGACGCGCGTGGTGCTGCGCCTGCACCCGTCCGTGGCTCCCGTGCAGGTGGCTGTGTTGCCCCTCAGCCGCAACGAAAAGCTCGTACCCACGGCGCGCGCCGTGTGGGAGCGCCTGCGCCTGCACTTCACCACGCAGTATGACGATGCGCAGTCGATTGGGCGGCGCTACCGGCGGCAAGATGAGATCGGCACGCCGTTCTGCGTGACCATCGATTTCGACACCGTGGAGCGCGACCACGCCGTCACCATCCGCGAGCGGGACACGATGCACCAGGAGCGGGTGCCGATCGAGGAGCTGGCCGATCGGCTGCGGGAACGGTTCGAGGCGGCCGGCTGCCGCTGGCGGGTGTAGGTCGCGCCCCGCGCGGACGGGCGACGGGCGCGGGCAGGGAGTCGCTCATGAAGCTGTTGCATTTTGCGGACCTGCATATCGGGGTGGAGAGCCACGGCAGGCCGAATCCCCTTACCGGCCTCTCCACGCGGTTGCACGACTTTCTCCAGGCGTTTGACGAGCTAGTAGAGACGGCCATCGCCGAGCGGGTCGATGTGGTGCTGTTCGCGGGGGACGCGTACAAGTCGCGCAACCCGGAGCAAACCCACCAGCGCGAGTTCGCCAAGCGCATCATGGCCCTCACCCAGGCCGGCATCCCAGTGTACCTGCTGGTCGGCAACCATGACCTGCCCACCATGCTCAGCCGGGCCCATGCCCTGGAGATCTTCACCACCCTGGGCGTCCGGCACGTCTACGTCGGCGCCAAGCTCGGCACGACCCGGATCGACACCGCCTCCGGCCCGCTCCAGGTGGTCGGCGTGCCGTGGCCCACGGCCCACCAGCTCCTGCGCCGGGAAGACTTCCGGCACGTGACGTTGGAGCAGCTTGACCGGGCGGTCGAACGGCTCATCGCGGAGCGCATCCAGCAGGAGGCCGAGCGGTTGGACCCGAACCTCCCTGCCGTGCTCGTCGCGCACATCGCCATGAGCGATTCCATTGTCAAGACGGCCTCTGAGAAGTGGATGACCGCCGGCCGGTTCCCACAGCTTAACCGCAGCGACCTCTGCCCCACCGCTTTCGATTACGTGGCCTTGGGCCACCATCACTGCTTTCAGATCCTGCACCAGCATCCACCGATGGTGTATGCGGGCAGCATGCAGCGCGTGGACTTCGGCGAGGAGGCCGACCCGAAGGGCTTCGTGCTCGTGGACCTCGACCCCGCCCGGCCGCGCGGTGAGCGCGTGCGGCCGGAGGACGTGCACTTCCACAAGGTGACCGCGCGCCGGTTTGTCACCATCGAGCTCAAGCCGCGGGAGAAGGACCCCACGCCCGAGGTGCTGGACCTGATTGCGCGTCGCCACGTCAAAGATGCCATCGTGCGCGTCATCCTCACCTTGACCCCGGAACAGGACGCCTTGCTCGACGACCGGGCCCTGCGCGCCGCCCTGGCCGAGGCACACGTGGTCACCGCCATCAGCCGCACCGTCGACCGGGGCACGCGCTCGCGGCTGGGCACGGACCGCCCACCCGAAACCCTCACCCCGTTGGAGGCGCTCGCCCTGTACTTCGAGCGCAACGGCACCCCGCCCGACCGGCGCGAGGAGCTGCTGCGCGTCGCCCGCGCGCTGATCGACGGCGAGGAGCCGGTGATGGACGGCGTTGGTGCACCCTGACGGGCGTTGCCGGTGCCCAGTTTACTGTTTCTTTACCGCACGGACGTTGCGCGTGGGCCGGCAGCGCGCGTACGATCCGGCCGACGCGTCCGGTGGCGGGGTGGCTACGGAGGCGTCGTGTCCGGAGTCCTTCCCCAAATCTGGCTCCGGCTCATGTCCGACCCGGCCTTTGCGGCCCGACTGCGGGCCGACTTCGCCGGTACCCTGCGACGTGAGGGCTACATCGAGGGCCTGGAGGTGCAGGAGCTGCCGGCGGTGTTTGCCTGGCACCGGGCCCTGCAGGACGGTGCGTCACCGCACTGGCTTCCGATGCCGGCTGGCCTGTCGGCGTCGATGCCGGAGGTAGCGGCAACCCGCTCCCCCGCTTGAGAACCATCCTCACCCCGGCGGCGCTCAGACGGGGGAGCGGGTGGACTGCTTCTCAGCCCCGGCACTCCCACCTACCCGCCGCCGTGCCACCTGCCGGTTTTCGTGGCGCCGGCCCACGAATAAAATGTTTGTACCGTTGCCGACGACAAGGGGTACGGTCACGTGGTGCCGGCACGCCTGAGCCTGCGCAACTTCCTCTCCTACCGTGAGCCCCCGCCCATCGATTTCACAGGGGTGCACGTCGCCTGCCTCTCGGGGGACAACGGCCACGGCAAATCGGCCCTGCTTGACGCCATCACCTGGGCGCTGTGGGGGCGCGCTCGCACCAAGAACGACGCCGACCTGGTCACGCTGGGCGAGCGCGACATGGAGGTCGATTTCGAGTTCTGGGCGGGTGATGCCCGCTACCGGGTGATCCGCAAGTACGAGCGCCCCGCCGGGCGCGGCTCCGGGCATTCCACGCTCGCCTTTCAGGTGTACGACGGCACGGGGTGGCGCGACATCTCCGGGAGCACCCAGGCCGAGACGCAGCGCCGGATCGTCGACGTGCTCAAGCTCTCCTACGAGACGTTCGTGAACAGCGCCTTTCTCTTGCAGAACAAGGCCGACCTGTTCACACGCAAGACCCCCGGCGAACGCAAGGAGGTGCTGGCCGAGATCCTGGACCTCAGCCGCTATGACGAGTTGGAGGAGCAGGCCAAGGAGCGGCGGCAGGCGTGCGCCACCACGGCCGCGCTGCTGGCCCAGCAGATCGAGGACGCGGAGGCGGAGCTCAAGCGGCTCCCCGGCCTGCGTGCCGAACTGGCGAGCGTGACGGCGGATTGTGCGGCGGTGGCCGCCGATCTCCAACGCGCACGCGCGACGCGCGATGACCTGCGCCGCCTCAACGCATCGCGCGACGACTGGCAGGCCCAGCTCGCGCGCCTGCGCCGAGACCACGAGCAGGCCGGTTCGGATCTGGCGGCCGCCGAGGAGCGGGCCGCGGCGACGCGCCAGATCATCGCCGAGTGCGAGGCGGTGATCGCCGACGCGGAGGCGATCCGCGCCGGTTACGCCGCGTTTCAGGACTGCGGCCGGCGGTTGGCAGAGGTGCGCGCCGAGCAGAACCGCCTGGAGGCGCAACGCGACGGGTATGCCCGTGCCCGAGCCGAGGCCGCGATCGAGCTGGAGGAGGCGGAGCGAACGGCGGCCGCGCAGCGCAAGCAGATCGCCGGTCTGGAGACGGTGGTGGCGCAGGGGGAAGAGATCCGCGCCGGCGTGGAGCGCCTGCGTGCCATCCGCCTTGCGCGGGACGAGCAAGCGGACCGTCTCCGCCGGGTCGCCCCTATTGAGCAGGAGATCGGGCGGTTGGAGGCGGCCGTGCGCCAGGCGGAGCAAACGCTACGTTCGGAGCTGGCGCAGGCGCAGGCCGAGCTGGCGCGCGTCGAAGGGACGGCGGCCCGCCTCCCCGCGTTGCGGCGGGAGCGCGCGGGCCTGGTGCAAACCGAGGCGGAGCTGGACGAGTTGAGCCGGGAGCTGGACTCCCGCCGTGCGGAGGAGACGGAGCTGCGCTCGGCGGTCGAGGCGCTGCGCGCACGGAACCAGGGGCTACGTGCCGAGCTCGACGACCTCAAGCGCAAGTTCGACGAGCTGAAGGCGGCGGTGGAGCGGGGCCAGGCGGACTGTCCGCTCTGCCGCTCGCCGATCGGGCACGAGGCCCTGCGCCGCATCGAGGAGAGCTACGAGGCCGAAGGGCGGGCCAAGCGGCAGGAATACCTCAGCAACCGAAGCCGCATCGAGGAGCTGGAGGCGGGGGTGCAGGCGCGGACGGCGGATGTGCGCCGGCTGGAGCAGGAGCTGGAGCGGCGTCGACGCGAGCTGTCGACCCGCATGGCCAATCTGGAGCGGGATCTCCAGGAGGCGGAGGCGGCCGAGTCGGCGGTCGCCGGCCTGCGCGCGCAGGTGGAACGGCTGTCCACCGCGCTGGCCGATGGGGCTTTTGCCCAGGAGGAACGCGCCGCCATCCGACGGCTGCGGGACGCAGTGGCGGCCATCGGCTACGATCCAGCGGCGCACGAAGCTGCGACGAGGGACGCGCAGGCGCTGGAGGTGTACGAGAGGCGCTACCAAGAGCTGGTGCGCGCCGAATCGGAGCTGGGGGCGGCGCGTGAGGCGCTGGCCCAGGCGCAGGCGCGGGTGGCGCGGGCGACGGACCGCCAGCGCGCCCTGGAAGGGCACCTCAAGGAGGTGGACGAAC
Source organism: Dehalococcoidia bacterium (assembly GCA_042408665.1). Lineage (GTDB taxonomy): Bacteria > Chloroflexota > Dehalococcoidia > CAUJGQ01 > CAUJGQ01 > CAUJGQ01. Next base: position 36,611 of record JBHOQW010000205.1, read on the forward strand.
GGCTTCAGGCCCTTCAGGTGACGGCGCTGGAGCAGGAGCACGCGCGCCTGGCTTCCTATCAGGCGCGGTACACCGAGCTCACCCAGGCAGAGGCGCGGCTGGGCGAGGCGCGGGCGCGGCTCATCTCGGACGAAGCCGCGGCGGACAGCGCCCGACGCCGGCGCGACGAGGCCCAGGCTGAGATCGTGGCGGTCGAGCGCCAGTTGCAGGAGCTTGCCGATATCCCGGGCCGGTTGGCCGCGATCGAGCGGCAGACCAAAGAGCTGGAAGAGCGCCACGAGCAGATGACCTACGCCAAGGCGGCCTGTGAGAGTGAGATCGAGCGGCTGGAGGAGATGGAGCGGCAGACGGAGGCGCGGCGGCGGCGCCTCGCGGAGACCAGGCGGGCGCAGAGCATCTATGATGATCTGATGGTGGCGTTCGGTAAGCGCGGTGTGCAGGCGCTTCTCATCGACGCGGTGCTGCCGGAGATCGAGCAGGTAGCCAACGAGCTGCTGGCGCGCATCACGGGCAACCGCATGCACGTTACGCTGGAGACGCAACGCACTACCCAGAAGGGCACCGTGCAGGAGACGCTGGACATCAAGATCTCGGACGAGTGGGGCACGCGCAGCTACGAGATGTTCAGCGGCGGGGAGGCCTTCCGCATCGACCTGGCGCTGCGCATCGCCCTCTCCAAGCTGCTGACCCGCCGCGCCGGCGCGCCGCTCGCCACCCTGGTGATCGACGAGGGGTTCGGCTCGCAGGACGCTACCGGCCGGGAGCGCCTGATGGAGGCGCTGCGCGCCATCCAGGACGACTTCCAGTGCCTGCTGATCGTGACCCATCTCGACGACCTCAAGGAGCTGTTTGACACCCGCATCGAGGTAACCAAGACCGTGGATGGGTCCGTGGCGCGGGTGGTGACGGCGTAATGCGGAGGTGGGGGATGCGCACGTGGTGGAAGCGGGTGGCGCTGGCCGGGTTGGTGCTCGCCGCCCTGGGCGCGGTGCGGCGGCGTCGGCGGCCGTTCGACCCAACCCGCCCGTCCATCGGGTGGGGCCTGGTGTCGCTGCGCATCGACGACGGCCCGGCCCCGGCGTCGCCCTGAGCCCGGCCGAGGGGCGGCGGGCGCACGAGACCGAAAGGCCGGTCACTCCGACCGGCCTTTCGGCGCGACTGTAGGACGCTGCTCGCTACATGTTGGCGGTGAACTCCAGCACCTTCTGACGGGCGGCTTCCTTGTCCTGGTACCAGAGGCGGTTGATCTCGATGAAGATCTTCTCGTTGTCCGGGACGTCGTCCTCGGCGTAGATGGCGGACACAGGACAGGCGGGCTCGCACGCACCGCAGTCGATGCACTCGTTGGGGTCGATGTACAGCATCATGTCGATGTCGCCCTCGTCGTGGATGCAATCGACAGGGCAGACATCGACGCAGGAGCGGTCCTTGGTGCCGATGCAGGGCGACGTGATGACGTAGGCCATGTGTGGCGCTTCTCCTCCCACCAGCGAGGCCGCCCGTCGCGGCCGGATTGCACCCCCATCCTAGGCCCGCCCGCGGTCGGGCGCAAGCAATTTCAGAAGTATCGGCTTTGTTAATTGCCGAAAACCGTCCGGCTGGCGACGACGGCGGCGATCCGGTCCAGGGCGCGCTCGATGTTGGCCGGCGAGGTGGCGTAGGAGAGGCGGAGGAAGCCCTCACCGCCCGGTCCGAACGCGGTGCCGGCCAGGGTGGCGACCCCGGCCTCCCGCAGGAGCCGCTCCGCCAGCGCCGCGCTGCTCAGGCCGGTACTGCGGATATCCGGGAAGGCGTAAAAGGCGCCGCCCGGCAGGTGGCAGGAGACGCCGGGGATGGCGTTCAGGCCGGCCACCAGCGCGTCCCGGCGCCGTCGGAACTCGGCCACCATGGCGCGCACCGCGTCCTGCGGGCCGGTGAGCGCCGCCAGCCCGGCCCGCTGCGTCATGGCCGCGGTGCAGGAGACGCTGTTCACGATCAGGCGTGTCATCGCCTCGGCCAGCGGGCGCGCCATCACCCCATACCCCAGCCGCCAGCCGGTCATGGCGTAGGTTTTGGAAAACCCGTCCAGGATGATGGTCTGCTCGCGCATCCCCGGCAGGGAGGCGATGCTGGCGGCCTGGCCGTCGTACACGATCTCGCGGTAGATCTCGTCTGAGAGCACGATCAGCCGCCGGCCGCGTACCAGCTCGGCGATGGCGGCCAGGTCCTCGGCCGTGAGCGTGGCGCCGGTGGGGTTGTGCGGCGAGTTGAGGATGAGCAGGCGCGTGCGATCGGTCAGCTTGGCGCGCAGTTCGTCCGGCTCCAGGCGGAAGCTGGTCTCCGGTCGCAGGCGCAGCGGCACCGGCGTGGCGCCGGCGAACGCGGCCACCGAGGGGTAGATCGGGAAGCCGGGATCGGGGTACAGCACTTCATCGCCAGGGCCGCACAGCATGAGCGCGGCGAAGAACATGATCGGTTTGGCGCCGGGTGTCACCACCACCTCCTCCGGCGCCACCGGAATGCCGCGGGTAGCCGCCACGTGCCGGGCGATGGCCTCGCGCAGCTCGGGCAGGCCGGGGGACGGCACGTAGTGGGTGTAGCCCTCATCCAGCGCCTGTTTGGCCGCCGCCACGATGTGCGGCGGCGTGGGGAAGTCCGGCTCGCCGATCTCGAGGTGAATCACCTCTCGCCCCGTCGCCTCCAGGGCGCGGGCGCGGGCCAGCACCTCGAAGGCCGTCTCCGTGCCCAGCCGTTCCATCCGCTCCGCAAAGGTGAACTCCGCCATGTCCGCCCCCTTTCGCCGGGCGACGCCCGGCGTGTGCGGGCGCATTGTGGCACGGGCCGGCGCTGGGGGCCAACTACCCATGCGTTCCAGGGAGCACGATGGGTACACCCGTATATCCCCCTCTTCCTTGGCCCTACCAAGGGAGAGGGGGCAGAGGGTGAGGGCAGAACACGCTCAGTCCCCGGCCGCCACCAGGCGACGGGCGCGGTGGCGCTCCAGGAGCGGCTTCAGGTACTGGCCGGTGAAGCTGTGGGGCACCTCGGCCACCTCCTCCGGGGTGCCCTCGGCGACGATCTCACCGCCGCGGTCACCGCCCAAGGGGCCGAGGTCGATGATCCAGTCGGCGCACTTGATCACGTCCAGGTTGTGCTCGATCACCAGCACCGTGTTGCCGGCATCGACCAGGCGCTGGAGCACGGCGAGCAGGTTCTTGACGTCCTCGAAGGACAGACCGGTGGTCGGTTCGTCCAGGATGTAAAGGGTGCGGCCGGTGGCGCGGCGGGAGAGCTCGGTGGCGAGCTTCACGCGCTGCGCCTCGCCGCCGGAGAGGGTGGTGGCCGGCTGGCCGAGGCGAATGTAGCCCAGACCCACCGCCTGCAGCGTCTCCAGCTTGTTACGCACGGCGGCGGTGGCCTTGAAGAACTCCGCCGCCTCGGACACGGTCATGTCCAGGACCTCGGCGATGGTCTTGCCCTTGTAGTGGATCTCCAGCGCCTCGCGGTTGTAACGGCTGCCTTTGCACACCTCACAGGGGACGGTCACGTCGGGCAAGAACTGCATCTGAATCTCGATGTAGCCCTCGCCCTGGCAGGCCTCACAGCGGCCGCCCTTGACGTTAAAGGAGAAGCGGCCGGGGGTGTAGCCGCGCGCCCGCGCCTCCGGTACCGAGGCGAACAGCTCGCGGATGGGGGTGAAGGCGCCGGTGTACGTCGCCGGGTTGGAGCGCGGCGTGCGGCCGATGGGCGACTGGTCGATATCCACCACCTTGTCCACGTGCTCCAGCCCCTCGATGGCGTCGCAGGCGCCGGGCCGGTCCTTGGCGTTGTAGAGGACCTGCGCCACCTTCTTGTAGAGGATGTCCTCTACCAGGGTGCTCTTGCCCGAGCCGGAGACGCCGGTGACGCACACCAGCATGCCCAGGGGGATGCGCACGCCGATGTTCTTGAGGTTGTTCTCGCGCGCGCCGCGGATGCCGATGGCCTGCCCGTTGCCCGGACGACGGTAGGGCGGCACCGGGATCTCCTTGCGGCCGGCAAGGTAGGCGCCGGTCATCGATTCCGGGCAGGCCATGATCTGGTCCAGCGGCCCCTCGGCCACGATGCGGCCGCCGTGCTCGCCCGCGCCGGGGCCCATGTCGATGATCCAGTCCGCCGCCCGGATCATGCTCTCGTCGTGCTCCACCACCAGCACCGTGTTGCCCAGGTCGCGCAGCCGCTCCAGGGTGCGGATCAGGCGGGCGTCGTCCACTGGGTGCAGGCCGATGGACGGCTCATCGCACACGTACAGCACGCCCATCAGGCTGGAGCCGATCTGGGTGGCCAGGCGGATGCGCTGCGCCTCGCCGCCGGACAGGGTGGCCGCGCCCCGGTCGAGCGTGAGGTAGTCAAGCCCCACGTCCACCAGGAAGGTGAGGCGGGCGCGCAGCTCCTTCAGCACCTGATGGGCAATGGTCTGCTGCGTCGCGGTGAGCGGCGTGTCCGGCCCGGCCAGCCACTCCACCCAACGCAGCGCCTCGGTCACGCTCATGCGCGTGACCTCGACGATATTGGTGCCGGCGATGCGCACGGCGCGCGCCTCCGGCTTGAGCCGCTGGCCTTGGCAGGTAGGGCAGGGGGTGGCGGCCATGTACCGCTCGATCTCCTGGCGGATATAGTCCGACTCCGTCTCCCGGTAGCGGCGCTCGAGGTTGGGGATCACGCCCTCGTAGGTGGCCTCGTAGGTGTGGGTGCGGCCGTACTGGTTGGTGTACCGCACCGTTACCGGCCGGCCGCCGGTGCCGTACAGCACGACCTTAAGCTGCTCCGGCGTCAGCTCCCGCACGGGGACGGTCACGGAGAAACCGTGCTGTGCCGCCACCGCCTCCAGGAGCTTGCCGTACCAGGCGCTGGTGGTGGCGGCGCGCGCCCAGGGGGCGATGGCCCCCTCGGCCAGGGACAGGTTCTTGTTGGGGATGACCAGGTCGGGGTCGATCTCCATGCGCACGCCCAGGCCGGTGCAGGCTGGGCAGGCGCCGTGTGGGCTGTTGAAGGAGAAGGTGCGCGGGGCGATCTCGCCCAGGCTGATGCCGCACGTCGGGCAGGCGGCGTGTTCGCTGAACAGCCGCTCCTCATCCGGCTGCCCATCGCCGCCGATCCACACCAGCATGGTGCCGGCGCCCAGTTTGAGTGCGGTCTCGATGGAGTCCGCCAGACGGGTAGCTAGGCCGGGGTCGGCCGCATCCGCGGGCGCGGTCACCAGCCGGTCCACCACCACCTCGATGGTGTGGCGCTGGTTCTTGTTCAGCTTGATCTCCTCGTTCAGGTCGAGCACGCGGCCGTCCACCCGCGCGCGCACGAACCCGGCGCGGCGCGCGTCCTCGAACACCTTCTCGTGCTCGCCCTTGCGGTCCTTGACCACCGGCCCCAGGATCATCACCCGCCGGCCGGGCGGCAGGGCCAGGACGGCGTCCACCATCTGCTGCACCGTCTGGCGCTCGATTGGTCGACCGCAGCGCGGGCAGTGCGGCTGGCCCACGCGCGCGAACAGCAGGCGCAGGTAGTCGTAGATCTCGGTGACGGTGCCCACGGTGGAGCGCGGGTTGCGCGAGGCGCCCTTCTGGTCGATGGAGATGGCGGGCGACAGGCCTTCGATGTAATCGACGTCCGGTTTCTCCATCAGGCCGAGGAACTGACGGGCATAGGCGGAGAGCGATTCCACGTAGCGGCGCTGTCCCTCGGCGTAGATGGTGTCGAAGGCGAGCGAGGACTTGCCGGAACCGGAGAGGCCGGTGATTACCACCAGCTTGTCGCGCGGGATGGTGACGTCGATGTTCTTGAGGTTATGCTCGCGCGCGCCGCGCACGACGATAGCGTCGAGAGGCACGAACCTAGCTCCCGAGGACTCGAACGGGTGTGCGGTGTTGCGGGTCCAGTCTAGCAGGGTCATCTCCGGCCTCACAACGGCCCGGGGCGGCCGGCACATCGCTCCGGCCCGCAGCGTAGGGCACGACCGCTGGCGGCGTGCTGTCAGCAGGGCGGTGACGTGGGGAGGGGAGGCAGGTGGCGAACACGCCGGCCGCAAGGGCGATGGTGGTCCGTGCCGCACCGGCCACGCAAGCAGTCGCAGCCGGATCATCCCCGCCGACGGTGGTGCGCTTCCCGGCGCGGGGAAGCGGTGGCATCGCGCGGCGGCCACCGACGACCGCTTGACCCGCGGCATATTTGCGGTAGAATATCGCTCATAAAATCGTCGCACGAAATGGGAGGCCACATGCCGCGCCGGTACCGGCTGCGTGCGCGAGCCGCCAAGGTTGAGGAGACCCGCCGGCGGATCGTGGCGGCGAGCACGGCGCTGCACGCCGAGCAGGGCATCCTCGCCACCAGCTACGAGCAGATCGCCCGGCGGGCCGGCACCTCGCCGGCCACCGTCTACCGCCATTTCCCCTCGCTGGACGACCTCCTGCCCGCCTGCGCTCAGACCGTGCACGTCCTGCGGCCGCTGACGCCGGCACAGGCCGCGGACACCTTTCGCGACCTGGACGGCCAGGAGCTGCGCCTGCGCGTGCTGGTGCTCGGGACGTGCGAGTGCTACGCGCGTGACGCGGGCTGGCTGCGCGCCGCCCGGCGGGAGGAGGGCCTGTTCCCGACCTTGCAGGAGATCGCCCGCGTACAGCGCCACAACCTGCGCCTCCTGGCCGCTGCCGCCCTGGCCGGAACCGGCGCCAGTGAGCGCACGCTGCGGGTGGTGGCCGCCCTGATCGATTTCCCGGTCTGGCAGTCGCTGCGCGACGCCGGTCTCGGCGAGGAGGAAAGCGCCGCCGAGATCCTCGCGCTGGTGCGCGCCCATCTGATGCGAGAGGGCATGCTGTAGGTTCAGGGAGGTGACGGTATGCCGACCACGGGCAGGGCCTACGTGCTGGGGCCGGAGGCCGGCCAGGCGCTCTGGTTCGCCGGCGCGCTGATGGTGGTCAAAGCGGCGGGAGAGCAGACCGAGGGACGCTTCGCCCTCCTCGACCAGCGCGTCGGCGGCGGGTACGCCACGCCGCTGCACGTGCACCACGACGAGGATGAGGCCTGGTATCTGCTCGATGGCGAGGTGACCTTTTACTGCGGGGATGCGCGCGTCCGCGTCGAGGCCGGCGCCTGGGTGTTCGCGCCCAAGGGGGTTCCGCACGCGTTTCGTGTCGGAGAGGCCGGGGCGCGCATGCTCACGTTCAGCGCCCCGGCCGGCTTCGCCGACTTCGTGCGCGCGGCCGGTGAGCCGGCGGCGGGGCTGCGCCTGCCCCCGCCCGGGCCGCTCGATGTCGAGCGGCTGAGCGCCGTCGCTGCCCGGCACGGGATCGCGATTCTCGGCCCGCCGCCGGAGGCGACCGATCCGTAGCGCCATCAGCCGTTGGCCGAGACGACGCCGGGCCGCGTACACTCGCTGCCAGGGGGTGCGCGGCGATGCCCTACGCCGAGGTCGCGGTCCTGGCGGCGGCGCCGTTCCATCAGGCGTTTACCTATCGCGTGCCAGATGCGATCCAGGTCGCACCGGGCGCCGCCGTGCTGGTGCCGTTCGGCCGACGGGTGCTGACCGGCGTGGTGCTGGCCGTGGGCGAGCAGGGCGCCTACGAGGGGCCGGCGCGGACGGTGCTCGTCGCGAGCGAACCCCTGCTCCTGCCACATCAGGTCGAACTGGCGCGCTGGCTGGCCCATCGCTACCTGGCGCCCGTCTCGGACTGTGTGGCGCTGATGCTGCCGCCGGATGCCGCCCGCCGCCTCGCGGAGACGGTGGAGTGGCTGGGCGGCCCCGTGCCGGGGGAGGGCCTCTCCCCGGCCGACGCGCGCCTGGCCGAGCGTCTGGCGGCCAGCGGCCAGGCCACGCTCGCCGCCCTGCGGCGCGCCTTCGGCGGCGGCGCCGACGCG
>JBHOQW010000208.1:0-67838 GCA_042408665.1 Dehalococcoidia bacterium
GGCGTCCAGCTCGATGCGGCGGCCCTGGTCCACATCGCGCTGCATGGAGGTGCGCATCGCGGGCGGCAGGCCGTCCACGAACGCCATGGTGCGCGCCACGGCGTCCTCCCCCAGGTTCACCCCGCGCGTCGCGGCCACGGCCGCCACCTCGCTCACCGCCTGCTGAAAGAGCTCCCGCGACTCCGGGCAGGCCAGCACCTCACCGATCGAGGCGCGGGTAACGCTGGTGACGCCCGCTGCCGGGCACAAGAACAGGAACTTTTCCCACACCGCCCGGTGGGCGTCGTCCACCAGCACGGCGTCGAGGCCCGCGCGCGTGAGGTCGGCCAGCACCGCCCGCTCGCGCGGCCCCACGGTGCCGACCCATGGTCCAAACTCCAGGCGGGCAAAGGGTGAGGAGTGCACGATCACGCCGGGCGCGGCGATGGTCGCCTCGATGCGGATAGCGCCGCCCAACACACGCCCCGCGCCGAAACGCGCCGCCAAGCGCTCCTCGTTGTCTACCCCGTTCTGGATGCACAGGATGGCGGTGTCCGGTCCGACCGCGTCCGCTACCAGGGCCATCGCCGCCTCGGTGTCGTAGCTCTTGACGGCGAACAGGACCACGTCCACCACACCGGCGTCTGCGGGGCGGTCCGTGGCGTGAACCGGCAGGTGCAGGTCTCCCAGGCGGGAGTGGAGGCGCAGCCCGTGCTCCCGGAGGGCGGCCAGGTGGGCGCCGCGCGCCACGAACGTGACCGGGACGCCGGCCGCGGCCAGTCGCCCGCCCACGTAGGCGCCCGTTGCCCCCGCGCCCATCACCAGCCAGCGCATCGCATCGACCTCCCTGACTGTCGGTATCCGGCACGCTCGGCCGTGAGCGTGACCCGTGCGCGCACAGGATACGCCGTCGCGCACGTCGCCGCAGCGCCACGGGGCTCAGCGCCTACCGGAGGTGGTGAACAGCAGGCGAGCGCGGAGGGACGCGCTGACCCGGTCGATGAGGATCACCACAATCAGGGTGATGAGCAGGGCGGTGGTGAGGCTGGCGTAGCGCAGCGTTTGCAGGTAGCCCAGCAGGTAATACCCGATGCCGCCGGCGCCCACGAACCCGAGGATCGATGACGCGCGCACGTTGTACTCGAACATGAACAGCAGTTGGGAGACCAGGTTATTTGCCGCTTCGGGTATGATTGCGTAGCGGGCCAGCTGCAGGCGGCCCACGCCGGTGCCGCGCACCGCCTCCAGCACCTCGGGGTCCACCCCGTCGAACGCCTCGGCGTACAGCTTGCCCAGGTAGCCGAGCGTGTACATCGCCACACCCAACGTGCCGGCGGCTGGGCCAAGGCCCACGGCTACCACGAACACGATCGCCCACAGCAGGGCCGGCACCGTGCGGATGAGGGCCAGGAGGAGGCGGGTGGCCGCCGCGACCGGTGGGCCGGCCACAATAGGACTGGCGGCCAGCGCGGCGGGCAACGCCAGGAGGAAACCGAGCGCGGTACCGGCGAAGGCGATCTGCACCGTCTCGCCGATGGCCCCGACCACGGTGGGCAGCACGCTCCAGTCCGGTGGCACCAACCCGCGCGCGAAGGAGAGCGCGTTGCGCGATCCCCGCTGCAGGCGTGCGGCGTCCAGCAGGCCGATGTCTTGCAGGGTGAAGAGCAGCGCACCGGCCAGGAGAAGCCAGCCAAGGCGGCGGGGCCAGGCGTGACCAGTCATGGCTTGATCGCCCGCGCCAGCTCGGTGGTCGTCGTTTCTGTGACCGGGCAATCCAGCACCACCCGCCCTTCGCGCAGCACTACCACGCGGTCGGCGTAGCGTGGTACTAGCTCCAGCTCATGGGTGCTCATCACGAGCGTTACGCCGGTATCTACGACGGCGCGCATGAGGGTCATGATCTCGGAGCTGGTGACGGCGTCCAGCTGGGAGAGGAACTCGTCGGCCACGATCAGGCGGGGTTCCTGGAGGATGGCCCGCGCGATGGCCACGCGCTGGCGTTCGCCTCCGCTCAAGAAGAAGGCGCGTTCCGTCGCCTTATGGGCGATGCCGAGCGTAGCCAGGGTGGCGTGCGCTCGCTCCAGCTCCCGGCGCGGGATGATGTGGAGGAGCGAGCGCATGGCGCCCAGGCGCGGCAGGGCACCGATCAGGGCGTTGTCCAGCACGGACAGGTTCCGCACCAGGCCTAGCTGCTGCGGAATGTAGGCCACGCGTCTGTCCAAGTCGACGTGGGACGCCCCTGCCGGCACTCGCCGGCCCAGCACATGCAGCTCGCCGCGCTGGGGGCTGAGCAACCCCTTGAGGAGCTTGAGCAGCGTGGTCTTACCGCTGCCGCTGGCGCCGACCACCATCGTCACCGCGCCGGCATGGGCGGCGAAATCAACTCCCCGCAGCACGGGCTGGCCGTGCTTGTACCAGAACCACAGGTCGTGCGCACGGACCGCCTCATCGGGGCTGGGCATCCCACGCTGGGGGACGTGCGCGGCGTCCGGTACGGTCGTCATCGCTGGCCTCCGCCCCTGGCTGCGCGGCGCTCAGCGCAGCCGCTCCACAAACTGTGACTGGGTCAGCTCTAGGTAGCGGTTGAGCGCGCCCAGATGCTCCTCGGCGGTGGTGGGTTGGAAGCGGACGAAGATGCCGGAGATGAACTTGCGCATCAGGGGCCGGTTCTCCGGCTGGCCCAGTTCCATAAGGGCCGCGCGTAGCGCCTCACGTGTCTGCGGGTCCAGATGCCGGGCGAAGGCCACGCCGTGTGAGGGCACCGGACCCTGCTGCTCGATCACGCGGCTGTTCGCCAGCACCTCGCGATACAGCGACTCGGCGACGTCGCCCGCAATGACGGTGGCGTCTACCTGACCGGCCTTGAGCGCCTCCCAGCTCTGGGCGTAACCGCCAGCGTAGATTACATCGCCGAAGAAGCGCTTGGGGTCCGCCTCTTTGCCGTCTTGTGGCAGCAGGCCAAGCTCTACCAGGCGGGCCACCGGTGCCACGTAGCCGGAGGTGGAGAGCTGGCTGGGGAGTGCCACCCGTTTGCCGCGCAGCTCCTCCAGCTTCTGGTAGGGACTGTCCTTGCGCACGATCCAGTACGAGTAGTAGTACGGGGCCTCGGTCTTCTGCTCGCCGATCACCACCTCACGTATCTCGGCGAGCGCGATCTCCGCACCGGCGTGCTTGCGGGCCAGCGCCAGCGGCCAGGCGCTCATGAAGGCGGCATGGGCGTGGCCGAAGCGCAGCGCTTCGATGACACCCGCGTAACTGGTGGGGAACACCAGCTCCACCGGCCGGTTTAGACGCTGACTAAGGAACTGCTCGATCTGCTTGGCATCGGCGGACAACTGCTCGGGTGTGCCCGTTGGCTGGACGGCGATCACCAGCTTGTCTCGCCGGGCGGGTGTTGCCTGGGCCTTGCCGGAATCGGATGTCGAGTCGCTGCAGGCCAGCGCCAGCGGCAGGGCGAACGCGACGATGAGTGCGGCGAGTAGGTGGCTGGGGCGCGGATCGCGCATCGGTTCACTCCTCGTGCAGGGATGTGGGGGCGGCGGTCGTCTACTGGACCTCGATGGTGACGATGGTGGTGGGGCCGCCAGGCAGGTAACATTTGAACTTGGCTGTCCCGGGGCTTTTGGGCGCGGTCCAACCGCTGCGCCGCGTCTTGCCCGCCGGCACCTTCACCTCTTCGAACCTGGTCCCCTCGATCCCCTCAAACTCCTTGTCCTTCGTGCCCTGATTCACGAGCTCGAACGTGATCCTCTCCCCGGCCTGAACGGTGAGGCTCGTGGGCGTGCAGGCGTCGTCGGTCTGCACGATCTGTACCGTGCGCCCGGCGGCTTCATTGCCGCCGCAGGCCGCGAGCGCAAGGGTAACGAGCACGGTGGCAAGGCATACGCCGCGCGGGAAGCGCATCCCGTCCCTCCTGTGAGCGTTGCGTATCACGGGTGTAAGGGGCGACTCCTGTGGCGCAACCGTCGCTGAGACGCGGACGATGGCGTGTCGCTCCGGTTCACGAGGTGACCGACGCGGTTTGCCGACCGGTGCGGCGGACGGTGAGGCGCGGCACGGCCACGAACATCGCCAGTGCCAGCGCCAGGTAGAGCCAGTAGGCGATCACCTGGCCTAGCAGCGGCGACGAGTCATACCCCACGATGGCGTGCAGAAAGCGTCCCGGTGTGGAGGTCATAGCGAGCGCGTGCTCCGTGTCCCACACGTGCCCGCCCAGGTTGGGGAGGAGGCCGGCCTCGTGCAGGTCGCCCAAGCCGTTGCTGAGCAGGCCGGCGGCCAGCACGATGACGGCGATACCGGTAGTGGCGAAGAAAGCGCGCACGGGCAGACGGGCCGCGCCGCGGTACACCAGCCAGCCGAGTGCGGCGGCGATGGCAAAGCCGGCTACCCCCCCGAGCACGTAGGTGAGACCGGATTCGGCGGTAGCGGCGCCGGCGACCAGGAAGAGAACCGTCTCCAGCCCCTCACGGCCCACCGCGGAGGCGGCGAGCAGCGCCAGGGGCAGCGTCCCGCCCCCCTGCAATGCGGCCTCTACCTGGGCGCGCAGGTGGCGGCCCAGGGTGGCCGCCTGGCGGCGCATCCAGAACAGCATCCAGGTGAGCACGGCGAAGGCGAAGAGCATGGCGCCGCCCTCGAAGGCCTCCAACGCCCGGCCGGAGAGCTCGTGTGCGCTGAGCTGGAGCGCCACGCCCAGGGCCAGACAGGCCGCCGCGGCGAGGCCCGTGCCGGCCCACACCTGCGGCACCACATGGCGCCGGCCGGTCTTGACCAGATAGCTGAGCACGATGGAGACGATGAGGGCGATCTCGAACCCCTCGCGCAGGGTGATGAGGAGCGAGTACAGCATGAGGCGGTTCCTCCACCCCGCCGGGCAGCCAGGCGCGGCGCCCGTCCGTATCCGGCTGCAGCGGGAGTTAGACGGCTCCAGCTTAGAAACTTAGGACTCCCTAAGTCAAGAGATTTGGCCTGGTTATTTTGTGAGCCGGCGGTGTGGCGCGGGCAGGGCCTTGCGCCAGGGCCGGACGCCGGTTGTAATCAGTACGGGTGCCGCGGCCCGCGCGGCATCGTGTTGTGGAGGGAAGGAGGGAGATGCCGCACCACAAGTCCGATGTGGAAGAACCGTGGGACCGTTTCGTCCGCGCGTTCACGCCAGCGCTCAAGCGCGTCTCACGCACCCTGTCCCAGCGCTACCACCGCACGCTGGCGATGGGCGAGGCCACCCGCCTGGCCACGCCCAACGGTGACGTGATCCGCTTCCCCATCGTGGTGCGCAACGGCCCAGGCGAATACGCCGTGGCCACCGTCTACGTCCACGGGCCGCTCAAGCGCTTCTACGATGAGGTCCGGCTGGAGGAGATCGCCAAGCAGGCGGCGGCGGAGGCGGAGAAGTACGCCACCACCCCGCCGCCCAAGCCGGGCTCCTTGGTCCTCACTTATCCCTGACGTCAGAGGTCACGCCGCCCGGCGTTGCCCCGGACGGCGGGGCGGCGACCATCCCCTACAACGCAGCCCTCGCGCGGCGACCGCCGCCAGGTGGCGCGGGCCCGCGGCGACGGCCGCCCACTGTCACGGGGCGGCCGAGGGATGTTGCGGGCGGAGCGCTATGCCGTTACGGGCGCTCGGGTTGCGGCGGCTTCTGGACGAGCTGGATGAGCATGCCGTTGCTGTCGCGCGGGTGGATGAACGTCTCGCGCCAGCCGTCGCCGCCGCGCACGCCGCCGAAGGGCTCGATCTCGTGCCGGCGCAGCTCCTCGGCCGCGGCCGCCACGTCCTCGACCTCGATCGTGATGTGGTGGAAGCCGGGGCCGCGCTGCCGGAGGAAGCGGGCCACGAAGCTCTCCGCGCCGATGGGCTCCAGCAGCTCGAACTGGATCTGGGCGTTGGGGATCGCCAGCATGGCGAAGGTGTAGCCCTCCGCCTCAACGCGCATGCGGCGCACCTCGCGCGCGCCGAAGAGGGTCTGAAACCAGCGCAGCGACTCATCGATGGAGTGGGTGGCAAAGGCGATGTGGTCGACCCGTTTGATCGGCAGCACGGGACGCGAAACCTCCTGTACGGTGTTCGTCTGCACCGTACCGCGGGCGCGGCGATGGCGCACGCGCGCCGAGAGGTCGCTCAGAAGCCGAGGTCGCCCTTGAGCAGGCGCTGGGCGATGGTGCGGCGCATGATCTCGGCGCTGCCGTCGGCGATGCGCACGATGCGGAGCTGATGCCAGCCGTCGAACAGCTTGAGCTCGTTCGTGAGCCCCAGCCCGCCGAACACCTGCATACAGCGGTCCAGGGTGCGGAAGCCGGCCTCGGTGGCAAAGGCCTTGATCATCGCCGTCTCCTTGACCGCCGGCTCGCCCCGCTCCAGCCGCCAGGCGCAGTTCAAGCCCATCATGCGCGCCGCGTACAGCTCCATGGCCGACTCGGCCAGAAGCCACTGCACCCCCTGGTACTCGGCGATGGGATGGCCGAAGGCCACCCGCTGCTTGGCGTAGGCCGTGGCGCGCTCCAGGGCCCACCGCCCCAGGCCCACGGCGCGGGCGCAGTTGTAGAGACGGCCGGTGTTGACGCCGGCCAGGGCCAGGCGGAATCCCTCTCCCTCCTCACCGATCAGGCGGTGGGCGGGCACGCGCAGGTCCTGGAAGCTGAGCACCGCCTCGTTGCCGCCGGCGTGGCCGAAGAGGCGGATCACACTGTCCACTGAGAAGCCGGGCCAGTCCGTGTCCACGAGGAAGCAGGAGATGCCGCCCTCCCGCCGCGCCAGCCGCTTGGGGTCGGTGACCGCGAACACCACGGCGTGGGCGGCGTATGGGGAGTAAGAGATCCACTGCTTGGTGCCGGTGAGCAGCCAGGCGTCACCGCCCCGGCCCGCCGGGGCGGGCTCACGCACGGCGCGTGTTTTCATCGACCACACGTCGGAGCCGGCGTCCGGCTCGGAGAGGGCGAAACAGGAGGTCTTCTCGCCGGAGAGCAGGCCGGGCAGCACCTCGTCGCGCGCCGCGGGCGCCAGGCCGCGCAGGATCGGCCCGGCGCCAGTCACCCAGTGCGCCACCGCCTCGTAGGGGAGGACGCGGCCCGGGCCGGCGTGGTGGTAGAGCGCCTCCCACACCAGGAACAGGGCCAGCGGCCCCTGACCGGCGCCGCCCAGGTCGGCCGGGGTGAACAGGTTGTAGTAGCCGGCCCGGGCGGCGGCCGTGCGCACCTGCCGGCGCAGCTCCTGGATCTGCGGCACCAGGCGGCCGTCCGGGCCGTAGGCGGCGTGCGGGTTCTCCAGGAGATCGCGGTGCGCCTCCTCCAGGGGCACGACCTCGCGCTCGATGAAGGCGCGCAGCCCATCGATGGTGAGGGCGATCTCCTCCGGCACGGTGAAATCGACCATGGCGTTCCTCCGGGGCCTCAGGCGCCGTAGAGCTCCCTGGCCTGACGGGCCAGCTCGGCGCGGAAATCGGGGTGGGCGATGCTCACCATCTCCCGCGCCCGCTCCTTGATGGTCTTGCCGCGCAGCGTGGCGATACCGTACTCGGTCACCACGTAATCCACGAACGTGCGCGGCACGGTGACCACGCTGCCGGGATCGAGCACGGGCACAATGCGCGACACGCGCCGGCCGGTGGCGGTGGGCACGGAGCTCGAGGGCAGCACGCTGATGGATTTGCCGCCCGGGGAGTAGGCGCCGGCGATCATGAACACCGTCTGGCCGCCCACACCGGTGTACATGCGGTGGCCAAGGGACTCGGCGCACACCTGCCCGGTGAGGTCCACCACCAGGGCGTTGTTCACGGTGACGAACCGCTCTACCTGGAGCAACCGGCGCAGGTCGTCGGTGTAGCCGAAGTCATACAGCTCGAACACCGGGTTCATGTGGATCTCGCGCATCTCTTCCGGTGAGAGGGCCACCAGCGCGCTGCCCACCACCTTGTAGCGGTGGATGCTCTTGTACTTGCCGGTGACCACCCCCTTCTTGACCAGGTCCACGATGCCGCCGGTGATCAGCTCCGTCTGGATGCCCAGGTCTTCTTTGTCCTGCAGGTAGAGGCCCAGGGAGGCCGAGACGGTGCCCACACCCATCTGCAGCGTGTCGCCGTTGTTGACCAGCTCGTTGGCGACCAGCGTGCAGATCACCTCCACCGCCGCCGTTTCTTCCTCGCTGGGCGGCGGCACGGGCGCCGTGCCGGTAGGTGTGGTCGCCTCCACCAGCAGGTCGATCTGGTCCAGGTGCACGTAGTTCTCGCCGTAGGTGCGAATGAAGTCCTCGTGCACCTCGGCGATCACCAGCTTGGCGTTGCGGCACATGGTGCCGGACAGCCACACCCCCGGACCGAAGCTGCAATAGCCGTGCTCGTCCGGCGGTGAGACGGGCACCAGGTACACGTCCGGTCGCTCGGTGAAACCCGGTGGCACCACGTAGCTCTGCCACACGCCGATGGGCAGGTACTCCATGGTACCGGAGTGGCAGGCAGTGCGGTCGAACGGCGTCACGTAGTTGTCGTGCACCTCAAAGGCACCCCTGGTCTCCGGGTTGCACCAGTCGGCCAGCGCCGCGGGGTGCTCGATGCGCACCCCGGCGATGTCCCCCGCCTTGGCGCGGGCGATGAGGGCGTTGCACAACGTGTGCGGCGTGCACGTGAACGGCGCTACCATGACCGTGTCGCCCGGCTTGATCCGCTTGACCGCCTCCTCCGGTGAGACGAGCTTGTCCCGGCAGCGATCGCGCCAGTTCATCCCCTGCCTCCCCAGGATCAAATGCCGTGATGGTCCGGATAATGCCGCAGTCTACCCGGCGGGCAAGATGCCGGCAAGGGCGGCGCCGCGGGCGCCTACGGTGGCGGCACGGTATCCTCTGTGACGGCGGCGCATGGGAACCGCGCCGCGATCCGGTGTGAGGAGTCCTGGGGTATGGGTTTGGAAGGACGAGTGGCGCTCGTCACCGGCGGCGGCCGCGGCATCGGCCGCGGGATCGCCGTCTGCCTGGCGCGAGACGGCGCCGACGTGGCGATCAACTACCGGCGGGACCAGGCCGCCGCCCAGGAGACGGCGGCCGCAGTTCGGGATCTCGGGCGGCGGGCGGAGACCTACCAGGCCGACGTCTCGGATTGGGAGGCCTGCCGGGCGCTGGTGGAGCAGGTCCTGCGGGACTTCGGCAAGATCGACATCCTGGTCAACAACGCCGGCATCGCCTCGCGCGGCCTGGCGGTGGCGGATACGGATCCGGAGGAGATGGAGCGGGTGGTGCGCACGCACCTGTTCAGCGCTTTCTACCTGAGCAAGCTGGTGTTGCCCTCCATGCGGCAGCAGCCGCGGGGCGACATCATCATGATCTCCTCCTCGGTCACGCAGACGCTGGGTGCCAACGGCGCCCCCTACAACATGGCCAAAGCGGCCCTGGAGGCGCTGGCCAAAACGCTGGCCAAGGAGGAGCGGCGGCACGGCATCCGCGTGAACGTGGTGGCGCCGGGGCTGGTGGAGACGGAGATGGGCCGCCGCCTGGCGCGGGCGGTGACGGGTGTGCAGGACATTCACGAGCTGGACGCCGAGTCGCCGTTCGGGTTCGTCTGCCAGCCCGAGGACATCGGCAACGCCGTGGCCTTCCTCTGCTCAGAGCGCGGGCGCTACATCACCCACCAGGTGCTGTACGTGGACGGCGGCGCGTTCGATACCCCCCTTGCCCGCGCGCGCCGCGGGGAGCGGGAGTGAAGTCCTGGGAGGATCACCATGCGCACGGGTACCTTTCGCGGTTTCACCACGGAGCTGCGCGACCCGGGTATCCTGCTCATCGCCTTCAACCAGCCGGAACGGTTGAACGGCATGACCGCGCCCATGAAGCGGGACCTGATCGAAACGCTTACCCAGGCGCAGATGCACGACGACGTGCGCGTGCTGGTGATCACGGGTTCCGGGCGCGCCTTCTCCGCCGGCGACGACATTACCGGCCGGGCGGTGGACTACGGCACCGCCGAAGCGCTGACGCCCGACATCCCCCGCGGCCACCACAACCCGATCGGCACCTATAACGGCCTGCGCGCCCTCTCACAACCGCTCAATCTGGCGGTGCGCTCCCTGGATAAGCTGGTGGTGGCGGCGATCAACGGCGTCGCCATTCAGACGGGCCTGTCGCTGGCGCTAGCGTGCGACTTCCGCATCGCCTCCACGGAGGCGCGGCTAGGTAGTGGAACTTTGCGCTTCGGATTGCTTCCAGACGAGGGCGGACAGTACCTGCTGGTGCAGCTTCTGGGCGTGGCCCGGGCGATGGACTTTCTCATGCGCAACCGCATCGTCTCGGCGGCGGAGGCGCTGGCGCTGGGCCTGGTGCACGAGGTGGTGCCGCCGGAGCAGCTTCTGCCGCGCGCGCTGGAGTTGGCCACCGAACTGGCCAACGGGCCGCAGGTGGCGATGCGCCTGCTTAAGCGCGCGATCTATAACGCGGCGGAGATGACCTTCCTACAGGCGCTGGACGACATCGCCGCCAAGACCGCGATCTCCGATCACCACCCGGACGCGCGCGAGGGCGTGGCCGCCTTTCGCGAGAAGCGGCCACCGCGCTTCAACCAGTGGCTGGAGGCGCGCTGACGGCGGCACGGGCGCGGACGGCGCCGGCCAGGTGAAGCCGGGCTCCGCGCCCGTGGAGGCGGCGCGGGTGTGCCACAGGTCTGCCGGGGACAGACGCAGCAACACCGCCGCCGGTGCCGCCCAGCGCCAGTCGGCACCGCGTGGCGTCCTGAGGGCCGTGTCACCGCCGCCGCGCCAAACCAGCGGCGCGACCCAGACGGTGATGAGCGCGATCTGCAGGAGCAGGCGGCGGACGGAGCCGGCCCACAGCGCCGTGCTCCTGCAGATCGCGCTCGGGGGCCGGCGCGCGCGAGCCTGTGCAGCCGCGTCAGGCGGACTCGGAGGCGGCGGGCGCGGCGCTCACCACGTAGCGCGCCAGGGCCGCGATGCCGCCCCGCGCGCGCAGGCGCTCCGCGGCGTGGCCGCGCACCTCTTCCACGCGGCCGTTCATGTCGAGCACGCGCTCGCTCAGCGCTTCCACCAGGTCCGCCACCCGCACCATCGGGCCCCCGCAGGCAGGGCACTCGGCGAGCTCGGGCTCGGTGGTAAGCAGGCCGCACCGCTCGCAGCGGCTGCCCTGGGCCTGCATCCCTTCCGCCACCACGAGCAGGTAGACCCGTTGCTCGTTCACCACGGCCGTTACGTCCGCCAACCCGAAGAGGCCGCGGCCGCCGCCGGCCTGCTCGAACAGGTCGTCGAGCAGGCGTTCCTCGGCCGCGCGCTCGGCCTCTTCCTCGCGAGCCTGGACGGCGGCCAGCACCTCGGACGGCGGCGCGTACATGGGCGCATGGATCTCGCCCGCCACGCGGCCCTGAAGCGGCCTGGGCAGCAGACGCAGGAACTCGGCCGTCACTTCGGGCGTGCCGCCGACCAGCACGCGGTCCACCCGTTCGCGGTCGGCCAGGCGGGCCAGGGCGTCGGCCGCGCGCTTGGCGTGCCAGAGCACGTGCATCTCCTCGTGGCGGGGGATGGCGCCCCGCGCCCAGCCGCCCTGCCGCCAGTCGACGCCGATGTGCGAGGGGGCGCCGCCGGTCCGGCGATGGCGCGCGGGATGAACGTCTTCTATCTCCGCGATCTCTTCAATCTGTTGCAGAAAGACGCGGAAGAAGCGGGCGCGCTCCTTGTCCAGCAGCACCACCAGCGTGCGCTCGAACTCGTCCAGCGCCGCCAACAGGGGGCGCAGGTACGGCGTGCGCCCCCAATAGGCGGCCGGCTTCATCCGCACCGGCACGCGCACGGTGCGCACAAAATCGCCACCCCGCGCCGCGAAGATCGCCGCCCCGCGCGGCGGCGCGCCCAGCGCCTCGATGGCCGCCTGCACCGCCGGCAGCAGCCGTTCGACCCCCTCCAGGGCCTCCGGCACGGCGGCAAGCTGGTCTTTGAGCGCCCGCATCAGATCCGACAACTGGGCGTGCAGGTTGCGCCCCGGTTGGGTGGTCGGGTCGGTGAGCAGATAGACGCTGAGCACGGGCCCGGCATCCGCCGGGTAGTTCTCCAGTTCCTGTACGGTTGTCTCGACCGCTAGCGCCGTCATGAACGCACCTCCCTGCGACCGCGTCAGCCGGCATGGGCCGGGTGTTCCTCCGACTGGGCCACCGCTTCTTCTTTGACGTCACGTCGGATCATGCGGCGCGCCAGCCAGGTGAGCCAGCCGGCCATCGACCAACGCGTGGGCTTGCGGGCCAACTCGGTGAACGCGGTGGTGAGCACATCTGCCAGCACGTGCTCCACCGTGTCTTGGTCCGTGGGGCGCCCGTACTCGGCCAGGAGCTGCTCGATGGCGCGGGTGAGCGCCGGTAGCTCGCGGTTGACCAGGGCGTCGAACGCCGCCCGGTCACCGGCCAGGGCGCGGTCCAGCAGCTCGCGCTCATCCAGCAAGACCCGTTCCTGGTACCTGATCATCTCCGGCGAGAGGGAAGCGCGCCGCCGTTCGTGCATATAATCTCGGCGCAACTGGGACTTGAAGCGGTGCAACTGCTCGTGCAGGTCATCGAAGGCCAGCTTGAGCAGCGCGGAGAGCGTCGGTGCCACGTTGCGCTTGGCCGGTAGGATAGTGTTCATGAGCGCGAGGCGGATGCGGCCGGTGTACTCCTCGCGGCGGGCGTGCCGCTCGATGTCGAGTGTCAGGTGCACGAGGTCCGGGTTGAAATGCTCGAGCTCCTGTTCCAGCCGCTTGAGGTGGTGGTCCAGCAGTTCCCGGTCGCGGTCGGTGAGCTCACAGCGCCGGGTGGTGAGGGTGAACTTGATCATGGCGGTCACCTCAGGCTCAGGCTTGACGCGCGGCCATTGCGGCGCGGAACTTCTCGATGGCGTCCCGTGCCTCGTCCGGCTCCGGGCTGAGCGCCTCGATCTGCCGGATCATCCACTGCATGGCCTCATCGAGGTTGCTGGTGGCATGCTCGCCCGTTTGCACGGTGTTCTCGCTGCCGGGCGGGTCGCGGTAGCCCCATTCGAGCCGCCAGTGGCCGCCGTCATACCGAAGCACCGCGAAGGCGCGCTCGTGGCGATCGTTCCAGACGTACCAGATGTGCTCGGTCGGCTTCGACATGGCAGCCTCCTGGGCAGCAGTCCGCCATCTATCGTGCGGGGGCGGGAGGGTCAACGTCCGTCAGGCAGCGCCTGTGATCGGTGCGGGGTGTTACACGATATCGCGAACGGCGGGGGAACGGGTTCAGGATAGATCGGCGGTATGGCGGACGGTCTCCGCCATCCGGGTGGTGTGGGCGATCAGGGCTCGGCCGGAGGCACGAGCAGGCAGGGCAGGCCGGCCCGCACCAGGCGGTCGGCGGTGCTGCCCAGCACCAGCCGTTGCAGGCCGCCGCGCCCGTGGGTGCTCATCACCGTGAGGTCTACCTGCGCCCGCTCGGCGTAGGCGATGAGCTCCAGGGCGGGGGTGCCGCGCAGCACCGCCGTGTCTACCGGCAGGTCGGCCGGCAGGCGCCCTCGCACCTCGGCCAGGTACTGCTCCGCCTCGTGGGCCACGGCGGCCTCCAGGTCGTCCACGTTGACCAGCGCCGCCGCCTCCCCGGTGGCGGCGAGCGTGGTCGACACCCAAGGCTCGACGCGCACGAGCAGGAGGCGCGCGCCGGCGCCGCGCGCCACCTCCACGGCGATCGTCAGCGCCTGTTCCGCCAGCGGTGAGCCGTCGAGCGGCACCATCAGCCGGGTGAGGGGCAATGGCTGGAGCGGGCCCTGCTCCTCTGCGGGCCGCACCAACAATGTGGGACGCCGGCTGAGCCGCATGACCTTGTCGGCCACGCTGCCCACTAGCCAGCGTTGCAGGCCGCTGCGCCCGTGGGTGGCCATGGCGATGAGGGCGGCGTTCAGCCGCTCGGCGGCATCCAGAATCTCTTCGGCCGGCCGGCCGCTCGTGATCAGGGTCGAAACGGTGCGGCCCCAGGAGCGGAGCAGGGCGGCGGCTCCTTCCAGATGCTGAGCGGCCCGGTCACGTGCGCCGTGCTCCAGCCGCTCGCGCAGTGCCGGCAGGCGCGCGCCCACCCCGTCCCGATGGTTCTCGACCGCCGTCATCAGGGTGAGCGATGCGCCGGTGGCCCGCGCCACGGCATCGGCGTAGGGAAGCACGCGCTCTGCCAGGGGTGAGCCGTCTAGCGGCACCAGAATGATGCCCCAGGCCATGTCTGACCTCTCCTCCGTCGTGGACCGCGCCCCAGGGGGCCGCCGCCTCAGGCTACCCGGCTCACCGTGCGACGCGCAACCATGGCCGCCCCACCATGCCCGGCGGTCGGCGGCAGATCGGGGAATGCAGGACCAGAGGAGCCAGGTATTGCCGGACAGACGCCGCCGCCGGCCCGTGATTTGCTCAGAGTACCGGGCGCTCCTGGGGAGCCGTGCCCGAGCCCCGCACGAGAAGCACTCTCGCTTGGGAGGGGTTGTGATGACCACGGAGACGCTGGTGCGGCCATTCCGCTCCGAAGAGGAGGCGTACGCGACCGCGACGCACCTGACGGCGGCGTTGCTGAACCGCCTGGATGTGCCGGCTGACGCGGACGCCGCGGCCGACTACGCCGTGACGCTGTTCTGGCGCGTGGTGCGCCGGCTCGCGATGCCGGAGCCGGAGATGGCCCGGCCCGCGCAGCCCGAGTTCGTGGTGCAGGAGAAGCAGCAGCCGTAGCGCCGCTCTTGGTTGAGTCCATCGCCCCCGTGTTTCCAACCATGACGGCCGGTCCCGCGTGGACCGGCCGTCATGGTTGGCGCGGGTCAGGGATGTTGCTGAGGCGCCAGGGCGGGGCACGGCGCGGCGACACAGCGTGAGCGTCCTGCTGATGCTGAAACGAGGACCGGGATGTGGTGGCAAGACCTTTTGTGGGGAATCTGGAACGGTCTTACCGCATGGACCGTTCTCATCGCTCATGTATTCGGACAGTGGGGACGTTTTCCATTTTACGACGTCGGACGTAGTGGGAACTGGTACGATTTCGGCTTCCTGATTGGCGCCGGCTCTCCGCTCCTGGGGATACGAAGCGGCAGAACGCGAAGGTGAGCGGAGCGTGTCCAGCCAGTCGGCGGTGGCTTCCCGGCGATCGCCCGGCGCCCTTGCCGCGGGGCTGATCGACCCATCGAGAGGACCGTGTTCTCGTCGGCGGCGCCGCGCCAACGGGTAGGGGTCAGCGGCCGGTGCCCAGGCGCACGGGCAGCCGCCGCGCGCCCCAGCCGCCCGGCGGGCCGTCGAACACGCCGGCGCAGGCGGCGCCGCAGGCCGGACAGCGCCCGTCTGGCGTCAGGTTCCAGTGCACGATCGCAAACCAGTCGCGCCCGATCAGCGCGGTGCCGCAGGCGTGACAGAAGGTTGTCCCCCCTTCCGGATCGTGCACGTTGCCGGTATAGACATAATGCAGCCCATGTTGGCGGGCGATGGCGCGCGCCCTGGTGAGGGTGGCCGGCGGGGTGGGCGGGCGGTCGCGCATGCGCCAGTCGGGGTGAAAGGCGGTGAAGTGCAGTGGCACGTCCGGCCCCAGGTGCTCCCCGATCCACGCGCACTCGCGCGCGATCTCCTCCGGGGAGTCGTTCAGGCCAGGGATCAGCAGGGTGGTGATCTCCAACCACACCGTGGTGTGGTGTTTGATGTACGCCAACGTTTCCAGCACCGGCTGAAGGTGCCCGCCGCACACCCGGCGGTAAAACTCCTCCGTGAACCCCTTGAGGTCCACGTTGGCCGCGTCCATGTACCGGTAAAACTCGGCGCGCGGCTCCGGGCACACGTACCCCGCCGTGACGGCCACCGTGCGCAGGCCGGCCGCCCGGCACGCCCGTGCCACATCGATGGCATACTCATGGAAGATCACGGGGTCGTTGTAGGTGAAGGCCACGCTGCGGCAGCCCAAGGCGAGCGCGGCGGCGGCGATGTCGGCCGGTGAGGCGGCGTCGGCCAGGGTGTCGATCTCGCGCGACTTGCTGATGCTCCAGTTCTGGCAGAAGGCGCAGGCCAGGTTACAGCCGGCGGTGCCGAAGGACAGGACCGGGGTGCCGGGCAGGAAGTGGTTGAGCGGCTTCTTTTCGATCGGGTCCACGCAGAAGCCGCTGGAGCGCCCGTAGGTGGTGAGCACCATGCCGTCCCCCTGCCGCGCCCGCACGAAGCACAGGCCGCGCTGGCCGTCGTGCAGCCGGCAGGCGCGCGGGCAGAGGTCGCACTGGATGCGCCCATCGTCCAGGCGGTGCCAGTAGCGTGCCGGAACCGTTCCGTACGCGTCCATCACCTCTAGCGTAGCAAGCCTGGTGAGGGACGGTGCGCCTGTCGGGCGATCTCCGCCCACGTTTTGGCAGGTTGCCCGACAGACGGGCGGCGGCGGTATACGGCATGCTGAAGCTGCCCCGAGGAGCTGAGTACGGTGCCCGCGCCACTCCGACTACCTGACCGGGCTTCGGCCCGTCTCATCGGTTGGTAGGGCGGCATCGGTGACCGGAAAGGCTCCTCGGGGCGTTCCTGTGCATCCCGAGGACGTTGCGGCGAAGGGGTGTGGCCATGCGCGGACGACGGGGGCTCCTGCTCGGCGTCGCGCCGCTGGTAGCCGTTACCGTCACGGTGCTGGCGGTTGTGGTGGCGCGCCGCCGCCAACGCCGCGCTGCCACGGTGCCGGAGCCGGCCGAGCCGGCGCCGCCGGCGGTCGTGCTGGAACCGGCCGACGCTTAGTCCGCCCGCGAGCGCGCGGCTGCGGTCGGCTGCCCGATCTCCGCCTCCAGGTCGCGGATCCACGTCTGGACCATGGCGTCGCTGGGCATGCGCCAGTCGCCGCGTGGAGAGAGGGCGACGGTGCCCACTTTGGGGCCGTTCGCGGTGCAGTCGCGCTTCCACTGGTTGGCGAAGAAGCGCCGATAGAACACCAGCAGCCAGCGGCGCAGCTCCGCGTCGCTGTAATCACCGGCGAACGCCGCCCGCGCCAGGGTGAGCAGGTGGTGCGGACGGGCGCCGTGGCGGACGGTCCAGTACAGGAAGAAGTCGTGCAGCTCGTAGGGGCCGATGGCCTGCTCGCTGAGCTGGGCGATGGCCCCTTCGGCGCCCAGCGGCAGCAGCTCCGGCGTGATGGGGGCGGCCAGGATGTCGGACAGCACCGCCCGGAGCGCGGCCGGGTCGCCCGCCGTCCAGCGCTCGGCCTGCTCGGTGGCCACCCAGCGGATGACGAAGTTCACCAGCGTCTTGGGGATGCCGGCGTTGATGTCGTACATGCTGATGTGGTCGCCGGCGTAGGTGGACCAGCCCAGGGCCTTCTCGGAGAGGTCGCCCGTGCCCACCACCAGGCCGCGCCAGCGGTTGGCTTTGGTCATGAGCCGCAGGGTGCGCACCCGCGCCTGGATGTTCTCGAACTCGACGTCGCACAGCTCCACGTGCGCGGCGGCGAACCGCTCGAACGCCGCCAGGGAGTCGGGCGCGCCTTCAGTCGCGCGCCAGGCAGCGAAGGCGGTGGCCAGCGGGTGGTGCTGCTCGCGCAAGATCAGCCAGCACTCCTCGCGGATGTCCTCCTCCTCGAAGCTGGCGCCGAGGGCGGCGGCCAGCCGGCGGGCGGCGTCGCGCGTGTGCTGGGAGGTGCCGAACCCCGGCATGGAGACGCAGTGCAGGTTGGTGCGCGGTGCGCCGATCTGGTCCAGGGCGCTGGCGCAGGCCAGGGCGGCCAGGGTCGAATCGCGGCCGCCGGACAGGCCAAGCACCAGGTGGGCGCTGCCGATGTACTCTATGCGCGTGATCAGGGCGTTGGTCTGGATTTGGAACACCTCCCAGCAGCGGGTGGCGAGGGTGGTCGGGTCCTTGGGCACAAACGGGTGCCGCTCCACGGGGCGCCGCAGCGTTACCGGCGCGGTCGGCCGGTGGGCGGTGAAGGGGATGCGCCGGAAGGGGCGCTCGTGCTCGCGGGCGCAGGCGCCGAAGCTGCCCGTGCTTAGCCGTTCATGCAGGAGCAGTTCGAGGTCGATGTCGGCCGTGATGAGCTGCGGCTCGCGCGCGAAGCGGCGGGACTCGGCCAAGCATGAGCCGTTCTCGTAGATGAGGGCGTGGGCGTCGAAGGCCAGGTCGGCGGAGGATTCGCCCGGGCCGGCGGCGGTGTAGATATACGCGCACTTGCCGGGGTCAGACGCCTTCCAGCATAGCTTGTGCCGCAGCTCCCCCTTGCCCAGGGTGAAGTTGCTGGCGGACAGGTTTCCGCATACCGTGGCGCCCGCCGACACCTGATAGGCGCTGGGCGAGAGCTGGACCCAGATATCCTCGCAGATCTCCACCCCCACGATCAGGCCGGGCTCGTTGTCCGCCACGAACAAGAGATCGGTGCCGAAGGGCACCTCCTGCCCCAGCAGCTCAATCGTGCGGCCGGGCGGCACCTCGCGACCCTCGCGGAACTGGCGCTGCTCGTAGAACTCGCGATAGTTGGGCAGGTAAGTCTTGGGCACCACACCGAGGATGCGGCCGCCCTGCACGGCCACGGCCACGTTGTACAGCCCCGGGTGTACGAACAGCGGCAGCCCGATGAAGGCCAAGGTGCGCAGCCCGCGGCGGGCGCCCTCCGCCAGGAGCCCCTCCAGCGCCTCCAGCACGGCCTGCTGCAGACGCAGGTTCATATGCAGGTCGCCCGCCGTGTAGGAGCTGAGCCCCAGCTCCGGGAAGAAGACCACGGCGCACCCTTCATCGTGCGCCTGCTGCCAGAGGGCGAGCGTCTGCTCGCGGTTGTAGTCCACATCCACCACGCGCACGCGCGGCACCGCCGCGGCCACGCGCACGAACCCGGCAAAGGCGTCGTCTGGCATGGCTGTCCGTCCGGCGCTCAACCCGTACCCCTCTCCCTTGTACCACCCCGACAGGCCGGGGCAAAGCCCGCCGTCCGGTTTCGCCCCACACGCGCCCTGCCGCCTCTGTCCCGATACCTGATAGACTGACGCATCACCGATGGTCATGATCAAGGCAACGGCGGGGGAGGTGGCGTATGGACCCGGAACGCTCCACCGCCCGGTGGGGGGCGCTATTTCGTGACCGCGCCGACGCCGGCGCGCAGCTCGCGCAGGCGCTCCAGGGGTATCGCGGGCAGGATGTGTTGGTGCTCGGCATCCCGCGCGGCGGCGTGGTGGTGGCGGCCGAGGTGGCGCGGCGGCTGGGGGCCGAGCTGGACGTGATCGTGGCGCGCAAGCTAGGCGCGCCCATCTCGCGCGAGCTGGCCATCGGCGCCGTCACCGCCGACGGCGAGCGCTACCTGAACGAAGATATCCTGCGCGAGTTGCGCGTGCCGGAGCACTACGTGCAGACGGTGACCGAAGAGGAGCAGGCGGAGGCGCGCCGGCGCGAGGAGCGCTTCCGCGCCGGCCGTCCGCCCGCGCGCATCGCCGGCCGCACGGTGATCCTGGTTGATGACGGGCTGGCCACCGGGGCCACTATGCACGCGGCGGTGCGCTCCGTGCGCCGCCAGAGGCCGGCCCGGCTGGTCGTGGCCGTGCCCGTGGGCGCGCGCGAGACCTGCGAAGAGCTGCGCGCGGAGGCCGACGAGGTCGTCTGCCTCTTCCAGCCGGAGCCGTTCTGGGCGGTGGGCGCGCATTACCGGCACTTTGAGCCGGTGGACGACGCCACCGTTCAGGAGCTGCTGCGCGCCTCCGCCTCGACGGCGCGCGAACGGGAGTGACCCTCTGCATGCCGAGGGGCGGAGGTGCGGACATGGCGGGCCCTACCGCAACCCTGGCAATCACCGGCGACGTGATGCTGGGGCGGCTGGTGAACGAGGCGATCGCGCTGCGGGGGTTCGCCTACCCCTGGGGTGATACCTTGCCGCTCCTGCACCGCGCCGATCGGCTGCTCATCAACCTGGAGTGTGCCCTCACCGCGCACACCGAGCCCTGGCGCGGTGACCCCTACAAACCGTTCTTCTTCCGCGCCGAGCCGGCGACCGTGGCCACGCTCACGCTGGCCCACGTGTCCTTCGCCTCGCTGGCCAACAACCACAGCCTGGACTTCGACGTGCCCGGCATGCTGGAGACCATCGCGGTGCTGGACCGCGCCGGGATCGCGCACGCCGGGGCGGGGCGCACCCTGGCCGAGGCGCGGGCGCCGGCCTGGCTGACCGCGGGCGGCCTGCGCATCGCCGTGCTGGCGTTCGCCGACCACCCCCTGGCCTGGGCGGCGACGCCGGAATCGCCTGGCATCAATTACACGCCGGTCTCCCTGGACGAGGAAGACTTCGCACCGGTGGCCGAGGCCATCGCCGCCGTGCGGGCGCAGGCGGACCTGGTGGTCTTTTCCATCCACTGGGGGCCGAACATGCGCCTGCGGCCGGCCCCCCACTTCCGCTCCTTTGCCCGACGGGTGATCGAGACCGGCGTGGACCTCTTTTGGGGTCACAGCGCCCACGTGGTGCAGGGGATCGAGTTCCACCAGGGCAAGCCCATCCTGTACGACACCGGCGACTTCGTGGACGACTACGCCGTGGACCCCGACCTGCGCAACGACCTCTCCGCCCTGTTCCTGGCGCGCGTGGGGCCGCGGCAGGTGGCGGAGCTGGAGCTGGTGCCGGTGCAGATCGATGAGATGCAGGTGAACATCGCCCGCGGCCGGGATCGGGCCTGGTTCCTGGACCGGTTGGACGCGCTGTGCGCGGAGTTCGGCACCGCCCTCGCTCCCACTGACGACGGGCTGCGCGTGCGCGTCGCGCCGGTCGTGGCGCTGGAGGGCGCCCGATGAGCCTCGTGCTGGTCGCCGGCAGCGCCAACGAGCCCCTGGCAAGCGCGGTGGCCGCCCGCCTGGGCGTGCCGCTGGGCGAACGGCTGCTGGAACGCTTCCCAGACGGCGAGCTGCACGTGGCCCTGTTGACGAGCGTGCGCCGCCGCGATGTGTACGTCCTCCAGCCCACCGGCCCGCCGGCGGATGCGCACCTCATGGAGCTCTGCTTGCTGGCCGACGCCTGTCGGCGGGCAGGGGCGGACCGCCTCACCGCCGTGGTCCCATACCTCGGGTACGCCCGCCAGGACCGCCGCGCCCAGGGCCGAGAGGCGGTGGCGGCGCGGGTGGTGGCCGACCTGGTGCAGGCGGCCGGGTTTGACCGGGTGGTGGCGCTGGACCTGCACAGCCCGTCGCTGGAGGGGTTCTTTACCGTGCCCTTGGAGCACCTGAGCGCGGTGCCCCTGCTGGCCGACGCCGTGCGGCCGCTGCTCCCCGCGCCGGCGGTGGTGGTCGCCCCCGATCTGGGCGCGGCCCGCTTGGCCGAGCGGTACGCGCGCCTGCTGGCGCTGCCCATGGCCGTTGTGCACAAGACCCGCGTGAGCGGCACCGAGGTGACGGCGGGCGCGGTGGTGGGCGAGGTGCGTGACCGCGTGCCGGTGATCGTGGACGACATGATCAGCACGGCCGGCACGGCGGTGGCGGCGGCCGACGCCCTGGAGGCGGCGGGGGGCCTGCCCGGGGCGGTGGTGGTCGCCAGCCACGGCCTGTTCACCGGCCCGGCGCAGGCCCGACTGCGCGCGCTCGCACCACGGGCGGTCGTGGTGACCGACAGCGTGCCGCCGCCGCCCCTGACCCTGCCGGTCCAGCAGGTGAGCGTGGCGCCGCTGCTGGCCGAGGCCATCGCCCGGCTGCACGACGGCCGCTCGCTTGCGGACCTGCTCGCGCATCGCTAGCGGGGCCGCTTGGCCGGAGGGTCGGACGCGACTTGACCGTTGGTGAGCGGTTTGAAAGCGTAGAGAATTGGACAGCGACGACGCGGCACACCCGGCGAGCGGGAGCGGACGCCGGCTTGCCCGGTGGGGACGCGCCGAGCAGGCGGAGGTCAACCACGATGATGCGCAGCACGATGATGGACCGGCCGCTCTTGATCACGGATATCCTGTGGCGGATGGAGCGGCTCTACCACGACAAGCCGGTGGTCACGCAGCGCGCCGCGGGGGAGCCGGCGCGCTCCACCTACGGCGAGGTAGCGGCGCGGGCGCAGCGGCTGGCCAGCGCGCTGGCCAAAGCGGGGATCCGGCCCGGGGACCGGGTGGCGACGTTTGCCTTCAACACCCAGCGCCACCTGGAGTGCTACTTCGCCGTGCCGTGCATGGGCGCGGTGCTCCACACCCTCAACGTGCGTCTGTTCGACGATCAGCTTGAGTACATCATCAACCACGCCGAGGACCAGATCATCTTCTGCGATCGCTCCGTGCTGCCCACCCTGGAGCGGCTGGCCGGCAAGATGCCCACCGTGCGGCTGGTGGTGCTGATGAACGAGGGGCCGGAGCCGAGCGGCGCGTTACCCAACGTGGTGGACTACGAGGAGTTCCTGGCCGGCGGCGACCCGCACTTCGCCTGGCCAGACCTGGATGAGCGCGCGGCCGCGGCCATGTGCTACACCTCCGGCACCACCGGCAACCCCAAGGGGGTCGTCTACAGCCACCGGTCCACGGTGATCCACTCGCTGGTGGCGGCGCTGCCCAACAACGTGGACATCAGCGAGCGCGACGTGATCATGTACGCGGTGCCCATGTTCCACGCCAACGCCTGGGGGCTCCCCTACGCCGCCGCCATGAACGGCACCGCCCAGGTGTTCAGCGACCGCTACCTGGACCCGGAGCGCATCGTTGACCTGCTGGACCGCGAGGGGGTGACGATCACCGCCGGGGTACCCACCATCTGGATCGGTGTGTTGAGCCTGCTTGACCGCACCGGCCGGCGTCTGCCCCGCCTCAAGACCGTGCTGTGCGGCGGCTCGGCGGCGCCGCCGGCCCTGATCGAGGGCTTGCAGCGTCACGGCATCACGCTGGTGCATGCCTGGGGCATGACGGAGACCTCGCCCCTCGCCTCCCTCTCCCGGCTCAAAGCGTCGATGGAGACGCTGCCGGAGGACGAGAAGCTGCGCATCCGCAGCAAGCAGGGAATGATCGTGCCCACTGTGCAGTGCCGCATCGTCGACCTGGCCACCGGCCAGGAGCTGCCGTGGGATGGCGTGTCGTTCGGCGAGCTGCAGGTGCGCGGGCCGTACATCACCGGCACGTACTACAACGACCCCGCCGCGGCGGAGAAGTTCATGGACGGCTGGCTGCGCACCGGCGATGTGGCCACCATCGACCCCGAGGGCTACATCCAGCTCGTGGACCGCACCAAGGATCTGGTCAAGTCCGGCGGTGAGTGGATCTCCTCCGTCGAGCTGGAGAACCACATCATGGCCCACCCGAAGGTGCTGGAGGCGGCGGTGGTCGGCCTGCCGCACCCGCGCTGGCAGGAGCGGCCGGTGGCGGCGGTGGTGCCGAAGCCCGAGCACCGGGCGGACCTAACGCCGGCCGAGATCCGGGAGTTCCTGTCCACGCGGGTGGCCAAGTGGTGGTTGCCGGATGAGATCGTGATCGTGGACGAGCTGCCGAAGACGAGCGTGGGCAAGTTCGCCAAGGGCAAGTTGCGCGAACAACTGGCGGAGATCGCCCGGCGCTGGGAGACGGCGGCCGTGGAGTCGTGAGCAAGGGCGGGACCCCCACCTCCGCTCTCTCCCCCACGCGGGTGCGACTGGCCGAGCCGGCGTGCCGGGGCGAGGCCGGGCGGGGGCTGGCCCTTGGGGAGCGAGCCGCGAGCAGCCGTGAGGCTGTCTACTTTTGTTCCTTACCTCTCACCCCGCGTCGGGGCCGGCACGGGCGTCGGCGCGGGTGCTGGCGCCTCCGGCACCACCGGCGGCGGGGCCAGCCGGTCGGGCTCCCCGGTGCGGCGCACGCCGAACCGGTCCGGCAGCGGCGTCACCTTTGTGGCCATGGTCGGCACCTCCTGGGATGACCCGCGCGTACTCAGCGCAACCCTTGCGGTTCGTCGAGGAGCACGGTCAGCGTATCACCGCTGCGCGTGAGCAGCGCTACGCGCGCGCCGGCGCGGATGGCCCGGCGCACTCGCTTGAGCCCGCGCCGCAGGCCCAGAACGATCTCACCCCGGCCATCGGTCCAGCCGGCGCGCAGGCGGCGCAGCCCGCCCGGTGCCGCCTGCCGGTGCACGGCCAGCGTCAGCTCGGTCAGCGCCAGCGCCTGGTCGCGCGCCCGGCGCGCCTCGGCCACCAGCACGGGGGTCTCGGCTTTCCGGCTGAGCAAGGCGGCGAGGTGCGGCTGCACCGCCGCAAACGGTTCGTCGAGGTAGCGGGCCTGCACCGCTTCCGCCAGCCCCCAGGCCGCGCACAGGTCGGCTAACGCCGTGACAAACTCCTGCCAGATCGCGGCCAGGCGGCGCTCCAGGGCGGTGCGCGCGGCGGGCGGCACCCGGGCGGCGAGCAGGGCGGCGGCCAGGTGCTGTACAACCCGCAGGTCACGCGCGTGCTGGTCGGCGTACCCGGCGGCGGCCATCGCCGGCACCGGCGTCCAGACCAAGCTGAACAGAAAGTCGGTGCGGTCCCGTCCCAGCGGCGCGCCCGGCACCGGCTCAGGGGCCACGCGCCCGCGGGCGATGATGTTGCCCTCATCGCCGCGCCGCTCCGGTCCGGACAGGGCGAGGTCGAGGCCGCTGGCCAGAAGTTGGGCAAAGGCGATCCATTTGGCGTCGTCCCCCAGCTCGCCCTGGACGGTGATCTGGAGCGGCAGCGGCCGGCCGTGGGCGGCCACGCCAAGGTCCATGAGGGCGTCGATCAAGAGGGCAAGGGTGCGGTAGGCGCGCACGGGTGGCAGGAGCAGGACCTGCCCGCGCCAGAAGTAGTTCAGGCGGTCGCTGGCGACGCCCAGGCGGCCCGCCGTGCGTCGCACACGGGCGGCGCGGCGCGAGCGCGGGTCATGTCCCAGGTACAGCTTGGCGCCAATGGGTGGCAACCCGACCGCGCCCGACTCCCAGCGCGCGATCCGCTGCACGGCCTCATCGATAAACGCCGTGGCCTCCGCGGCGGTCTCCGCCTGACCCAGGCCGCGCATGAGCTCGGCGGTGAGCGCGGCGCGCGCCCCCCGTGCCAGAGGCGCGATCTGGGCCGCACGGGCGCCGATCAGTGCGGCGTGCCGGCGCATCCTCGGCTCCAGCCACGCACCGGCCGGCAGCGGCCACCGGTGCAGGTGGTGACCGGCCCACCACAGGCGAAGCTGGGCGCCCACCCCGAGCTGGCGGTACTCCGCCGGCAGATGCTGGCCAAGGAGCAGACCGGTGACCGGCACCCCCAGCACCCCGACCGGAAGCACGACCAGCCCCAAAAAGAGCATCATGCCCGGCGGTGCGGCCAGCGCGAGGCCGGCTACCCACAGACCGACGCACAGCAGGCCGAGCAGCGAGGCGGTCAGCGCGGCGCGGACCGTTCCCAGAAAGCAGAGCGCCAGCAACCCGCGCGCACCCGCGGGCAACGCGACGGGGAAGGCGGAGCGGCGCGTCTGCCCCTGCGCTTCGCGGGTGGCGGGCGTGCCGGTGAGCTCCCTCATGGGCGGCATGGGACGTCACCCTGTCGTTGCGCGGCCAACAGGCGTGCCTGCACCTCGCCGGCCAGGAAGCGGGCCGTCGGCGGGATGCGCAGCCGGTCCCCGTCGCGCACCAGCAGGCCCAGCCTCGTCAGCTCCGGCAACGCCTCGCCGAACACGGCCTCGAACGCCACGCCAAAGCGGTGGGCAAAGGCGGACAGCGACAGCCCCTCGCTCAGGCGTAGGGCGAGCGTCACGTAATCGGCCATGGCCGTGGCCGGCTCCGGCTCCTCGACGGAGGCGACCCACGGGAAGGGGGCGCGAGAAGCCCCGTCGCCGTGCACGGCGCCGTCCCCCTCCGGCGCCAGCACGCGGCGCGCGTAGACCGCGGGCGAGCGCACCACCGCGAGGCGCCGTCCCGCCAGGTGCGAATGGGCGCCCGCGCCGATGCCCAGCCACTCGCCGTCGCGCCAGTAGACGAGGTTGTGGCGGCAGGCAAAGCCCGGCCGCGCCCAGTTGGAGATCTCGTATTGCTCGTAGCCGGCCGCGGTCAGCAGCGCCTGGCCGCGCTCGTACATCGCCGCCTGTAGGTCCGGGTCCGGCTCCGGCGCGAGCCCGCGCGCCACCTGGTGGGCGAGCGGTGTGCCGTCCTCCACGGTGAGGGCGTAGAGCGAGAGGTGCTCCGGTGCGAGCGCCAGCGCCCGCCGCAGCGTGCGCTCCCAGCTCGTCAGGTCCTGCCCGGCCAGCCCGAACATCAGGTCCAGGTTGACGTTGGCGAAGCCGGCGGCGCGCGCCGCGCGATAGGCGTCCACCGCGGCCGCCGCGTCGTGGATGCGGTCCAGGCGGCGCAGCTCCCGGTCGTCGAAGCTCTGCACGCCAATGCTCAGCCGGTTGATGCCCAGCGCCCGCAGCCCGCGCAGATAGCCCTCATCGACGGTGCCGGGATTGGCTTCCAGCGACCACTCCGCGTCCACCAGGACCGGGAATGCCGCGTGGATGGCGTGCACCACCCGCTCCAGGAGCGGCAGCGGCATCAGACTGGGGGTGCCGCCGCCGAAGAACACGGTGGCCAGCGGGCGCGGGCCGAGCACACGCGCCCAGGCCGCGATCTCCGCCGCCAGCGCGTCGGCGTACCGCGGCATCAGGGAGTCCAGCCCGGCGTAGGCGTTGAAATCGCAGTAGGCGCAGCGATGGTCGCAGAAGGGGATGTGCAAGTAAAGGGAAAGCGGATCGCTCACATTAATCATGCTACCATCAAGCAAGAACCGAGACCGAGGGACGGGGCAGGCTTTGACCGCCCGCCTTTCGGGTGCCGGCCTCGGCCCCGATAGCCCTCACCCCGGTCTGTAGCCACCCCTCTCTCCCGCCTGCAGGAGGAGGATGGGGGTGAGGGCCAGACCCGCGGCTGGGTGGCGGCCAGAACTGAGAGATGGACAACGGGGAACATACGGGGACGCAGGGCGTCCCTCGTTCCGCACCGACCACGAGGTGGACCATTGCTCAAGACACGCGGCTGCGGTGAGCTGCGACGACCGG
Source organism: Dehalococcoidia bacterium (assembly GCA_042408665.1). Lineage (GTDB taxonomy): Bacteria > Chloroflexota > Dehalococcoidia > CAUJGQ01 > CAUJGQ01 > CAUJGQ01. The sequence continues at coordinate 26,838 of JBHOQW010000208.1, forward strand.
ACGCCGGGCAGGAGGTAACGCTCGCCGGCTGGGTGCACCGGCGGCGCGACCACGGCGGCCTCATCTTCATCGACCTGCGCGACACCACCGGTATCGTGCAACTGGTATTTGACCCGCGCGAGGCGGCGGAGGCGCACGCGGTGGCCGCGCAGGCGCGCAACGAGTACGTGCTCCAGGTCCAGGGGCTCGTCAGCGAGCGGGCGCCCGGCAGCGTCAATCCCCGTTTGGCTACCGGTGAGGTGGAGGTACGCGCCCGCGCGGCGCGTATCCTCAACCCGTCCAAGACGCCTCCGTTCTACATCAACGAGGAGAGCGAGGTCGACGAGCTGCTGCGCCTACGCTACCGCTACCTCGACCTGCGGCGGGAGCGCATGCACCGGAACATCATCCTGCGCCACCAGATCGTGCTGTTCATCCGCAACTTCCTCGCCGAGCGTGGCTTCTACGAGATCGAGACGCCGATTCTCATCAAGAGCACGCCCGAGGGGGCGCGGGACTACCTAGTGCCCTCGCGCCTGCACCCCGGCTGCTTCTACGCCCTGCCGCAATCGCCTCAGCAGCTCAAGCAGCTCTTGATGGTGGCCGGGTTCGAGCGCTACTTCCAGATCGCGCGCTGCTTCCGCGATGAGGACCTGCGCGCTGACCGCCAGCCGGAGTTCACCCAGCTCGACCTGGAGATGAGCTTCGTCGAGGAGAAGGACATCCTCGACCTGATGGAGGAGCTGTTCACGGCGCTGGTGCGTCGCTTCCGGCCGGACGCCCGCCTGCTCACCCCCTTCCCGCGCCTCACCTACGCCGAGGCGACGGAACGCTACGGCTCGGACAAGCCGGACCTGCGCTACGGCATGGAGCTGTTCGACGCCTCGGACCTGTTCGCCGCCTCGGAGTTCGGAGTGTTTCGCGCTGCCGTCGCCGCCGGTGGGCGGGTGCGCGGCCTGGCCGCCCCCGGCGCCGCTGACCTCCCCCGCCGCCAACTCGACGAGCTGATGGAGGTGGCGCGGGCGCGCGGCGCCAAGGGGCTAGTGTGGGTGGCACTGGGCGGCGACCCGGCCACCCTCACGGCCGAGCAGGTGCGCTCCTCCGCCGCTCGCTTCATGACCCCGGAGCTGGTGCGGGCGCTGGCGGCGCGTGCCCGCGCCCAGCGGGGTGACCTGCTTCTCCTAGTGGCCGACCAGGATGCCGTCACGAGCGCTGCGCTAGACGCCCTACGCCGCGACCTGGCCCGACGGCTCAACCTAGCCGACCCAAACACCTTTGCCTTTCTGTTTGTCACCGAGTTCCCTTTGTTCGAGTGGAACGCAGACGAGGGACGCTGGGAAGCCAGCCACCACCCGTTCACCGCGCCTCGGCTGGAGGACCTCCCGCTTCTGGAGACGGACCCTGGCCGGGTGCGCAGTCAGGCGTATGACCTGGTGTGCAACGGCTGGGAGCTGGCATCGGGCAGTATCCGTATCCATCAGCGGGACGTGCAGGAGCGCGTGTTCCGCCTGCTCGGCATCGGTGAGGCGGAGGCGCGCGAGCGGTTTGGGCACATGCTGGAGGCGTTCGAGTACGGGGCGCCGCCGCACGGCGGCATCGCGCCGGGCATCGACCGGGTGGCGGCGCTCCTGGCCGGGGAGACGGACATCCGTGAGATAATCGCCTTCCCGAAAACCAAGTCCGCCACCGACCCGATGACGGGTGCGCCCTCGCCGGTGGACCCGCGCCAGCTCGCGGAACTGCATATCGCGGTGGTGGGTGTGGAGCAGGCGTCGGTCTCCGGTCCGCGCGTTTGAAGCCCTTCAGCGCCGTTGGTATTCTGAAAGGCGCGTTCCGGCGGTGAACCGCCATGGGGGGCGGGGCGGCCATCCACCGGGCGCGGTTCCCGCGTATCCGTTACGGGGATGCGGGGCGGCCTGGGCCGTGGGGGTGGGAGCGGTAGGCAGCGGCGAGGAGGCGGCAGGTGAACGAGAAAAAGCTGCTGATCGGGCTCGGTGCGGTGGTCGGCGTGCTGGTCCTGGCGATCATCGCCGTGACCGCGGTGATCATCGCCCAGGGCGGAGGCGGCAGCAGTCAGTCCGGCGCCAGCAGCACCTCCAGTGCGCGCGTGTCCGGCGAGCTGCGGCTGCCGGGTGATGACCCGCTCACCCTCGACCCGGCGCTGGTGACCGATGTGACGTCGGCCGTCTACATCGTGGAGCTGTTCGGCGGGCTGGTCACGCTGGACAAGGACCTGCAGGTCAAACCGGACATCGCCAAAAGTTGGGACATCTCGCCGGACGGCACCAAGTACACCTTCCATCTGCGCGACGATGTGGTGTTCAGCCAGTCCGGCCGGCGGGTGACGGCGCAGGACTTCAAGTACTCAATGGAACGGGCGGCCAGCCCGGAGACGGATTCCCCTACGGCGGACACCTACCTGGGCGATATCGTCGGCGCGAAGGATATGATCCGCGGCCGGGCCAAGGAGATCTCCGGTATTCGCGTGATCGACGACTTCACGCTGGAGATCACCATCGACGCGCCCAAGCCCTACTTCCTGGCCAAGCTGACGTACCCCACCGCCTTTGTGGTGAACAAGGACCAGATCGAGAAAGACAAGCGCAACTGGACGCGCAAGCCGGACGGCACCGGCCCGTTCAAGCTGCAGGAGTGGAAGATCGGCGAGCGCATCGTGCTGGTGCCCAACGAGCGCTACCACGGCGACCCGAAGCCTACGCTCAAGCGGGTCACCTACCAGCTCGCCGGCGGCTCCTCGCTCACCCAGTATGAGAACGGCGAAATCGACCTGGCCGGCGTCGGGGTCAACGACATCGAGCGCATCCGCGACAAGAGCGAGAAGCTGAACAAGGAGTTCGTGGAAAAGCCAGACCTCAGCACCTTCTACCTGGCGTTCAATACCCGCACGCCGCCGTTTGACGACCCGAAGGTGCGCCAGGCCTTCGGTATGGCCATCGACCGCAAACGCATCGTGGACGTCGTGCTGCGCAACATCGTGCCGGCGGCGGAGGGCATCCTGCCGCCCGGAATGCCCGGCTACAACAAGGACATCAAGGGCCTGCCCTACGACCCGCAGCAGGCCAAGCAACTGCTGCAGGAGTCCAAGTACCAGGGGCGGTTACCGCGCATCGTCCTCACCCTCAGCGGCCAGGGACAGAACGTGGGGCCGGTGGTAGAGGCGATTCTTGAGATGTGGAAGACGAACCTCGGCGTGGAGGTCGAAGTCGAGCAGGTGGAGACCGCCACCTTCTTCCAGGATGTGCGCCGCGGCCGCTACCAGATGTGGGAGCTGGGCTGGTCCGCCGACTACCCCGACCCGGAGAACTTCCTGGACATCCACTTCTATTCACAAAGCCGGCAAAATGAGACCGGCTACTCCAATCCCGAGGTCGACCAATTGCTTCTCCAGGCGCGCACCGAGCGCGACCAGGGGAAGCGCTTCCAGCTCTACAACCAGGTAGAGCGTATCCTCATCCAGGACGCGCCCTGGGTGCCGCTCTTCTACGGGAACAGCCCGATGCTGGTCAAGCCCTACGTGAAGGGCTTCCAACCCACACCGCTGGTCATGCCGATCTTGAAGTACATCACCGTGGAGCGATAACGATTTGCGTGCCGCGTGCGGGGTGCTGGGCGGGAATGCCGCCGCAACACTCCGCACGCAGCACCCAGCGCTCGCCCTTGGCGCGAGGGATGCCGTGAGTGGCGTGCTGCCGTTCGTCGTCCGCCGCCTGCTGGCCGCCATCCCGGTGCTGCTGGTGGTCTCGGCGGCCACGTTCTTTTTGGGCCGCTACGCCCCCGGTGACCCGGTGACGGTGCGCACCGGCGGCAAAGCCACACCGGAGCAGGTAGAGCGCATCCGGAAGAACCTGGGCCTGGACGATCCCATCCCGGTTCAGTACGTCCGCTACATGGCCAAGTTCGTGCGCGGCGACCTGGGCGAGAGCTACCGCCGCCAGGGCCGTAAGGTGTCCGAGATCATCTTCCCGAAGATGTGGGTGTCGCTGCGGCTGAACATCGTCCCCTTCCTGCTCACGTATCTCATCGGCGTGCCGCTGGGCATCTACGCGGCGCTCAAGCGCGGCCGCTGGCAGGACCCCACGATCAACGCGGTCCTGCTGTTCTTGGCGGCCGTGCCCACCGTGGTCTGGATGCCGCTTCTGGTCTACCTGTTTGTGCTGCGCCTCAAGATCATCCCTACGGTGGGTTGGAACGGCTTTTTCAGCCCGTCCATCATCCTGCCCATCGTGGTGCTGACCATCGGCAGCTTCGCCGGCGTGACGCGGGTGGTGCGCATCAGCATGATCCAGGTGATGGGCGAGGACTTCATCCGCACGGCGCGCGCCAAGGGGCTGCCGGAGTCGGTGGTGGTGACACGCCACATCTTGCGTAACTCGCTGCTCGTCCTAATCAACGGCATCATCGGCAGCCTGTTCTTTCTGTACACCGGTTCCCTGTTCGTGGAGCTGGGCTTCGGCATCCCCGGGATCGGCCGGGAGACGTTTGAGGCGATCAGCAGCCGCGACTACGACCTGTTCATGGCGTTGACCATGTTCGGCGCCATCAGCTTCATCCTGGCCAACCTGGCCCTGGACATCATCTACACGATCATCGACCCGCGCATCCGCTACTCATAACGGGCGCTGGGCGAAGGGAAAGCGCCGATGGCGGGCGAACTGGCCTTGGAGGCACAACAGCAGGCGGAGCGGGAGCGGTCTCGTGGGCTCAGCCCCACGCGGCTGCTCTGGCGCGCGCTGTGGCGGCGCAAGATCGCGCGCCTGGCGCTCATCTACATCGCCTTCTTCTACGCCGTCGGCATCCTGGCGCCGCTGCTGGCGCCGTACAGCTATAAGGCGCAGAACCTGGACAACGTCCGTGCCAAGCCGTCCTGGGCCCATCCCTTTGGTACAGACCGGCTGGGCCGGGACCAGCTCAGCCGCGTGATCTACGCCGCGCGCACCACCGTGGTGATCACGGTCATCACCACGGTGACGGGCAGCCTGCTCATCGGCCCGGCGCTGGGGCTGCTGGCCGGCTATCGTGGCGGCTGGGTGGACAGCGTGATCAACCGCGTGGGTGAGGCGGTGTCCAGCGTGCCGGACCTGCTGATCATCATTCTGCTGGCGGCCACCATCGGCCCGCGGCTCAACAACAAGGTGGCGGAGTGGTACGGCCTGCCTGTGGTGGGACCGCTGCTCAAGGAGGGCTACGCCAGCATCTTCGTGGTGTACGTGGTGCTGAGCTTTACGAGCTGGGTGGGCGGCATGCGGCTCATCCGCGCCCTGACCCTCTCCGTGCGCAACACCGACTACGTGCTGGCCGCCCGGGCCGCCGGCGCCAGCACCGCCCGCATCCTGTGGCGGCACATCCTGCCCAACATCAGCTACATCATCATCCTCGGCGTGGCGGCCAGCTTCGGCGCGGTAGCCCTGTCCGAGATCGGTCTGTCCTTTCTCGGTCTGGGCGTGCGCCCGCCCACGCCCAGCTTCGGCACCATGATCCTGGAGAACTTCCGCGCCCGCGACCTTGATAAGTACCCCCACCTGTTCTTCATCCCCGCCTTCTTCGCGGTGGCGCTGTTGCTTTCCTTCAACCTGCTCGGCGATGCCCTGAACGACGTGCTCAACCCGCGCACGCGGTACCGGTGAACGCAGCGTTCCGTCCCCGCGCGCTCGTGTCTCGGTTAGGAGAACGGCCGCCACGATGGAGACCTCAACGAGGGCAGAGGAGCGGGGGGCACAGGCACTGGCGGCCGCATGCTCGCTCAGCATCGGCACGGCGCTGCTGGCGCGAGTGATGGGCCGTACCGTGGCCCGCTGGGGGCTGACCTGGCCGCAGGCCGCCAGCCTCATCCTCCTCGGTGCCCAGCCCGCACCGGTCAACGCCTCTTGGCTGGTGAGCGAGCTGGGCCTGGGCCGCACGGCGATGACGGCGGCGGTGGACCGGCTGGAGCGGCGCGGCTGGGTGGTGCGGCGTCCTCATCCGCACGACCGCCGCATCGCGCTCCTTGAGTTGACGCCGGATGGCCGCCGCGTGGGTGCCGAGGCACGGGCGGCGGTGCAGGCGGTGATGCAGCGGCTGCTGGCTGAGGCTGCCCTCCCGGCCGAGTTTGGCGAGCTGACGGAGCGCCTGGTCGCTCGGCGCGGCGCGATGTCCTGAGCCCGCGTGTGGGAGAGGGGGAGTGAGGGCCGGCGCCTCCGAATCCCTCATCCGGCTCGCACCCCTTCCACCGCGTGCGGGGAAGATCTCCTCGTTCGCGCGCTCCCTTCTCCCTCCGCCCCTCACCCGCTCAGGGCGAGAGGAACGCCCGTCGGGTCGGAAGCAAGGGCCTCAGTGCGTCGGGGCCGAGCCCGGCGCCGGGAGAGCCCCGACTTGTGCGAGTAGGTGGGCGGTGTCAAACCGCTCCCATTCCTCCACCACCCGCCCGCCGATCACCCGCATCAGGCTCAGGACCGAGACCTCGATCGGGCGCCCGCTGGCTGGTATCCCCATCAGGGGGCCGGTATGGGTGCCGCGGACGGTCATCCGCGTCAACACCAGGTCGCCCTCGGCGATCTGGTCCTCAATGGTGAACTGGGTGTCCGGGAAGGCGGTGCGGTAGGTGTCAACAAGCTGGCGAAAGCCCTCGTGGCCGGCGATCGGGTTGGCCGGCTCGTGGTAGACGTACTGGGGCGAGATCAAGGCATCGGCGACGGTGAAATCACCGCTTGGCCAGACGCGCTCGTTCAGCGTCTCGATCAGCCGACGGACGACGGATTTGTTCTCCTGGCTGGACAACGGTGCTCCTCCTTGCGCTCGTTCCTTGCCGACACCGGCGATACGGACCCGCAAGGTGCACGGATCACTGCCGTCCGCGCGCCCCGGGGGCGATATCCGCCTGCGCTCGGATGCTGTGACCGGTGCGAGCGCGCTTCACGCCTCGGGCGTCGGTGCCCGACGGAAGCCCGCGGCCTCCGCCTCCTCGGTGCTGGCGAACCAGTGATCGGCCGGCGCCGTCTCGTACCCCGGGTCGCCCGGCAGGAGGTAGACCCGCTCGCCATCGCGTACGCTGCCCTTGATCAGCGGGGCGGGCTCCACCGCGGTGGCCGGGGTGGCTGCCGGCGCGCCGGCCTCGGGCCGCGCCTGGCCCTGCGGCTCCTCCACACCGCGCTCCCGCCCCAAGGGGAGCGCCTCCCGCGCCCGTTCGGCGGCGCGGCGGGCTACCTCCGCCGCCTCGGCCAACACACGCGCCACGGGACGGCTCACACCGCGCTCGCGGGCTGTCTCCTCCGGTGCCGGCGCCTCCCCCCGTCCCGCTGCGCCCCCGGTACCGCTTTCCGCAGCGGGCTGAAGCGCCCGGCGCGCGGCGATACGCCGAACCACGTACACGCCGGCGGCCACTATGACGGCTAGCACAAGCAACCGACGGATCATGACGACACCTCCCTCGGATCGTGTGCATGGACGGCGGCGGGTGCAGGCAGTATACGCGCTCGGCGCCGGCGCCGGGAGTTGGTCAGGGGGCGCGTGGCGGGAGATGGGTCGAGGCATGTGCTTGGCCTCCCCGCACCCAGCGGCTCCGGGGGCGATTCCCGCCTTGCGCCGTCGGGTTTTGCCGGACAGACGCGGCGGAGCGCGGTCGGGATGCTGAACGGTGGAGGGAGGTGTGACCCTGATGAACGACATCCGGATAGCCGCCTGGGTGGTGGCCGCGGGCCTGCTCCTGGCCCATCGGTGGTGGCGCGGCGAGCTGGTGGCCGAGCCCCTGCCGGTGCGAGTCGGCTGTCGGCGGCCATCGCCCTGAGTTGCGCGATCGCGGTACGAATCGCCGGAAGGAGCAACCCGCATGAGCGAGAACGTGGAACTCCGTGCGCTCTTGCACCTGCCGTTGGAAACCGCCGTGCAGCACGTGCGGTCGGCCCTGCACGCCGCAGGCTTCGTCATCGTCACCGACGTGGACGTGCGGGCGCTGCTCAGACAGCAGCTCGGCACCGAGTTCTACCCGTACTGGCTGCTGGGTGTGTGCGACGGCGACCTCATGTTTCGCCTGCTGGAGGTGGATCCCCGCCTGGGGCTCTCCCTGCCCCACACGGTGATCGTGCATGATACCGGTGCGGGCGTTGAGGTCCACATCCAGGATCCGGGCATCGTTCTCACGCCGGGGGCGCCGGCGGAGCTGGTCGCAGCCGTGGAGGCAGCCCGCGCCCGGTTCGCCCAGGTCATCGCCGCGCTGGGCGCGGTGCCGACATGAGCCGGGCGTCCCGATGGCGGCGCATGGCGTCCGTGACAATATCGTTGCCGTGGAAGGAGTTGCGCCTGTGACCGCTGCCGTGCGTGCCCAGGTCACGTTGCCGCCGCCGGAGCCGGTGATCCTGCGTGACGGGACCACCGCCTGGCTGCGACCGGCGCGGCCGGATGACGCCGAGAAGGTGGATGCCCTCTTCCGGCGCGCTTCGCGCGAGTCGCTGTGGCTGCGCTTCTTCACGCCGGTGGCACGGGTGGACCGGCGGCTGATCGAGCAGATGGTGAACATCGACGGTGTGGAGCGCATGACCTTTCTCGTCACCCGTGGCGAGGGCGAGGACGAGCAGGTGATCGCCATCGGCGGCTACGCCCGTCTGCCGCGCTGGGACACGGCCGAGGTGGCCTTCTTTGTGGACGACTCCTTCCAGGGCAAGGGGTTGGGCACGCTGCTCCTGGAGCGGTTGGCGGCCTACGCCCGCCGCCAGGGCATCCTCACCCTGGTGGCCGATGTGCTGCCGGACAACCACCGCATGCTGGAGGTGTTCCGCAAGAGCGGCTTCGAGCCGCGCCTGATCACCGACCAGCGCATCATCCGTGTGGAACTGCCGGCTACCGCCGACGAGGTGGTCCTGGCCGAGGCGGAGGCGCGCGAGCGGGTGGCCACGGCGGCCTCCCTGCGGCCCTTCTTCCGCCCGCGCTCGGTGGCCGTGATCGGCGCCTCCCGTGACCGCCGCTCCATTGGCCGCGCGGTGCTAGAGCGCCTCATCCACACCGGCTTTGAGGGGCCGGTATACCCGATCAACCCCAACGCCCGCGCCGTGGCCTCCGTGCGCGCCTATCCCTCCGTGCTGGACGTGCCGGACGAGGTGGACCTGGCGGTGATCGCCGTGCCCGCGCCGGTGGTGCCGCAGGTGGTCGACGAGTGCGCCCGCAAGCGGGTGCGGGCGCTGGTCGTGCTGTCGGCCGGTTTCGCGGAGATCGGGCCGGAGGGCAAAGCACGGCAGGACGCGCTGGTGCATAAGGTGCGGGCGCACGGTATGCGCCTGATCGGCCCCAACTGCATGGGGATCATCAACACCGCGCCGGACGTGAACCTGAACGCCACCTTCAGCCCAGTGATGCCGCCGCGCGGGCGGGTGGCGATGTCCTCCCAGAGCGGCGCCCTGGGGCTGGCGATCCTTGACTACGCCCAGCAGCTCGGTCTGGGCATCTCCATGTTCGTGAGCGTCGGCAACAAGGCCGACGTCTCCGGCAACGACCTGCTCCAGTATTGGGAGGACGACCCGGACACCAACCTGATCATCCTCTACCTGGAGTCCTTCGGGAATCCGCGTAAGTTCGCGCGCATCGCTCGGCGCGTCGCCCGCCAGAAGCCGATCCTGGCGGTCAAGAGCGGTCGCACCGCTGCCGGCGAGCGCGCCGCGCGCTCGCACACGGCGGCGCTCGCCGGCAGCGAGCGGGCGGTGGAGGCGCTGTTCCGACAGGCAGGCGTGATCCGGGCGGACACGCTGGAGGAGCTGTTCGACATCGCCAGTGTGCTCACCAATCAGCCCCTGCCGGAGGGCAACCGGGTGGGGATCGTTACCAACGCCGGCGGCCCCGGCATTCTGGCGGCCGATGCCTGCGAGGCGCGCGGTCTGGTAGTGCCCCCACTGGCGCCGGAGACGGTGGACGCCCTGCGCCGGCTCCTGCCCCCGGCCGCCGCGCTGACCAACCCGGTGGACATGATCGCCTCGGCGCCGGCCGAGCACTACGAGGGCACCGTGCGGTGCGTGCTGCGCGATCCCAACGTGGATGCCCTGATCGTGATCTTCATCCCCACCGGCCTGGCCGAGCCGGACGACGTGGCGCGGGCCATCCGCCGCGCGGTAGCGGCCGCACAGGCGGAGAGCGGCCGGGCGAAACCGGTGGTGGCCTGCTTCATGTCCAGCCACGGCATGCCGCCGCTGCTGGGTGGCCCGGACGGGCATCCCGGTGAGCCGGGGCAGGTGCCGCCGATCCCCTCCTTCCGCTTCCCCGAATCGGCGGCGCTGGCGCTGGCGGCGGCGGTCAGCTATGCCGATTGGCGCCGGCGTCCGCCCGGTCGTGTGCCGGACCTACCGGGCGTGGACGGCGCGGCCGCCCGGGCCGTGGCGCGCGCGGCCCTCCAGGCACGCGGCGACGGCTGGCTGCGGCCGGAGGAGGTGGAGCGGTTGCTGGCCGCCGCCGGCATCCGCCTGCCACGCGCCGCCACCGCCACGACGCCCGAGGAGGCGGCGGAGGTGGCGACCCGCATCGGCTTCCCCGTGGCCGTGAAGGTACTGTCCACGCGCATCGTGCACAAGACCGAGGTGGGCGGCGTGGCCCTCAACCTGGGCTCCGCGGATGCGGTGCGCGCGGCCTGCGCGGCGATGCGCGCGCGGTTGGGCGAGGCCGTGGAGGGGTTCCTGGTGCAGGAGATGGTGCCGGACGGCGTGGAGGTGATCGTAGGCGTGGCCGAGGACCCGGTGTTCGGCCCGCTGGTGGGCTTCGGCCTGGGCGGCACGGCGGTGGAGGTGCTCCAGGATATGGTGTTCCGCATCGCGCCTCTGACCGACGTCGACGCGCACGAGATGGTGCGTGCCATCCGCGGTTTCCCCTTGCTGGAGGGCTACCGCGGCCGGCCGCCGGCCGATATCGCGGCGATTGAGGACCTGCTCCTGCGCGTGTCGTGGCTGGCGGAGGAGGTGCCCGAGATCGACGAGATGGACCTCAACCCGGTGCGGGTGTTCCCGCCCGGGCAGGGCCTGCTGCCGGTGGACGTGCGCGTGTACGTCCGGGAGCCGCGATAGGTGGCGGGCGGCGCGGCGCTACCGCCCGTCGCGCAGGGTGGCGACCAGGGGACGGGCGACGTTGGCGGGGATCGCCAGGTTTAGCCCCTGGGCCTGCAGCTCCGGCGTGCGGCCCACCACCAGGGTGTTGATGCCGATCACCTCGCCCTTCAGGTTGATCAACGGGCCGCCGCTGTTTCCGGGGTTGAGCGGCGTGTCCGTCTGAACGTACGAGCGCCCGCGTAGCTCCCGGTGGGCCGAGAAGATACCGCTGGTGACGCTCGCCTCCCCGCTCGTGAACACCGATGCGCCCAGGGGGTAGCCGATGGCCAGCAGCCTTTCACCCGGCCGCAGCGCGTCCGAGTCGCCCCACACGATGGGCGGGATGCCGGTCACCTCGATCTGCACCAGGGCCAGGTCTACCTCCTCGTCGCGGCCCAGCACCCGGCCCGGCACCGTGCGCCCGTCGGCTAGCGTGATGGACGGGCTCGCGTCGCCGCGCACCACGTGCGCGTTCGTCATCACCAACCCCTCCTCCACAACCACGCCCGTACCGACGCCGCCGCGGGTGGCGATGCGCACCACCGCCGGCCGCACCCGCTGCACCGCCGCGGTCGCTTGTTGCTCTTCCGAGGGTGCCGCCGTCCCCGTCGGCGCGGTGACCACACCGCCGCGGCCGCCGACCACGGCAACCGCCGTGACCGTGGCGGCCGTGACCGCCGTGGCCAGCACCGTGGCGAGCGCCAGCCCGAGCCCCACGCGGCCGCCCCGGCCCTGCCGGGAGTGCAGACGGACCGTTTGGCCATCAGCGAAGGGGCGGGCGATAAGGCGGTAAGGGCCGATGGCGACCTCGTCGCCCGGCTCCAGCGGACGGCGACCGCGCACGGGCGTGCCGTTGACGTACGTGCCGTTGCGGCTGCCGAGGTCGGCGAGCTCAACCACACCGTTGCGCACCGTGATGCGGGCGTGTCGGCGCGAGACGCGGGGGTCGGGCAGCATCAGCCCGGCGGGCGGTTCCCGCCCGATGAGCAGCTCCCGTGCAGGGTCGAGTGGCATCGCGCGCTCGTCGCCGCGCGGGCCGATGACCAGGAGCGCGGCGACGGCGGGCGGCGCGAGCTCTGGTGGGCTGCGCCGCAGGAGCGCCGTCAAGGAGCGGGCCGTATCGCTCAACCGGCGGGAGAGAGGGGCCGCGGGGCCGTCGGCCGGGGCGCCGCAGCGTGTGCAGAAGCGGGCCGCCGGTGCCAAGGGCGTGCCACAGGCCGCGCAGGAGCGCAGGGGGGTCTGGCACCGGTCGCAGGTCACCGCGGCCGGCGCCGCCGGCGCGCCACACGAGGGACAGACGTGCTCGCTCACCGTGACCCGTCGGCCCGCATCGTTCCACACCGCGATAGGCGGCGTCAATGGATCGCCGCGGTTGCTTTGCCCGGCGGTAAGAGGCACCGTACACTGGATGCCGCGCGGGTCGGTATGCACGGGGGCCCCGGCAAGGCGGGGGCGAGCGCGCGTCATGCCATGCACAGGGAGGGAAGCAGTGGACTTCCGCGATTCCCCCGAGGAAGCGGCGTTCCGGGCCGAGGTGCGGCGGTTCATCGCCGAAAACCTGCCGCCGGCCTTTCGCCAGCGCGAGCCGGAGTGGGGCATGTTCAACACGGCGCGCAACCGCTACCCGGTGCCGCCGGAGGAGCAGCGCCTGTGGCGCAAGCGCCTGGCGGCGCGCGGCTGGATCGCGCCGGCCTGGCCCAAGGAGTACGGCGGCGCCGGCATGAGCGTGGCGGAGCAGTTCATCTTCAACGAGGAGATGGCCGAAGCGCGGGCGCCCGGCGTCGGCGGCATCGCCGTCGGCTGGGCGGGGCCGACCATCCTCACGCACGGAACCGAGGAGCAGAAGCGGCGCTTTTTGCCGGGCATCCTCTCCGGGGAGGAGACGTGGTGCCAGGGGTTCTCCGAGCCCGGCGCCGGCTCGGACCTAGCGTCGCTCCAGACCCGCGCCGTGCGCGACGGCGACGAGTACGTCATCAACGGGCAGAAGATCTGGACCTCCGGTGCCCATCACTCTCAGTACATGATCCTGCTGGCGCGCACGGACCCGAACGCCCCCAAGCACCGCGGCATCTCGTACTTCATCGTGGACATGAAGTCGCCCGGCATCACCATCCAGCCCCTGATCAACATGCTGGGCGACCACTCCTTCAACCAGGTGTTCTTTGAGAACGTGCGCGTGCCGCGGGCGAATCTCATCGGTGAGGAGAACCGCGGCTGGTACGTGGGGGCCACCACGCTGGACTTCGAGCGCTCCTCCATCGCCACCTCGGTGCAGATGAACCACATCGTGCGCGACTTCGCCGCCTTTGTACGCGGCCAGCAGGGCGGCGCCAACCGGCTACGGCAGGCGCCGTGGCTGCGCCTGGAGCTGGCGGAGCGGGCGGTGGAGGCACAGGTGGCGCGCCTGCTCTCCTACCAGGTGATCTCCTTGCAAAAGCGGGGCCTCATCCCCAACAAGGAGGCCTCGGTGGCCAAGCTCTACACCTCGGAACTGGACCAGCGGCTGATGGCTACCGGCATGAAGCTGCTGGGGTTGTACGGGCAGCGGCTGGACCAGGGCGCGCCCCTGGGTGGGCGCATGGCGCGTGGCTACATGGCGGCCACCGCCTCGACCGTCGGCGGGGGCACGTCGGAGATCCAGCGCAACATCATCGCCACCCGCGGCCTGGGCCTGCCGCGGGGGTAAGGACCGGTGGGCCAGGCCAACGGCCCGGCCCCAGATCGGACATCGAGGGGGGAGACCGCATGAACTTCAGGGATACACCGGAAGAGGCGGCGTGGCGGGAAGAGGTGCGACGGTTCATCCGGGAGAACCTGCCCGATGAGTTGAAGCCGGACTACGTGCCGCCGCGCGGCCAGCAAGACGAGGGCAGCCCGTTCCAGCGCGGCGCGGCGTGGCGGGAGTGGAACCGCCGCCTGGCCAAGAAGGGCTGGATCGCGCCGGCCTGGCCCAAGGAGTACGGCGGCGCCGGCATGAGCGTGATGCAGCAGTTCATCATGAACGAGGAGTTCGCCGAGGCGCGGGCGCCGCGCCCCGGTGGCATCGCCGTCGGCTTCGCCGGGCCGACGATCATCACGCTGGGCACCGAGGAGCAGAAGAAGAAATACCTGCCGGAGATCCTCACCGGCGAGGTGATCTGGTGTCAGGGCTACTCGGAGCCGGGGGCGGGCTCGGACCTGGCCAGCCTGCAGACCCGCGCCGTGCGCGACGGCGACGAGTACATCATCAACGGGCAGAAGATCTGGACCTCCGGCGCCCACGTGGCCAAGTGGATGATCCTGCTGGCGCGCACGGACCCGAACGCTCCCAAGCACCGTGGCATCTCGTACTTCATCGTGGACATGAAGTCGCCCGGTATCACCGTGCGGCCGCTGGTGAACATGGCCGACAGCCACGAGTTCAACGAGGTGTTCTTCGACAACGTGCGCGTGCCGCGCGAGAACCTGATCGGGGAGGAGAACCGTGGCTGGTACGCGGCACAGACCACGCTGTCGTTCGAGCGGTCCAACATCGGCTCGGCGGTGGGCCAGCGCCAGACGGTGGAAGACCTGATCAAGTTCGCGCGGGAGACGAAGGACGGCAAGAGCACGCTGGACCGCAACCCCGGCCTGCGCTACGAGCTGGCGGAGCGCTACATCGAGACCGGGGTGGCCACCATGCTGTCCTACAAGATCATCTCTATCCAGGCCAAGGAGGGGGTGGCGCCGGGCCACGAGGCGTCGGTGGCCAAGCTGTACGGCACCGAGTTGAACCAGCGCATTTACCGCACGGCGATGAAGGTGCTGGGGCTGTACGGCCAGCTCGACCGACGCATGCAGCGCAACGAGAAGCTCGCGCACTGGTTGCCGCTGCGCGGCCGCATCCAGTACATGTACCTGCGCTCGGTGGCCAACACCATCGAGGGCGGCACGAGCGAGATCCAGCGCAACATCATCGCCACCCGCGGCCTGGGCCTGCCGCGCGACTGACCAACGAGTGCTGGGTGCTGCGTGCTGGGCAGTGAGGCCGCCATCGCTCGGCACCCCGTTTGGTGCGGTGGCTCGGTTCCGGCTGTGTTTCCCCTTCCCAATTGCCCGATGGCGGGAGACGATAGAGACAGGCGTTCTACCGAGCGGTAGATAGGCGCCCTTCCCGCGAGGGCGAGATGGAGGAACGGGCATGGATTTCCGCTTTACGGAATCAGAGGAACGGCTGCGGCAGGAGCTGCGCGCGTTCCTGAAAGAGACGCTGCCGCCGGACTGGCAGGGCCTGGGCAGCGAGATCTCGGACGACGACTGGGAGTTCGGCCAGTGGTTCAACAAGAAGCTGGCGGAACGGGGCTGGATCGCGCCGGCCTGGCCCAAGGAGTACGGCGGCCTCGGTGCGACCTACATCGAGCAGGCGATCTTCAGCGAGGAGCTGGCCTACCATCGCGCCCCCAACGGCGGGCGCATCTTCGGTGTGGGGATGATCGGTCCCACCCTGATCGTGCACGGCACGGAGGAGCAGAAGCGGCGCCATTTGCCGGGCATCACCCGCGGTGAGGTGCTGTGGTGCCAGGGCTACTCGGAGCCGGGGGCGGGCTCCGACCTGGCCAGCCTGCAGACCCGCGCCGTACGCGACGGCGACGAGTACATCATCAACGGGCAGAAGATCTGGACCACGCAGGCCCATCGCGCGCACTGGATGTTCCTTCTGGCGCGCACGGACCCGAACGCCCCCAAGCACAAGGGGATCAGCTTCTTCCTGGTGGACATGAAGACACCGGGCATTACCGTGCGGCCGATCATCAACATGGCCGACCGGCACGAGTTTAACGAGGTGTTCTTCGAGGACGTGCGCGTACCCAAGGAGAACCTGGTGGGCGGGGAGAACCGCGGCTGGTACGTGGCCATGACGCTGCTCGACTTCGAGCGCTCGTCGATCGGTGCCTCGGCCGCCTCGCGGCGCACGTTGGAGGAGTTGGCCCAGTTCGCGCGGGATGAGCGCGTGGGCGGCAACGGCGCGCGCATCATCGACCAGGGCTGGGTGCGCCAGGGCCTGGCGGAGCGATTCATCGAGGTGGAGGTGGCGCGCTGGATGAGCTACCGCGTGGCCTCGATGCAGCAGCGCGGGCAGGTGCCGAACTACGAGGCCTCGATGGTCAAGGTGTTTGCCACGGAGGCGGCGCAGCGCATGTACCACTTCGGCACCAAGGTGCTAGGGTTGTACGGCCAGCTTCGCCCCGGCTCCAAGTATGCGCCCCTGTACGGGCGCATCGAGCAGGGCTACCTGACCTCGGTGGCGCCCACCATCTACTCCGGCACCAACGAGATCCAGCGCAACATCATCGCCACCCGCGGCCTGGGCCTACCGCGCGACTGACGGGATCTCTCCCACAGCAACCGGGCCGGGGAGCCATCCCCGGCCCGGTTGGCACCCGCGGCGGGCGGCGGTCACCGCGCCTCCGCGGCCAGCGGATGGCGGCCGTTCCCGTTGCCCGCGGGGGACATGGTCACGGCCGCCGTGCGGTCTGCATCCTGATCGGTCTCCTCTTTTGCCACCGGGTTCCCGGCCAGCTCGCCGGGTCGGCGGCGGGCCGGCGTACCCGCAGGGCTGCTGGCTCGTATCCCGGCCGTGGGTGCGGGCTGGGTGGCCTCGGGGGCCGGCTGCGCCGGGCGGTGCGGGCGCTCCTGGCCGGGCCGGAACATGCGCAGCTCGCCCTGGTAGAAGGCGCCCTCGTGCACGACGGTCACCGCAGCGCTGACGCTGGCCGCCACGCGGCCGGAGGGCAGGATCTCGAAGCGGCTGTCGCAGGCGATCTCGCCCTCAAACTGGCCGGCGACGATCACGTTGCCGGCGATCACGCGCGCGTTGACCTGTGCCGTCTCGCCCACGAACACGGTGCCGCGGCATTCGATCTCACCTTCGTAGCGGCCATCGATGCGCAGGTCGTGCGGCGTGCGGTAACTGCCGGTGAAATGCGAGTCGCGATCGATGAGGCTGACGCTGGGCGACGATGCCGGCGGTTGGGGGGAGGTACGCAGCGCAGAGCTCTCGTTCATGGCGTATCCTTTCTGGCAGCGCGACCGGCGGCCGTCCGGGTCAGGAACGGGCGGTCACACCCTCGCGACGCATCTGAAACTTGCTCTCGATGAAGGCGCCCTCATGGACCACCAGCGTGCCGGTGTCGATTTCGCCCCGGGCGCTGCCCCCGGGCAGGATCTCCAGCCGCTCCTCGCACCGGAGCTGGCCCTCGATCTCACCCGCGAGGATGACGCTGCGGGCCCGCACCACGCCCTGCACGCGCGCTTGTGGGGCCACGTACAGGGTGCCGCCGGTCTGGATCTCGCCCTGCAGCCGGCCTTCCACGCGCACGTCACCGGTGGAGCTGAGCTTGCCGTCCCACACCGCCTCTTTGGCCACCAGGCTGATGGCACCGGTGGCCGCGTTCAGCGCATCGGGCAGCGGACGCGGGGCCGGGGGTGGGCTGAAGGACGGGATGGCGGCCTCGGCGACGGGGGACGGGCTCTCACTCCGGCTCGGTGGAGCGGGCGACGCGGGCTCCGGGGTGGGCCGGCGGACCGCGGTGACCTCGCTCGGCGGTGCCGATGCCCCCTCTCGCGGTTGGCCACGGAGCTGTGGGGCGAGCACCACGGTATCTTCCTCCAGGTCCGCGGCGCTCTCGTCCAGCTCGCGCTGGCGCTCGTCGATCAGGCGGGAGATGCGTTCGTACCCTTCGTCGTCAAAGCGTTTCTTCTTGAAGAACGACAACAGGCACCTCCGGGGTGGACATGCTGTGCAGGCGGTGGGGAGGTCACCGTGGCCATGGAGTGCAGAGCGGCGGCGCGCGCCCGGGGAGAGAGAGGCGGCGGTGGCACGCTATACGCATGGTAGCTGCCGTGCCGGCAAAGTCAATCGGGTTTGGCCCCACACCGCCGCCATTTGCGGCGATTTCTCCTCTACTTGACGTAAGCGCTGATACCTAACAGAAGCAGCGGAAAATGGTCCGGCGCGCGGCTCAGCGTACGGCGTCGGTGATCAGGGTGGTCTCGACCTCCTGCCGGTAGTCGGCCACGGCGGCGGCGATCTGATTGGCGTTCCACCCCAGCTCCCGGGCGAGGAGCGCGGCGGCCCGCGGGGCGGCGTCCAGGCCGCGACAACGGTTCCAGCCGCACGGCGTGCGACGCAGAAGGACGTCGGCCACGGTACAGGCCAGCTCGTGCCGCGCCGCGTACACCACCTGGGCGCCGATGTCCGGTCCATGCGGGCAGAGCGGCTCCGCCAGAGCCGGATCGAGGCGCGCCAGCGCCAGAACCAACCCGGTCCGCCCGCCGTAGATGGATACCAGGTGCCGCGTGAGGGCGTCCTCCGCCGCCGGCGCGACGTCGGGCACCAGCGGCAGCGTCGCGGTGCGGCAGGGTGGGGTGGTGCGTCCCAGCAGGTGGACGGCAAGGTTAACTGTCTCTTCGGCCACGTGCCGGTAGCCGGTGAGCTTGCCGCCCACGATGGAGATGAGGCCGCCCAACCCTTCGGCGTCGTGCCGGTGCAGGAAGTGGCGGCGCGTGATCGCCCCGGCCTGGCGGCCTTCCGCCCGCGGCAGGGGGCGCACGCCGGCGAAGGCGTACAGCACCGCCTCCGGCCCGAGCGGCGCGCCGGGCAGCACGCGTGCCGCCTCGGCCAGCAGGTAGGCCACGTCGCGCTCGCCAGGCCGGACCGCGCCCGGGTCACCGGTAAAGGGGTCATCGGTGGTGCCGATCAGGTGGTAGCCGCGCCAGGGCACGATGAAGAACGGCCGGCCGTCCGCACCCGCCTCCGCGTAGATGGCGCGGCGCGGTCCCGCCCCGCCAAAATCGACCACGAGGTGACTGCCGCGCGTGCCGCCGATGCGATCGCCGCGGGCGCCGGCCCGGCGCAGTACCTGGTCCACCCACGGGCCGGCCGCGTTCACGACCACGCGGCCGCGCAGCTCCACCTCCTCACCCGCCAGGCGGTCGCGGGCGATCACCGCCCGCACGCGCCCCCGCGCGGCGCGCAGGCGCACCGCCTCCAGGTAGTTGAACGCCAGGGCGCCCGCCTCCACGGCGCCGAGAACGTTCTCCAGGCAAAGCCGCTCCGGAAACGGGGCGTGGGCGTCGCAGTACGCGAAGCCACCCCTGAGGCCAGCGCGGTTCAGCGCCGGCTCCAGGGCGGCGACCGCCTCCGGGCGCAGCGAACGGTGGCGCGGCAGGCCTGTCCCCAGCGCCAGGAGGTCATACAGCCATAGGCCGGCCTGTACGGTGCGGTAGCCGTAGCGTCCACCGTGGAAGATGGGCACCAGAAACTCTAGCGGCCGCACGAGGTGCGGGGCGATGCGCAGCAGCACGGAGCGCTCGCGCAACCCCTCGTACACCAGCCGCCACTCGCGATGTTCCAGATAGCGCAGGCCGCCGTGGATCAGCTTGGTGGAGCGCCAGGTGGTGCCGAAGCCGAAGTCGTGCCGCTCGATCAGCAGCACCGACAGGCCGCGCAGCGCGGCATCGCGCGCCACGCCGGCGCCGTTGATGCCGCCGCCGATCGCGATCAGGTCGAACTCCCGACCGACCGCCTCCCGCAGGGCGGCCCGCCGCTCACGCATCGGCCCAACCCTTGACCCGCTGCACGGCCCGGCGCCAGTTGTGGATGAGGCGCGCCCGCGTCTCGGCCGGCATGGCGGGCTGAAACGTGCGTGCGGGCGCCGTTCCGCTCGGCAGGACGTCCGTGCCGGGCCACACGCCGGCGCCCAAACCGGCAAGAGAGGCGGCGCCCAGGGCGGTGATCTCCGTGACCGCCGGACGCACCACCGGCCGGCCGAGCAGGTCCGCCTGGATCTGCATCAACAGGTCGTTGGCCGCGCCGCCGCCGTCGACCCGCAGCTCGGCAAGCGGCTGGCCGGCCGACCGCTCCATCGCCTCGACGACGTCCAGGGTCTGCAGGGCGATGGCCTCCAGGGTGGCGCGGGCGATATGCGCGCGCGTGCTACCGCGCGTGAGGCCCAAGATGGCGCCGCGCGCGTACATGTCCCAGTGCGGCGCCCCTAGGCCGGTGAAGGCGGGGACGACCACCACGCCGCCGCTGTCGGGCACGGAGGCGGCCAGTGGCTCGCACTCCTCGGGTGCGGTGATGATGCCCAGTCCCTCGCGCAGCCACTGCACCGCCGCCCCGGCGACGAAGACGCTGCCCTCCAGGGCATACTGCGGCGTGCCGTCCGCCGAGGCGGCCGCGGTCGCGAGCAGGCCGTCACCGGGGTCGATACGTCGGCCGCCGGTGTGCATGAGCAGGAAACAACCCGTGCCGTAGGTGTTCTTGGCCGCACCCGGCGCCACGCATCCCTGTCCGAACAGCGCCGCCTGCTGGTCGCCGGCCACACCGGTGATCGGCACCGCCGCACCCAGCCATTCCGGCGCCGCGATGCCGAAGTCGGCCACGGAGGGCCGCACCTCCGGAAGCAGGGCGGCGGGGACGCCCAACGCCGCGAGCAGGTCGGGGTCCCAGCGCAGGGTGTCCAGGTTGAGCAGCATGGTGCGGGAGGCGTTGGTGCGGTCGGTGACGTGGGCGGCGCCACCGGTGAGCTTCCAGATAAGCCAGGTGTCCACCGTGCCGAAGGCCAGGTCACCGCGCTCGGCGGCGGCGCGGGCGCCGGGGACGTGGTCCAGCAGCCAGGCGATCTTGGTGGCGGAGAAGTAGGCGTCCGGGATGAGGCCGGTACGCGCGCGGATGAGGTCCGTCAGGCCGCGGGCGCGCAGCTCTTCGACCAGCGGCGCGGTGCGTCGGCACTGCCAGACGATGGCGTTGGCCACCGGACGTCCGCTGCCCCGCTCCCACAGCAGGGTGGTCTCGCGCTGGTTGGTGATACCGATGCAGGCCAGCTCGCGGGCGACGACCCCCGCCTGAGCCAGCGCCGCCCGTGCCGCCGCGAGCTGGCTCTGCCAGATCTCCTCCGGGTCGTGCTCCACCCACCCTGGTTGCGGAAAGATCTGGCGGAACGCGCGTTGGCCGACGCCGCGCACGTCGCCGCGTTCGTCGAACACGATGGCGCGCGAACTGGTGGTCCCCTGGTCCAGGGCCAGCACCCAGCCGGGCACGGCGCACCTCGCTCGACCTCCAGTGTAGCCGCCCCAGCCGTGAGGGGCGACAGCCACCTGACACGGCTGTTTTGTAGCTTTAGTTAGGATAGAGAGCGGGCAAGATCCCCTGGACGTCGTGGACCACGGTCGCGAGCGATCGGCGCGCCGCGACGGGGCGTATGATCGATGCACCGTGAGCCGGGAGCGCTGGTCGTGACCGCGCGGGTCACTAATACCACGCTGTTGCTGCTGCTTGTGCTGGAGGGCGCCAGCGGTGTTGGCAGCTTCCTCGTCGGTGCGCCGGGCGGCCGCTGGGTGGTGGCGTTGCACGGCGCCGGCGGCTGGGCGCTGGCCGTGCTCCTCCTGTGGAAGGCGCGCGTGATACGGCGGGCACTGCGGCGCAAGGGTCCCAGTGGACGGGTGCTGCCCTCGCTCGCGCTCCTCGCGCTTTTGGCGGCGACGCTGGCCAGCGGTCTGGCGTGGAGCTGGTTTGCCCCCGGCCCCGTGCTTGGCTACCCGGTGCTCACCTGGCACGTGGGCGCGGCCTTGCTGATGGCGCCGCTGCTGGCCCCGCACGTGCGCGCGGGTTGGCCGCGTCCAGCTCGGCGCGACCTGGTGGGGCGGCGGTTGTTCCTGTACCGCGGGGCGCTGGCGCTGGCCGGCGGCGCCCTGTGGGCGGGCGGTGAGGGGCTGATGCGTCTGGCCCGCCTACCCGGTGGCCGGCGTCGGTTCACCGGCTCGCAGCCGGTGGCGTCATCGCACGGCAACGGCTTCCCCGTCACAAGCTGGCTGTTGGATGACCCCGTCCCGGTCGACGTGGCGTCCTGGCGGCTGCGCATCACGGGTGCGGTCGCCCGGCCGCTCGGTCTCAGTTTGGGCGAACTGGTGCCGACACATGATCAGGAGGCCGTGCTGGACTGCACCGGTGGCTGGTATGCGCGTCGCCGCTGGCAGGGGGTGGCGCTGGGCGCGCTTCTGGCCCGGGCAGGGCCGTTGCCGGGCGCGCGCAGCGTGGTCGTGCGCTCGGTGACGGGTTACGCGCGTCGGTTGCCCCTGCGGGAGGCGAAGCGGGCCTTGCTGGCCACACATGTGGACGGCGAACCCCTGAGCCACGGACATGGGGCGCCGCTGCGCCTGGTGGCGCCGGGCCGGCGCGGCTACGAGTGGGTGAAATGGGTGGAAGGCGTGGAGGTGAGCCGTCGCAGCCCGCTGTGGCGCTGGCCACTGCCGCCGCGGTAGCCGCGGCAACCACGATGACCCGGCCCGCCCTCACCCCCGGCCCCTCTACCGCAAGCGGGAGAGGGGTGGCCGAAGGCCGGGGTGAGGGCGGGCCGGTGCGGCTCGCCGCCCTGCACGACGATCTCCCGCCCGACGACGGCGGCGCGGCGGTGTACGTCGCGGCGTGGGAGCGGACGATGCCGCCGGTGGTGCCGGGACCGACGCGCCCGCGCGGGGCGCGCGGTGTGCGGGAGGCGGTGCAGACGTTGCTCTTGGCCGTGCTCATCTTCACCGCCACCAGCGCCGTCGTTCAGGGGCGCGAGGTGGAGGGGCGCAGCATGGAGCCCGCGCTGCGCCCGGGGCAGCGCCTGCTCATTAACCGCGGCGTCTACCTGCACCTGGACCCCGCGCGGCTGCGGGGGTGGTTGCCGTTCCTGCACATGGGCGAGGGAGCGCGCTACCTGTTCCACCGGCCGCGGCGCGGTGAGGTGATCGTGTTCGCGTCGCCCGTAGGTGGCGGTGAGGACCTGATCAAGCGCGTGATCGCCGTGCCGGGCGATCACATCCGCATCGCGGACGGGCAGGTGTACGTCAACGGGCGGCGGCTGGACGAGCCGTACCTGCACGGCGCGGACACCGCCTGCCTCGGCCCGTGGTGCGACCTCATCCTCGGCCCGGATGCGTATTACGTGATGGGAGACAACCGGGCCAACAGCAGCGACTCCCGGTTGTGGGGCCCGGTGCCGGCGGGTAAGATCATCGGCAAGGCCTGGCTGATTTACCGGCCGTTGGCCGACTTTGGCCTCGCCCGCTGACGGTGAGCCGGCCAGGCGCGGGCGGCGCAGAGCAGACCGAACCGGTCTGCTCTGTTCGCGCTGCGTCACATGCGTGGCGAGCGATGGGCATCCGCGACGATATCGCCGAGGTGCTGCTCACGGAGGAGCAGATCCGCGCCCGAGTGAAGGAGCTGGGGGCGCAGATCAGCCGTGACTACCAGGGGCGCGACCTGCTCATCCTGTTCATCCTCAAGGGCGCGCTCATGTTCGTGGCCGACCTCATCCGCGAGATCGACATGCACGTGCACCTGGACTTCATGGTGGTGTCCAGCTACGGCGCGCGCACCACCAGCAGCGGCTCGGTGCGCATCGTCACCGACATGCGCAGCGACGTGCGCGGTCGGCACGTGTTGATCGTGGAAGATATCATCGACAGCGGCCTCACGCTGCACGAGATCATCCGGCACCTCCAGGTGCGGGAGCCGGCGAGCCTGGAGATCTGCACCCTGCTCTCCAAACCGGCGCGCCGGCAGGTACCGCTGAACGTGCGCTACGTGGGCTTCGAGATCCCGGACGCGTTTGTGGTCGGCTACTGCCTCGATTTCAATGAGCGGTACCGGAACCTGCCCTTCATCGGCGTGCTCAAGCCGGAGTGTTACGACGGTCTGGTGGAGTGAGGGGTGGCCGCGGAGGAGGGCCTTGCCCCCCCGAAGTAGGCGCGTGCCGCCTGCCACAGCGACGCGTCGCCGCGGCGCTCGCGCAGGTAGGCCCACCACTCGGCGCCCCAGAAGTAGACGCGGGTAGCACCGGACCGGCGGGCGAGGGTCACGTTGCGCTCCAGCCAGGCCACCGAGAAGCTGCGCAGCTCGCGGGTGGGCAGGGCGCGGGGGTCGCGCGTCGCTTGCTCGTACGGCTCCGCCTGCAGCTCACCGATCCACAGCTCCTTGCCGCGGCGGGCCGCCGCCCGCGCCTGACCGGGCAGGTCCGGCGTGAGCGGGCCGAGCTGGTAGGGAAACAGGTACAGCCATGGCCAGGGGCCGCGCTGGCGCTTGGTGTACACGGACTGGGCCAACACGTCCGCGTGGTCCAGGATCCAGCGGGGTGTGGGGTCGCCGCGGAACCAGCTCGCGTGCGACACTACCACCGGCAGGCGGCCGCCGGTCGCCCGGCGCACGGTTTCGATCTCGCGCGCCACCAGCGCCGGCCGCAGGTGTCGCTTATTGGCGTGGCCGCGGTAGTACACGAAGGGCTCGTTCTCCACCTGGATCGCCTCCACAGCGGGATGGGCGGCGAGGTGTCTGGCCGCGGCCTCCAGGTACGGGAAGAGGTGGTCCTGCACCAGCGCCGCATCCTCCGGGTAGCCCTCCGTGGGGATGGACGTCATCTGCTCCAGCCAACGGGGGAACCAGAACTCGGGCCAGCGCGGGCTTTTCATGCCGATGACCACCACCGCCGTGGCGCCGCGGGCGTGCAGGGCGTCGAGCTGGGCGTCAATGGCGCGCCAGTCGTACCGGCCCGGCGCCGGCTCCGCCTCGCTCCAGTACACCGCCAGGCGGAAGCGGCGCACGCCCAGGTCGTCCAGGAGCTGCTCCAGCGTGCGCAGGCAGTCTAGCCCCAGCCAGGCGGCCCGTTTGCAGCTAAAGTTTGCCCCGAACTGGGGCGAGCCGAGCGGCGCGTGGGTGTACCACTGATCGTGCAGCAGGGAGAGCCCTGCCAGAAGCGGCAGCAAGATCAGGAGGGCGGGACGCACCGCACCGGGGTGACCCCGCGGTGCCGGTGCCGCGCGGCGTGGCGGTCCCTCCAGGACGGTGCGGGCCGTCGTTCTCCTCATCTTCTGCCGTAGTGTACGATCCAGGGCGCGACGTGGTGGGGCGGGTCACCGCACAACGGAGGGAGCCATGCCGGTTGAGTTGCTGGATGTCGTCGATGAGGATGACCGGCCGCAGTTTCGCGCCACCCGCGAGCGGGTGCACCGCGAGTACCACATCCATCGCAGCGTCATGTTCTTTGTCTTCGACGCCGAGGGGCGGGTGTTCGTCAACCGGCGTAGCGCGGCGAAGGCGATGTACCCCGGGTACTGGAGCATCGCCTTCGGCGGGCACGTGCTCGCCGGCGAGTCGTATGACGGCGCGGCCGAGCGCGAGGTACGGGAGGAGACGGGGCTCACCGTCCGCCCGCGCTTCATCACCAGCTTCAAGAAGCGCACCGCCGACGAACGCGAGAACGTCAAGGTGTACGCCGTGGTGGCGGACGGCGAGCCGGTCCTGCCCCCGGATGAGATCGAGCAGGGGCAGTTTGTCACCCTGGCCGAACTGAACGAGATGCTTGGACGGTTCGATTTCCTGCCTGAGACGGAAACGTTGCTCAAGATCCTGGTGGAGTACACGGCCCGCGGCGGTCGCTCGCGCTGAAGCCGGTCTCCAGTTCCTGCCCCTACCGAGCGCGTTCCCGGAACAGCGGCCGTCCCCAGCGGTCCGCAAAGCTCACCTCGGCGACGGGCCGGCGCCGGGCGACGCCCCAGCGGCCGCGCGGGTAGCCCATCGGGATGAGGGCGGCGGTCTCCACCGTCTCCGGGATGTCCAGTAGGGCGCGCACCTCGTCCTGGCGCAGGCGGTGGATGGTGGTCAAGGTGGTGCCGAGGCCGAAGGCGCGCGCCGCCAACATCAGGTTCTGCACGGCCGGATAGATCGAGGAGCCGGTGGCGATGTCCGTCGGCCGGCCGCCGGTGTGCAGGCAGGCCACCACGATCACCGGCGCCTCGTGCAGATGGTCGCCCAGCCACAGGGCGGAGTCCCGCAGCCGCCGTGCTTGCCGGGCCGTCTGCGGGTCATCGGACTCCAAAAGCCGTGCGTAGCGCCCGCCGGCCTGGAAGAGCGATTCGATGCAGGGCTTGTAGATGCGCTGCAGGCCGGCGCGCAGTTCCGGGTCGCGCACCACCACGAACGCCCAGCCCTGCTGGTTGCCGCCGCTGGGTGCCCGGATGGCCGCGTCTAGGATGGCCCTGATGATCTCGTCCGGGATGGGGTCCGGTTTGAGCCGGCGCATGGCGCGGGTGGTGTAGATCGCCTCGAACAGGTCCATCCCGGCGCGCGGGATACCGTCGGTGGTCGCGGTGTCGGTCACACTGTCCTCCTGGTTCTCCGGTGCGTCGGCGGCGCGCCCTCAGAGCGATAATAAAGCAGCACCCCGGCAGGGGCGCGGGCCCGAGGCGTCGGCGGCTGGGGGTGAGGGGGTTGGCCATGATGACGGTGGCGACCGACGAGCTGGAGACACTGGCCATCTGGCAAGAGCCGGACCTGCGAGACGCGCTCCCTTGGTACCGGGCGGTAGCGGCCAACCGCATGCCGGCCAAATTTCGCATCGCCCGCCACGTGCCCGCGACGCTGCCGTTGGCCGACGCGCCGGAGGAGGTATGGTGGGCCGAGCTGAACACGCGGACGGCCGAGTTTCTGGACCTGTGGCAGCGCATCCGCGCGGGCGGGGAGACGTTGCCCGGGGAGCCGCCGCCCCGCCCTAACCTGCTCGACCTGTGCCGCGCGCTGACCCAGCGCATGCTCCGGCGCTGCACCTTCTGCCGCTGGCTGTGCCGCGTGGACCGCAGCCGCGGGGACAAGCTCGGTGCCTGCCGCCTGGCGCAGGAGTCGCGCGTGTCCAGCTATTTCCACCACCCCGGTGAGGAGCTGATCTACCGCGGCCGGCGCGGCTCGGGCACCATCTTCTTCACGTCCTGCAACATGCGCTGTGCCTTTTGCCAGAACGGCGACATCAGCACCGACAAGGACAACGGCGAGCCGGTGACAGCGCGCACGCTGGCGACCATGGCCTGGCTGCTGCGCCGCGAGGGCTGCCACAACGTCAACTGGGTGGGCGGTGAGGTGACGATCCACCTGCACACGATCGTCGAGGCCATCACCCTGCTCGCCGACCTGGAGCCGAACGAGACGGACGTGCGTCGCGCGCTGGCCGTGAAGGCCGACGCGCTGCCGCTGTGGCCGCATCGGCCGGAGCGGGCCCAGTACGCGGGGGCGTTCAACGCGCCCATGCTCTGGAACAGCAACTTCTTCATGTCCGAACCGGCGCTGCGCATCCTGCGCGTGATGATGGACGTGTGGTTGCCGGACCTCAAGTTCGGCCCCGGCCCCTGCGCCGTGGCCCTGGCGCGCACGCCCTGGTACTGGGAGACGGTGACCGGCAACATCAAGGCGGTGCGCGATTGGGGCGAGGACCTGACGATCCGGCACTTAGTGATGCCGGGCCATGTGGAGTGCTGCACCCGGCCGGTGCTGGAGTGGATCGCCGCTACCATGCCGGAGGTGCCGGTCAACGTGATGGACCAGTACCACCCGGACAACTTTTGCGACCCGCGCAGCCCCAAGTTCGACCCCAAATACCGCCCGCTGGCGCGACGCCCCACGCGGGAGGAGATCCTGCAGGCGTTCCGGTACGCGCGCCGGCTGGGCCTCCGCTTCGAAACGCTCAGCTTCGAGAGGAACGCCACCGGCCTGCGCCTGTAGGCGCACCGGGCGCCGCGTGCCGACCGAACGGTCGGTGTCCGCCCTTCACCGGTTCGTGGGCGAGGCGATAACCAAGAGGGCGGGCGCTTGCCGGCCCAATCCCTGTTGGAGAGCGACGCCATGGCGCGCTATCTCCCCTGCTCGCGACGGGCGGCGCGCTCGATCATCCCCGGTTGCCCGGCGTGCGGCGCCCCGTTGTCGGTCAATTGGATGCCGGGCACGCCCACGTGGCGCTGTCGGGAAGGGCATCTCTTTGCCTCCACACGGGCCCTGATCGCCGAACTGCGCCGCACCGGCTGGACGCCGCGCATCATCTACCCCGACTCCCCGCACCGGTCGGCGTAGGCCCGCCCGTCCACCGCTGCGGCCTGCTATACTCACGAACGTGAGTTCCAGTGAGCGACCGCGGCTGGCCCTCCTCGACGGCCACAGCATCATCTTTCGCGCCTATTTCGCGCTGAAGGATAACCCGCTCAGCGTGCGCCGTACCGGTGAGGTGACGAGCGCCGTCTACGGCTTCGCCAACACGCTCCTGCGCGTCATCGCTGACCTCAAACCCACCCATATCGCCGTCACCATGGACCGGGCCGGGCCCACCTTCCGCCACGAGCGGGAGGTGACCTACAAGGCGCATCGGCCGCCGCCGCCGGACGACCTCATCCCCCAGATCGCGCGCGTCCGTCAGCTCCTGGCGGCGTTCAACATCCCCATCTACGAGGCGGAAGGGTTTGAGGCCGACGACTGCATCGGCACGCTGGCCCGGCAGGCCGCCGCCCAGGGGGTGGAGACCTATATCGTCACCCTGGACAGCGACCTGGTCCAGCTCGTGCAGCCCAACGTCATCGTTTACATGTACCGCCCGTACCAGCGCGATGTGGTGATCTACGATTCGCCGGAGTCGGTGAAGGCCCGCTACGGCGTCTGGCCGGACCAGATCCCGGACCTGAAAGCGCTCAAGGGCGATCCGTCCGACAACATCCCCGGTGTCCCGGGCATCGGCGAAAAGACCGCGGTCAAGCTCCTGCAGACCTTTGGCCACGTGGAAAACATCTACGAGTACATCTGGCAGGTCTCGCCGCCCAAGCTGCAGGAGACGCTGCGCACGCACGAGGAGCAGGTGCGCCGCAACAAGGAGCTGGCCACCATCTCCACCGCCTGCCCGGTGCAGCTTGACCTCGACCGCTGCCGCGTGGGCGCCTACGACCGCGAGCGCGTGCTCCACCTGTTCCAGGAGCTGGAGTTTCGTTCCCTGGTCTCGCGCCTGCCCGAGGTGGAGGCGTCGTTCAACCCGGCGGCCCAGCAGGCCGTGCAGCAGGCGCTGGCCGAGGAGGCGCCGACCTACCACATCGTGTGGGACCTGGCCGAGCTGGAACCGCTCCTGGCGCGCATCCGCGCGGCCGGCCGGATGACGCTGGACACGGAGACCACCGACCAGGCGGCCATGCGCGCCCGGCTGGTGGGCATCTCCTTTTCCATCAAGCCGTACGAGGCGTACTACATCCCCGTCGGCCATACGAGCGACGCCGCCGGGCGCCCTCAACCGGACCTGGAGGCGGTGGTGGCACGGTTGCGCCCGCTCCTGGGGGACCCGGCCATCGCCAAGTCGGGCCACAACACCAAGTACGATATGGTGGTGCTGGCCAACCACGGCGCGCGCGTGCGTGGCGTTACCTTCGACACCATGATCGCGGCGTACCTGCTCGGCGAATCGTCGCTGTCCCTCAAGGCGCTGGCGTTCGACCGCCTGGGCCTGGAGATGACGCCGATCACCGACCTCATCGGCACGGGCAAGCGCCAGGTGCCGATGTCGATGGTGCCGGTGGCCGCCTGCGCGCAGTACGCCTGCGCCGACGCGGACATCGCCGGGCGGCTCCAGGGCGTGCTGGAGGGTGAGCTGCGCGAGAAGGGGCTGTGGGACCTGTTCACATCGGTGGAGATGCCGCTCGTGCCGGTCTTGGCCAAGATGGAGCTGCGCGGTGTCGCGCTCGACACCGACGTCTTGCGTGAGCTGTCCGACTACCTGAACGCGGAGATCGCGCGGCTGGCCCAGGAGATCTACAAGGCGGCCGGCGAGGAGTTCAACATCAACTCGCCGCCCCAGCTCTCGCGTGTGCTGTTCGAAAAGCTCGGGCTGCCCAAGAGCCGCCGCACCGCCACCGGTTACTCGACCGACGCGCAGGCCCTGGAGCCGCTGCGCGGCCTGCACCCGATCGTGGACCTGCTGTTCGAGTACCGGCAACTGACCAAGCTCAAATCGACCTACGTCGACGCCCTGCCGGCGATGATCAACCCACGCACCGGCCGGGTGCACACGACCTTCAACCAGACGCGCGCCGCCACCGGCCGGCTGAGCAGCGAGGACCCGAACTTGCAGAACATACCGGTGCGCACGGAGCTGGGCCGGCGCGTGCGGCGTGCCTTCGTGGCCCGTGACCACGGCCCGATGAGCCTCATCTCCGCCGATTACTCGCAGATCGAGCTGCGCATTCTGGCGCACATCTCCAAAGAGCCGCTCT
Source organism: Dehalococcoidia bacterium (assembly GCA_042408665.1). Classification (GTDB taxonomy): domain Bacteria; phylum Chloroflexota; class Dehalococcoidia; order CAUJGQ01; family CAUJGQ01; genus CAUJGQ01. The sequence goes on from JBHOQW010000208.1 coordinate 56,936, forward strand.
TGCTGGAGGCCTTCCGGCGCGACGAGGATATCCACGCCGCCACGGCCGCGCAGCTCTTCGGCGTGCCCCTCGAGGCCGTCACCTACGAGCAGCGGCAACTGGCCAAGACGGTGAACTTCGCCGTCCTGTACGGCCTCTCCCCGCAGGGGCTCTCCCTGCGTACGGAGATGTCCCGTGCCGAGGCGAGCGAGTTCATCCGCCGCTACTTCGAGCGGTACCCGCGCGTCAAGCGCTACCTGGAAGAGACCATCGCCGAGACCCGCCGTACCGGCTACGCCTCCACCCTCCTGGGGCGGCGCCGCTACCTGCCGGACATCAACTCGCCCAACGCCACCCTGCGCGCCGCGGCCGAGCGCATGGCCATCAACCACCCCATCCAGGGCACCAACGCCGACATCATCAAGATCGCCATGATCCGCATCGATGCCGAGATGGAGCGCCGGCGCCTGCAGAGCGCCATGATCCTGCAGGTGCACGACGAGCTGGTGTTCGAGTGCCCGGACGAGGAAGTCGACGAGGTCTGCCGCATCGTGCTGGAGATCATGCCCAACGCCATGCGCCTTGACGTCCCCCTGAAGGTGGAGATCAAGCGCGGCCGCAACTGGGGCGATATGGAGCCCGTCACCGCCTCCAGCGGGGTGACGGCCTGACCAGCGCGCACGAGGGTCGGCGATGCCGGAGCTGCCGGAGGTCGAGACCACGCGCCGGGACCTGGCGCCGCGCATCGTGGGGCGGACCATCACCGGGGTGTGGGTGGCGGACGGCCCCCGCCAGGCGCAGGCGCCCCTATCGGTCGACGAACTGCGTGCCGCGCTCACCGGCCGCTGCATCGCGGGGCTGGAACGGCGCGGAAAGTATCTAATTCTTGCCCTAGGCGACGGCCGGTTTCTCATCCTTCACCGGCGGATGACCGGCAACCTGGTGCTGGCGCGCCCGGACGACCCGCCCGGCCGGCACCTGCGCGCCGTGATCGCGCTGGACGACGGCCTGGAGCTGCGCTGGGAGGACCAGCGCCGCCTCGGCACCTGGACGCTGTGCGCTGACCCCGCCGCCGTGCTGCGTGCCCTCGGTCCGGAGCCGCTGGCGCCGGAGTGGTCGGCGGCGGACCTGGCGGCGACCCTGCGCGGCCGTCGGGCGCCAGTCAAGGCGGTGCTCCTGGACCAGCGGCGGGTGGCCGGCCTCGGGAACATCTACGCCGACGAGGCGCTGCACCGGGCCGGCATTCACCCGGCGCGCCCGGCCGCGTCGCTCCAACTCGACGAGGTCCGGCGGCTGCACGCGGCCGTGCGCGCCGTGCTCACGCGGGCGATCCACTTGCAGGGCTCGAGCGCGCGCCACCACGTGGGTGGGTTGGGCCAGAAGGGGACCATGCAGGAGGAGTGGCACGTGTACGGGCGCGCCGGCCAGCCCTGCCCGGCCTGCGGCACGTCCGTGCAGAAGCTGCGCGTGGCCGGACGGGGCACGCACTTCTGCCCGCGCTGCCAGCCGGCCCCCGTGCCGCCGGTCCTTCCAGCCGGGTTGAGCCTGCCCCCCGGCAAGCCGGGAGGTGCTTCGCCGGGGGTGCCCGCAGGGCGGGGTGAGGGCGCGTGGAAGGAGGTCTCCCATGGCTGAGCGGGCGCTGGTGGCACGGTGTGCGGTGTGCGGGGAGGCGGTCGCCGGCGTGGACGGGGGGCGGGCGGTGCGTTGCGGTGCCTGTTTCGACACCTATTTGCGCTCCATCGACGCGGCCTTTCTGGAGCACTACGCGGAGTTCGGCGTGCGCGCCCGTCAGGTAGTGGCGGAGACGTGCCTGCGCGCCCTCGTGGTGGCCAACGCCGGTGACCGCAAGCTGCTTGGCCTGCAGGTCTATGAGCAGTTCGTGGGCGCGGCATCGGACCTGATCGCGCTGGTCACCGCCCTGCGGGCGCGCCGCTCGGCACCCATCACCCGTACCTTCCTGGATTTCCGTCTGGATGAAGCGACGGCGCGCCGGTTCTTCGCCGAGATCGCGACGCTCAGCGGCGTGGAGTGGTTGGCCGCCCTGGGGCTGCCCCCGCCGGAGGCCACGCTCGCCGGTCTGCCGCGGCGGGTAGCGCGGGACGTGCGCCGCTCGCTGCACGAGGCGCTCGGCGACCTCCAGCGTCTGCAGGGGCTGCGCGACCTGGGCGAGCGGGCGCTGGTGCTGGCCGCCAACCACTTCCGTGCGGGCACCGTCCTCGCCGGTCGCACGGAGTGGCTGGCCGGGCGGGAGCTGGACGCGGTGCAGGTGGCCTCTATCGCCATGGACGCCCGCCGCGGGCGGCTGGACGTCGCCGCCCTGCGGGTGGACGAAGCGCGGTTGGCCCAGGTGGTGGACGCCATCGACGTGATGACCCGCCTGGCCCGCAACCTTACCTACGCCTTCGTGACGCTCTACGATGACCCTGCCTTCCGCGACGGCTTCGCCGGCGTCGCGGGCTCCCGGCCGGCGTAGGCTGCGGACGCCACGCTTCAGTTGAAAGCGCCAACACGGCCGCGGCGGGCGAAAGGGGGATATGCCGGCAACGCGCCTGCGCGATGCCATCACCGACGTGCCCGGCATCCGTGTCGGCCACTGGACTGACCGGCGCGGGGCCACCGGTTGCACCGTGGTGCTGTGTCCGCCGGAAGGGGCCACGGCGGCCTGCGCCGTGCTGGGCGGCGCGCCCGGCACGCGCGAGACGGATGCGCTGGCGCCCGGCAACCTGGTGCAGCGGGCGCACGCGGTGCTCCTCACCGGCGGCAGCGCCTTCGGCCTAGACGCGGCCACCGGCGTGATGCGCTGGCTGGAGGAGCGGGGCATCGGCTTCGCCGTGCGCGGCACACGCGTGCCGATCGTCCCGGCCGCGGTGATCTTCGACCTGGGGATCGGCGACCCGGCGGCCCGGCCGGACGCCGCCGCCGGGTACGCCGCCTGCGCGGCCGCGGGGGTGGCCGTGGCGCAGGGGAGCGTGGGCGCGGGCACCGGCGCCACGGTGGCCAAGCTGGCCGGCTGCCCCGTGAAGGGCGGCCTGGGCACCGCCAGCGAACCCCTGGCCGAGGGGGCCGTGGTCGGTGCCGTGGTGGCCGTGAACGCGGTGGGCGAGATCGTGGACCCGCACACGGGCGCGGTGGTGGCGCCCATGCGTCTGCCGGACGGCTCCCGCGCGGACCCGTGGGAGCACCTGCGCACCCGCTCCCCAGCCCAGGCCGGGGCGGCCGTCTCGACCGAGAACACCACCATCGCCGTGGTGGCGACGGACCTGCCCCTCACGCACGACCAACTCGTGCGCGTGGCGCTGATGGCGCACACCGGCCTGGCGCGCGTGGTGCGCCCGTCGCACACCCCCGCCGACGGCGACACCGTGTTCGCGCTGGCCACAGGCGGCGCGGCGGTGGCGGCCATTGACCTCATGGCCGCCGGCGCGCTGGCGGCGCGGGCGCTGGAGCGCGCCGTGCTCAAGGGGGTGCGGGCGGCCACCTCGCTGGCCGGGGTACCGGGGCTGGGCAGCCGCCCGCGCCTGGTCCGGCTGCGCGCGGCCGACCGCGCCTGGGTGGAGGCGTTCATCGCGCGCGAGTGGGGCGCGCCCGAGGTGGTGGCGCGCGGCGTCGTCTACCGGCCGGCGGAGCTGGACGGCTTCAAGGCGGTGAGCGAGGGCCAGACGGTGGGCCTGGTGACCTTGCACGTGGAGGGCGACGCCTGCGAGGTGGTGACGTTGAACAGCCTGCTGCCGGGCGCCGGCGCGGCGCTGCTCCAGGCCGCCGAGCGGTACGCGCGGGCGCGGGGTTGTACGCGGTTGCGCCTGGTCACCACCAACGACAACCTTGAGGCGGTGCGCTGGTACCAGCGCCGCGGCCTGCGCATCGCCGCCGTCTACCCGGGCGCGGTGGAGGCGGCCCGCCGCCTCAAACCGCAGATCCCGCCCACCGGCGCCCACGGCATCCCCATCCGCGACGAGATCGAGCTGGTCAAGGAGCTGTGAGCCGGCGGACGCGCGGCGCTCAGATGGCGCCTTGGTCGCGCAGGGCCACGATCTCGTCCCATGAGTAGCCCAGCTCTAGGAGCACCTCCTCGGTGTGCTGACCCAGCTCCGGCGCCGGCCCGCGCACCGTGACCTCGCTCACGCCGAAGCGGAAGGGGGCTTGTAGCGTCTCCATCCGGCCCAGCGAGGGATGCTCGATGGCGGTGAAGTAACCGTTGGCCCGCGCCTGCGGATCGCTTACTGCTTCGGATAAGGTTTGCACGGGCGCCCAGATGGCGCCGTGGCGGTCCAGGCGCTCACCCCATTCCTTGAGCGTGGCCGTGGCGAACACCTCGTCCAGGATGCGCACCAGCTCGGCGCTGTGTGCCTGGCGGGCGGCCATGGAGTTGAAGCGCGGGTCGTGCTCCAGGTCGGGTCGGCCGATGGCGGCGCAGAAGTTGGGCCAGTAGCGGTCGGCCTGGATCATGACCAGCAGGATCCAGCGCCCGTCGGCGCAGCGGTAGGTGTTCCAGATCGGGTTGGGGGGCGCCGCGCGGTTGTGCCGGGGCATGGAGGAGCCGGTCACCAGCGCCATCTGGATGTCCGTGGCCAGCACCCACAGGCCGCTGTTGAACAGGGAGAAGTTCACCTGCTGGCCGCGACCGGTGCGCTGACGGTCGATGAGCGCGGCCAACACGCCGCAGGCGATCACCACGCCCGTGGTGTGGTCGCCCATACCGGGGCGTTGCAGCGGTGGCGGGCCGTTCTCCGGGCCGATCATACCCATGATGCCGGAGCGGGCCCAGAAGGCGGCGTAGTCGAAGCCCAGCCGGTCGCGCTCCGGCCCGTGTACGCCGTAGCCGGTGAGATTGGCGTAGATCAGGCGCGGGTTGCGGGCGGCGAGGGCGTCGTAGGTGAGTTCGTAGCGGGCCACCCGCGCCGGCGTGAGGTTGGTGATGAACACGTCGGCCCGCGCCACCAACTTGCGCACGATGGCGCGGCCCTCCGGATGCTCCAGATTGGCGGTGATGCCGCGCTTGCCCCGGTTGTACAGGTTGAACAGGTGCTCCGGCGAGGCGCCCGGTGCGCGGAAGCCGCGCACGGCGTCGCCCTGCACGGCCTCGACCTTGACCACCTCGGCGCCCATGTCCGCCAGAATAGCCGCGCCCAGCGGCGCTGCCAGCCAGTTGGCCACCTCCACCACCCGGATCCCGTCCAACGGCCCGTTCATCGACCTCTCCCCGTCACGGCATCGCGCAGCGGATCGTACGGGCGCGACGCGGAAACGGCAACCGGCGGCGAGTTGACAGCGGGCCGGCGGCTGCTATGCTGGGGGAGCCGGCGACCCGGGAGGGCGTCGAGCGGTGTTTCCGGTAGCCCGGTTCCAAGCCGATGCACTCGCTCGTATCTCACGCGGAACGAGACGGGACGATGAACGGCAGTAACTCGGCGACAAACGCCCCGCGGCCTAGGGCTGCGCGGGGCGTTCGTGTGCCCGCGCGACGGGCTCTCGGCGCATAGGCAGGGACTCAGGCGACCCCGCACGGGGCGCGAAGAGGAGGTAAGCCGTGGCGCGCATCTCGATCACCGACCTGAAGGCGATGAAGGAGCGCGGGGAGAAGATCCCCATGCTCACCGCCTACGACTACGCGACGGCGCGGTTGGTGGAGCAGGCCGGGGTGCCCATCATCCTGGTGGGCGATAGCCTGGGCATGGTGGTGCTCGGCTACGACTCCACCATCCCCGTCACCCTGGAGGACATCATCCACCACACGAAGGCGGTGGTGCGCGGTACCCAGCGTGCCATCGTGGTGGCGGACATGCCGTTTTTGACCTACCAGGTCTCCGCCGAGGAGGCGCTGCGCAACGCCGGCCGCCTGCTCAAAGAGACGGGTTGTACGGCCGTCAAGCTGGAGGGTGGCGCCACGGTCGCCCCGACCGTCAAGCGCCTGGTCGATGCCGGCATCCCCGTGATGGGGCACCTGGGCCTGACACCCCAGTCCGTCAACCAGCTCGGCGGCTACAAGCTCCAGGCCCGCACCCCGGCCGCGGCCGCCAAGCTGGTGAGCGATGCCAAAGCGCTGGAGGAGGCGGGGGCGTTCGCCATCGTGCTGGAGACCATCCCCGCCAACGTGGCGCGGTGCGTGACCGAGCGGGTGGGCGTGCCCACCATCGGCATCGGTGCCGGCCCGTACTGCGACGGGCAGGTGCAGGTGTTGCACGACTTCCTCGGCCTGTTCCAGGACTTCGTGCCGCGCCACGCCAAGCAGTACGCCCAGGTCGGTCAGGTGGTTCTGGAGGCCGTCCGCACCTACATCGACGAGGTCAAGTCCGGCGCCTTCCCCACGGCCAAGCACAGTTTCGGCATGGGCAAGGAGGCGCCCCAGGACCTGAGCGCCGTCTACGGGGGAGCGCGGTGAACGTCGTCCGGAGCATCGCGGAGTGCCGCGCCGCGCGGGCCGCGCTGGACGCCGACCTGGGCTTTGTGCCGACGATGGGGTACCTGCATGAGGGCCACCTGGCCCTGGTGCGCCGCGCCCGCGCCGAGTCCCGCAGCGTGGCGGTCAGCATCTTCGTCAATCCCACCCAGTTTGGGCCGCGCGAGGACTTCGCCCGCTACCCGCGCGACCCGGAGCGTGACCTCGCCCTGCTGGAGAAGGAGGGCGTGGACCTGGTGTTCATGCCGGAGGCGGCCGAGATGTACCCGTCCGGCTTTGACACCTGGGTGGAGGTGGGCACCATCACCCGCCGGCTGGAGGGGCGGGCCCGGCCCGGCCACTTCCGCGGCGTGGCCACGGTGGTGTGCAAGCTGTTCAACATCGTGCAGCCGCGGCGCGCCTACTTCGGTGAGAAGGACGCGCAGCAGTTGCGGGTGGTGCGCAAGATGGTGCGCGACCTCAACCTGCCCGTGGAGATCGTGCCCGTGCCCACGGTGCGGGAGCCGGACGGCCTGGCCCTGAGCAGCCGCAACGTCTACCTGTCGCCGCAGGAGCGGCAGGAGGCCCTGGCGCTCTCGGCCGCCTTGCGGCTGGCTCAGGAGCTGGTGGCACAAGGGGAGCGGCGGGCCGCGGTGATCCGCGCCCGCATGCGCCGCCGCATCCGCCAGGAGCCAGACGCCCGCATCGACTACGTCTCCGTGGCGGACGCCGAGACGCTGGAGGAGCTGTCCGTCGTCGACCGCCCGGCGCTGGTGAGCCTGGCGGTGCGGATCGGCACCACCCGGCTGATCGACAACGTTGTGATAGAATCATCTTGATGGCCAGCGATCGGCGTGCCCTCACCCCGGCCTTCGGCCACCCCTCTCCCGCAAGCGGGAGAGGGGCCGGGGTGAGGGCCGTGCTGGCCGTAGAATACTGATGCGCACGATTCCTGGAGCTTTCTATGGCCGGCCACTCGAAATGGGCCCAGATCAAGCGGCAAAAGGGCGTGGCGGATGCCCGGCGGGGGGCGTTGTTCACAAAGCTGTCGCGTGAGATCACCGTGGCGGCCAAGCAGGGCGGCCCCGATCCCGAGGCGAACTTCCGCCTGCGCCTGGCGGTGCAACGGGCACGTGAGGCGAACATGCCCGCGGAGAACATCGAGCGGGCGATCAAGCGGGCGGTGGGCGGCGGCACCGGCGAGGGTGGCGAGCTGCAGGAGGTCGTGTACGAGGGCTACGGCCCGCACGGGGTGGCCATCCTGGTGGAATGCCTGACCGACAACCGTAACCGCACCGTCTCCGAGGTGCGCTCGGTGTTCACGCGCGGCGGCGGCAGCCTTGGCGAGACCGGCTCCGTGGCCTGGCAGTTCGACAGCCGCGGCGTGCTCACCGTGGAGACCGACGGCCGCGACCCCGATGAGGTCAGCCTGGCCGCCATCGATGCCGGCGCCGAGGACGTGAACGTCTCCGGCACGACCGTCGAGGTCTACACCGCCCCCGCCGACCTGGAGGCGGTGCGCAAGGCGTTGCTCGACGCCGGCTACCGCGTCACCTCCGCCGAGCTGTCGATGGTGCCCAAGACGACGGTGCACCTGGAAGGTGCGCAGGCGGAGCAGGTGCTGCGCCTGCTGGACCGCCTGGAAGACCTCGACGACGTGCAGCGCGTCTACTCCAACGCCGACTTCGCCGAGGAGACCCTGGCCGCCTACAGCGCGTAACCGAGCAGGCCCCGGCCGAGCCGGGGCGGACAGGACGGCGGCCGATGCAGCACGCCGACGACCGGCCCCTGGCGGATGGCGCCTCCCTGGTGGTGCTGGGGGTGGATCCCGGCTCGACCGTGACCGGGTACGGCGTGGTGCGCGCGCACGTCGGCGGGATGGAACTCCTGGCCTGCGGCGCCCTGCGCCCGCGCGGCGGCTCGCTGGTGGCGCGGCTGGTCGACCTGTACGAACGCCTGCGCACCGTGGTGCGGGAGTGGCGCCCGGATGAGCTGGCGATTGAGGAGCCGTTCACGCGGGTGAACGCCCGCTCGGCCTTCATTCTCGGCAAGGCGCAGGCGGCGGCCATCCTGGTGGCGGCGCACGCCGGCGTGCCGGTGTTCGAGTACCCGCCGGCAGCGGTCAAACAGGCCGTCACCGGCTACGGCCGCAGCGATAAGGCGCAGGTGCAGGAGATGGTGCGCCTGCTGTTCGGCCTGCCCGCGCCGCCCCAGCCGGCGGATGCCGCCGACGCCCTCGCCGTCGCCCTCTGCCACCTCAACTACCGCCGTGCGCAGCAGTTGGCCGCCCGCGCCGGCCGGCGCTCGACGTAACCGCGGGGACAGCCCGGCGCCCGATCCGCTACCCTGGAGCCGGTGCGCGGTCCCGGACATCAGGCGCATGATCGACTTCGTCCGCGGCACGGTGGTGGAGCTGGGCCCCGACGGCGTGGTGGTGTCCGTTGGCGGGGTGGGGCTGCGCCTGCTGGTGCCGGCCGCTAGCCTGTCCCATCTGCCCCAGCCCGGCGCGGAGGTCACGCTGCACACCTATCTCCAGGTGCGGGAGGACGCCCTCACCCTGTATGGCTTCCTCACGCGCGCGGAGCGGGACCTGTTCGCGCGCCTGCTCACGGTGAACGGTGTGGGGCCCAAGCTGGCCCTGGGCGCCCTGTCCGCCCTGCCCGCCGAGCGCCTAGCCGCCGTGATCGCCGCCGGCGAAGTGGAGACGCTGGCGCGCGTGCCGGGCATCGGTCGCAAGACGGCGCAGCGTATCGTGCTGGACTTGAAGGGCAAGCTGGCCGCGCCCGGCGCGCCGGCCGCCGCACCGTCCGGTGTCCTGGCCGTGGCCGCGGAGGCGCTGCGTGCCCTGGGCTACACCCAGGCGGAGATCGCGGCGGCCCTCGCCACCCTGCCGCCGGACGAGGAGCTGTCCGAAGAGGAGGCCGTCCGCCGCGCCTTCCAGGCCATGAGCGGCCGCTGACGGCGCGCCGGCAGCGCGGCCTGCTACCATGATCGCGCGTGCCCCGCACCGGAGGTGCCCGCATGCCGGAGTTCCGGCTCGTCTCACCGTTCAAGCCTACCGGCGACCAGCCGCAGGCCATCGACCAGCTCACCCGCTGGCTGCGGGAGGGCCACAAGCACCAGACGCTGCTCGGCGCCACGGGTACGGGCAAGACGTTCACCATGGCGGCCGTGGTGGAGCGCCTACAGCGGCCGACGCTGGTGCTGGCCCCCAACAAGACCCTAGCCGCCCAGCTCTGCGCCGAGTTCCGCGAATTCTTCCCCGACAACGCCGTCGAGTACTTCGTCTCCTACTACGATTACTACCAGCCCGAGGCCTACATCCCGCGCACGGACACCTACATCGCCAAGGACGCCGATATCAACGACGAGATCGACAAGCTGCGCCACGCCGCCACGCGCGCGCTGTTCACCCGCCGCGACGTGCTGATCGTGGCCTCGGTGTCCTGCATCTACGGCTTGGGCGAGCCGGAGGAGTACCAGAGCTTCGTGCTCACCTTCAAGCGGGGCGCGACGTTGCCGCGCGTCCACGCCGTGCGCCGCCTGGTGGACATGCAGTACGAGCGCAACGACGTGAACCTGGTGCGCGGCAAGTTTCGCCTGCGCGGCGACAGCCTCACCATCTACCCCGCATACGAAGAGCTGGCCGTCCGTATCGAGTTCTGGGGGGATGAGGTGGAGCGCATCGTGGAGCTCGATCCCCTCACCGGCGAGGTGCTGGCGGAGCGCGACCAGATCGACATCTACCCCGCCAAGCACTTCGTGACCTCGAAAGAGAAGCTGGAGGCGGCGATCGCCGACATCGAGGCCGAGCTGGCGGAGCGTCTGGAGGAGCTGCGCCGGCAAGGCAAGCTCCTGGAGGCGGCGCGCCTGGAAGAGCGCACCCGCTACGACATCGAGTCGCTACGCGAGTTCGGCTACTGCTCCGGGATCGAGAACTACTCGCGCCACCTGCAGCGGCGCGAGCCGGGCAGCACACCCTGGACGCTGTTGGACTACATGCCGCGGGACTGGCTGCTGTTCGTCGATGAGTCGCATATGACCATCCCCCAGGTGCGTGGCATGTTCCACGGCGATATGAGCCGCAAGCAGACGCTGGTGGACTACGGCTTCCGCCTGCCCTCGGCGCTGGACAACCGCCCGCTCAACTTCGACGAGTTTAACGCGCACATCAACCAGGTGGTGTACGTGTCGGCCACGCCGGGGCCGTACGAGCTGCAGATGAGCGGGCGGGTAACGGTGCTGGAGCCGGTGGAGCGGCCGGTGTTCCCCGGCCTAGCTCTGCCGGCGGGCGACGCCCAGGGGCCGGTGTACCGCGAGCGGGTGGTGGAGCCGGGACGCGTGGCCGAGCAGGTGATCCGGCCCACGGGGCTGCTCGACCCCACCATCGAGGTGAAGCCGACCCGGCACCAGATCGACGACCTGCTGGAGCAGATCCGCATCCGGGTAGAGCGCGGCGAGCGCGTGCTGGTCACCACCCTCACCAAGAAGATGGCCGAGGACCTGGCCGATTACCTGCAGGAGATGGGCATCAAGACCCACTACCTG
>JBHOQW010000108.1:0-4514 GCA_042408665.1 Dehalococcoidia bacterium
GGACGAGCCCACCGTCTCCCAGGAGCTCGTGGCCGACTACCTGGTGGGCTGCGACGGCGCCCATTCCACCGTGCGCGCCCAGGCCGGCATCGACCGCGGCGGCATCGACTTCGGTCAGCGCATGGTGCTGGCCGTCTTCCGGTCGCGGCAGCTGCACGAGGGGCTTGCCCGCTTCCCCGCCTGCACCACCTACCGGGTGCTGCACCCGGACCTGCGGGGCTACTGGCAGTTCTTCGGCCGCGTGGATGTGGGCGAGGGGTGGTTCTTCCACGCCCCCGCCTCGCCCGCGGTGCAGACCCCCGCGGACGTGCACGCCCTCCTGCAGCAGGCGGCCGGCTTCCCGTTTGCCTGTGACTTTGAGCACGTGGGCTTCTGGGAGCTGCGCATCGCGGTGGCGCAGCGCTACCGGGCGGGACGGGTGCTGCTGGCCGGGGATGCGGCGCACAGCCATCCGCCGTACGGCGGCTTTGGCCTCAACACCGGCTTTGAGGATGCGGTCAACCTGGGCTGGAAGCTGGCGGCGGTGCTGCAGGGCTGGGGCGGGGAACGGCTGCTGGCATCGTACGAGGCGGAGCGGCGACCGATTGCCGTGCAGACGTGTGAGGGCATGATCGCCGGTGGCATCGAGCAGGACCGGGCGTTTCTGGAGCGCTACCACCCCGAGCGCGACCGCGCCGAGTTCGAGCGCGCCTGGCAGGAGTTGGCCGAGGCGCCGCGCTTCCACCTGCGCGTGCAGTCCTACGAGCCCCATTACGAGGGGTCGCCGGTGGTGGTAGGGCCACCAGGTGCCAAATGTGGCGTGCAGGGGACGCATACGTTTGTGGCGCGGGCGGGGCATCACCTGGCGCCGCGGCGGTTGTCAGACGGGCGCAATGTGTACGAGACGCTAGGGAAGGGCTTCACACTGCTGGCGTTTGGCGTGGAGGAGGCGGCGGTGACGGCACTGCAGGAGGCGGCGCAGCCGTTGGGGGTGCCGCTCGGCGTAGTGGCGGACCGCCACGAAGGCGAAACACGGGACTACGGGGCGCGGCTGGTGCTGGTGCGGCCGGACCAGTACGTGGCGTGGGCCGGGGATGCCCCGCCCTCTGATGCCCATGCCCTCCTGCGCCGCGTGGTCGGTCGCGACTGAGGCGCGCCCACCCCTCACCGTGATGTCCTGGTGTCTGCCGTTCACCGGCGTGAGGGTTAGCCCTTGGACGGCCGGTAATACGGGTTGGTGCCGGCGGCGTGGTCGGTCTGGTCCACCACGGCCTTGATCTGCGGCACCGCGTCTTTGATGATCGCCTCGACCCCTTGCTTGAGGGTCACATCCGCTAGGCCGCACCCCTGGCAACCGCCGCCCATGAAGATGTAGGCGATGCCATCCTTCACGTCCAGCAGCTCGATGTAGCCGCCGTGCGCCGCCACGCCGGGGTTGATCTGGGTGTCGATGACGTTCTGGACGAGCATCGCGATCTCGTCTCGCCAGACGGGGTTGGGGTTCTCGATCTGAAAACCGCTGCCCTGCGCCGTCTCCACGAAGTCGATGGTGGCGCCGCGCAGGTTCTCCAGGCTGCGGGAGTCAACGTAGACGGGGAAGCCGCCGGCATCGAACACAACGTCGTCATCTTGCCGATCGGCCGGGTCGACGATGTTCATGGCGTAGCGGAAGCCGGCGGAGCTACGCCCTTGGATGGCAACCCGCAGCGCCGAGCCCTGTTTGCCCCGGCTCTCCATGAAGCTCTTGACGCGCTCCCGCGCCACGTCCGTAAACCGGATGGGGACCTCCTGGCCCGTCTGGGTCTCGGTCGTCATGGTATGCCTCCCGATCCCGGCGTTCGCTTTGACTGTACCACACATCACGATGCCATGCGTATCGTCACCACCTCATGAACCCGTTTCCGCCGCCACACCAGCCACGTCAGCGCGGGCGGGCCGAAGACGATGGTCACGGCCACGGCGTGCAGCCAGCGCCAGTGCGCCGGGTCACCCGAGATGACGGTCAGGTAGTTGGTGGCCACCGGTAGCAGGAGCGCGCCGCCGCTGAGCGCCACCGCCAGTGTGCTCACCCGCGCACCCGGCCGCACCACCGCCGGCAGGAGCGGCCACAGCGCGTACCAGGCCATGAACCACGGCGCCGCCACGATGAGGTAGAGCAGCAGCGCCGCCGTGGTCGTCTCCACCAGATGGGCGCGATCGCGCACGCGCCAGGCGAGCAGGGGCAGGAGTGCGGCGAACACCAGGCGGGTCCCCACCACTAGCAGCCACTCCGCGCCGGCCTTCGTGAGCAGCGCGGCCAGGAGCGGCAAGACCAGGGCGTGCAACGAGGTGGTAAGGTAGCCGCCCTCGTCCAGGGCGGTCTCCAGCGTGCGCCGGCCCTCCCAGAACGGCAGGTAGGTCAGGGCCGCGATACCGACGCAGGCGCTCAGCAGCAACACGACCTCTCGCCGGCGGTGCGGCCTCGGCGATCGCGCGAGCCAAGCCAGGAAGAGCGGCAGGGCCAGCAGCGCCACGAACTTAACCAGCCCGGCCAGTGCCAGCGCCGCCCCGGCCGCGAGGGGGCGCTCGCGCACCGCGAGGTACAGGGCGGCGGCGAGGAAGAGGAGCATGGCGGCGTCGTTATGGCCGTCACCGGCCAGGTGCAGCACGGTGAGCGGGTTCCAGGCAAACAGGACGATCGTCACGGCGCGCGTGCCCGGCCGAAGCCGCTCCGCCGCGGCGCCCGCCAGCCACGCGGCGCCCAGGGCGCACAGCGTCGCCAGGCCCTTGTAGGCAGCCACCGCCGGCGCCAGGTTGCCCGCATCGCGGAAGACCCAGGCGGGTAGCGCGGCCAGGTACGTCCACACCGAACCGTACGGGCTGGGCAGGTGGCTCCAGTCGCTCAGCGGGCCGGTCGGGTCGGTGGGGAACGCGGCCGGTGGCACGACCAGTGGGTTGGCGTCGTGCACCACCCACACCCGCGCCGCGGCCAAGTAGTGGAACACGTCCTGCGAGTAAAAGGGATGCGCCGGCAGCAACACGAGGTCCATGGCAGCGGCGCCGGCGAGGGCCATGACGGCCGTCCCCCTGCCACCGGAACGGGCAACGGCCGCGGCCACTAAGTACAGCCCGAACAGCAGGCCGGCGGTGAGCGCAAACCGCGCCAGACCGGCGCCGTCCTCCCCAACGGCCCGCGCCAGATTGAAGAACCGGGACGGCGGATGCCGGTCCAGCCGCAGCGGCGCCAGCACCAGCGCGGCGTACACCGCGCAGCTCATCACCGCTGTGACGGCCAGCGCGAGCGCGGGTCTCGGCACGCCGGAGCGCCAGGTCCAGCCGGCCGGCACCCGCGCCCGGCTCTGCCCCGCGCTTCTCAGGCCCACCATCTGCCACCGCCTCCGGCGCCGCTGCGGCCCGGCTCCCGTCAGCCGCCTGCCCCGGCCATGCGGGGGGCCGGCCCGTCGACGCCGGGCCCGGCCGCCTCGAGGATGACGACACCGGCCGTACCGTCCACGACCACTACCGCACCGTCTGGGATGCGGCGGGTGCCGTCACGGGTGGCCACCACGGCCGGGATGCCGTACTCGCGGGCCAGCACCGCCGGATGGGACAGCACGCCGCCGTGGTCGGTGACAAGGGCGCCGGCCCGCTCGAACAACATCGACCAGGCGGGTGAGGTCATGGGGCAGACCAGCACCTCTCCCACCCCCAGCCGGTCAAACTCCGCCTCCTCGCGGATGACACGCGCCACGCCGCGGTAGCGGCCCGCCACCGCCGGAATCCCCTGCACCACGCACGCGGACGGCTCGGTCTCGGCCTCGCGTTCAGGCAGGGCCTGGATGCCGCGCAGGTAGGCGACGATGGCGCGCGTCATGAAGGCGGCCTCGCGGGGCAGACCGTCCAGCGGTGGCACGCGCAGGGGCGGACCGAAGCGCAGCGGAGGCGGCGGTGCCGCCATCTGCCGCTCCCACACGCGTCGGCGCGCCGCGGCGTGCAGGCCCAGCACCCCGCCGTCCACCTCCGGCCCATGCCGCAATCCGTGCCGGATCTCTTCGGCGGTGAGGAAAAAGACATCGTCGCGCTGGGCCAGAACGCGCCCCTGCCAGCGCCGACCGACCTCCAGCAGGGCATAGCGGACCACGGCGAAGGAGCCGTTGAAGGTAAGGACGACGTTGTCGTCGCGCACCGGGTAAGCGCGCTGGGCGGCCCGGAGCGCGGCCTCGAACTCGGCGCGCGGCGGGCCGGTCAGGCGCCCTCGTGCGGCCGCCACTGCCGCCTCACGTCGCCGCGCCACCCGGTCTTCCGGCGCCTCCGCCTCCGGCGCCGCGGCCAGCGCCAGCACCTGCTCCACCACCCGCGCCGGTTGCTCGGCGACGGTCGGCAGCACGAAGTCGTACCGGCCGACGATGCGATGGCCGTAGGTCGTCATCCACGTCCGCAGCCGCCGGGCGAACGCGGGATCGAGGCGCTCCGGATCGCCCGCCAGCGCGGCGGCGCCCAGCGCCCGCGCGCGGGCGAGCAGGGTGGGACGCGCGCGCAGCCAGGCCGCCAGCGCG
>JBHOQW010000209.1:0-28110 GCA_042408665.1 Dehalococcoidia bacterium
CTGCACGTACATGTCGGCCAGCTTGCCCTGGATGAGCTGGAAGTGGCCGATCGGCTGGCCGAACTGCTTGCGCTCCTTGGCGTAGGCGATGGACAGCTCCAGCGCCCGTTCGGCCAGGCCCAGCGACTCGCCCGCCAGGAAGGCGCGCTCGCTGTCCAGCCCGGACATCATCACGCGCACGCCCTCGTTCTCTTTGCCCACCACGTTGCGGGCTGGGACGCGCACGTCCTGCAGCACCAGCTCGCCGGTGGGCGAGCCGCGGTGCCCGACCTTGTCCAGCTTACGCGAGACGGAGAAGCCGGGCATGCCCTTCTCGACGATGAAGGCGGTGATGCCGTGCTGGCGCTTCTCGGGCGCGGTCTTGGCGTACAGCAGGATGGTGTCCGCCACCGGCCCGTTGGTGATGAACATCTTGGTGCCGTTGAGCACATAGTCGTCGCCGTCGCGCACGGCGCGCGTCTGCATGCCGCCTACGGCGTCCGATCCGGCGTCCGGCTCGGTCATGGCCAGGGCACCGACGTGTTGCCCGGCGCACAGGGGCGGCAGGTAGCGGCGGCGCTGCTCCTCGGTGCCGTTGCGGTAGATGTTCTGCGTGCACAGGTTGGCGTGGGCGCCGTAGGACAGCGCCACCGAGCCCGAGAAGCGGGCGATCTGCTCGATGGCCAGCACGCCCCCCAACAGGTCGAACCCGGCGCCGCCGTACTCCGGCGGCACCGTGATGCCGAGGATGCCGAGCTGCCCCATCTTCGCCCACAGCTCGGGCGGGAACTCGTCCCGCCGGTCGATCTCATCGGCGATCGGGCCGATCTCGCGCTCGGCCCAGGCGGCCACGGTATCGCGCAGCAGGCGGTGCGCCTCGTCCAGCTCAAAGTCCACACGCCACCTCCGGTAGAGACGGCTTCATTGTAGTCGCCCGGTCCCGTCTCGACAGGGGCGCGGACCCCGGCACCAAGCCCTGATATTCCGCCCGTCGCCTGCCGATTAGACGAGTAGCGGGTTGGTTACGATATTCGCCGCCTGTCCAGCGGGGATGCACCATGATACGCTGCCCGAGCTGCCGCTTCACCCTGCAGGCCCCGAGCCGTCCCTGCCCGGACTGCGGCGTGCCCGCGCCTCCCTGCACCGGCCGGTCGCGGCCGGTGCAGGTGCGCCGGAACGGCTTGGCGCTCCTCGACCGGCCGCTGCCCAACGCCCGCCCCATCGCCACGCTGGCGGCCGGACAGCCGGTGCGGATCCGGCGCGTGCTGGGCAAGTTCGCGGAGGTGCAGACCCCACTGGGACATGAGGGGTTCGTAGCGCTGGCCTGCCTGAACATGCCCGCGTGGGCCGGCATGGAGCGAGCGCCCATCGCGGCGGTGCCGGAGCAGTTCCAGCGGTCCACGCGCCCCTGGTCCACGTCAGCGAGCGGGGCACTACGGCGGCTATCCCTCCGAGACGCGCTCATGGCCGTGCCGCGCGGTCTGGCCTGGCTGCAACGGTCGCCGCGCCGGGCCTACACGGTGGCCGCCGCCATGACCCTGCTTGCCCTCCTGATCCTCACGGTGAACCATCACCGGCGCGTCGGGGTGCATATCACCGCGCCACCGGCCGCGACGACTGCGGGCGACAACCGCGCGGCGGCGGTCGTGATCTTGTCACCGGCGGACGGCGCGGAGGTGACCGCGCCGGTGGGCGTGACGGTACAGCCGCCCACTGGTTCGGACCAGGCCGGGCTTGGGCTGGCCTACTTCGTGGACCTGGACCCGGCGACCGTCCTGGCCGCCGGCCTGCCGGCGCCCCTCGGGCTGCCCGGCGTGACCGTCACGGCGGAGACGACCCTCACCCTGGACCTGACGCCCGGACCACACACGGTGTGGGTCATGCCCGTCGACCGGGATGGGTTGCCGCTTCCCGGCGTGGCACCGGCACGAGCGCGCTTCACGGTGACCGGCGCCCCCGCAACCGTCACGGCGCCCCTCGCCTACCAGACGTTCGTGAACGGACATTGGCGGCTGGCGACGCTGGGGGACAGGGACACCGCGCACATCCTGCCCGGCGGCGCCTGGGATGACGTGGACCCGGCCTGGTCCTCTGATGGGACCCGCCTGGCGTTCGCCTCCGACCGGGAGGGCGCCATGCGCCTGTACGTGGCCGGCGCCGCGGGCGAGCAGCCGGTCCGCATCACCGATGGGCCGGGGCAGGACCGCATGCCCGTTTGGTCGCCGGACGGACGCTGGCTGCTGTTCGTCTCCGACCGCGGCGGCCGCGAGCAGGTGTACATGGTCGCCGCCGAAGGAGGCGCGGTACGGCAGCTCACGCACGGCCCGGGCGGCGGCTCGCAGCCGAGCTGGGCGCCGGACGGTCTGCAGTTCGCCTTCGTGCGCCTGGTGGACGGGCTGCCGCGGGTGTTCGTCGGTGACACGCTCGACAGCGCGCCCAGGCCGCTGACCCCCGCGCCTAACCGGCAGGTGCAGCCGGCCTGGTCGCCGGACGGACGGTTCATCGCCTTTGCCGGGTTGGAGGACGGCCGGTGGAGCATCTACGTGGCCGAGGCTGAGGGCGGTGCGGTGCGACGGATCTCCTCCGGCAGCGCGGACCGCCGTCCCGTGTGGTCACCGGACGGCCGCGAGATCGCCTTCGTGTCCGTGCGCGACGGCCAATCGCAGATCGTCGTCGTGGACCGGGAGCGTGGGGCGGTGCGCCCCCTGACGGATAGGTACCTGCCCGCCCACAACCCCGCCTGGCCGCGCCGGTGAGCGGTTGCCCGTCGTCAGGCCTCGTAGACCACCGCGCCGCCCACCACGGTCATGAGCACGCCGACGTCGCGGATCGTATCGGTCGGCACACGGGTGATGTCTTCGGCCAGCAGCACCAGGTCGGCGACTTTGCCGGGCTCGATGCTGCCCTTTCGGTCCTCCTCAAAGGCGGCGTAGGCGGCGTGGGCGGTGTACATGCGGATGGCGGCCGTGAGGTCCACGCGCTCGTCCGGGCCGCAGACGTCGCCGTCCATGGTGGCGCGGGTAAGCGCCTGCTGGATGCCGAACAGCGGCCGGTAGTCCGTCACCGGCGCGTCCGAGCTGCCGGCCACGGGCACACCGCGGGCGAGCAGGCTGCGGACGGGGAACATCGTGTCGGCGCGCTCCCGGCCGTAGTTGCGGAGGTACCCGTCGCCGAACTCCCAGAAGAAGGCGGGCTGCATCACCGGGATGACCCCCTGGGCCGCTACCCGCTGCTGTAGGTCCGGCGGGCAGATACCGCAGTGCTCGATGCGGTGGCGCACCCCCTCCCGTGGGACCTCGCGCTGGGCGCGGGCCATAGCGTTCAAGGTCTGCTCGATAGCCCGGTCGCCGACGGCGTGCACGGTGCACTGCCAGCCGGCACGGTGGGCGCGGCCGATGAGGTCGTCCAGCTCCTCCTGCTGCCAGTAGAGGATGCCGCAGTCGTCTGGGTTGGAGGTGTAGGGGGCGCGCGTGGCGGCGGTGGGACCGCTGCTGGAGCCGTCGGTGATGACCTTGAAGGCGCCCAGGCGCAGACGGTCATCGCCGAAGCCGGTGCGCAGGCCGCTGGGCAAGAGGCCCAGCAAGGGGTGCTGCAGGCTGTTCACGGTGACGAAGGCGTACAGGCGCACGTACAGCCTGCCCGCCGTCACCAGCTCCTGGCAGGGGCCGAAGGCAGGGCCGGTGAGGCCGCCGGCGTCGTGCACGGTGGTGGCCCCGGCCGCCAGGTAGGCCCGGTCGGCGCGGAGGAGGGCATCCCGGTACTCCGCCGGGGAGAGGGCCGCGGCCTGCTGGAGCGGCGCCTGCGCCGTCTCGTAGGCCACGCCCAGGTTACGGCCGTCGGCGCGGTCGTAGCGGCCGCCGGGCGGGTCGGGGGTGGAATTGTCCACACCAGCCAGCTTCATGGCCAGGCTGTTGACGGAACAGATATGGCCGCAGGTGCGGGTGAAGATCACCGGGTGGTGCGGCGCCACGGCATCCCAGTCGTCGCGGGTGGGGTGGCGGCGTTCCGCCAGGCGGGATTGGTCGTAGCCGCGGCCGCGGATCCACGTGCCGGGCGGGAGCTGGGCCGCGCGCCGGCGCACCGCCTCTTGCAGGGCGCGGATGGACTGCATGCCCGGCGCCTTGCAGTCGATGGCGGCCATGGCGGCGCCTAGACCGGCGAAGTGGGCGTGGGCGTCGATCAGGCCGGGCAGGAGGGAGCGACCGCGCAGTTCCACCACGCGCGTGCCGGGCCCGGCGAGCGGCCGCACCGCGGCGTCGCTGCCCACCGCCAGGATGCGCCCGCCGCCCACGGCCACCGCCTCGGCGATGTCGTTGGCGGCGTTGACCGTGTGCACCCGGCCGCCGGTGAAGATCAGATCCGCGTGGTCCACCATCGCAGCACCTCTGTCGGTCCCAGCCCCCGGAGGGGCCATGCCTCCGGCGGCATGATACACAGTCGCCGAGGTCGAGGCAGGCGGCCGGCACGGACGCGCTACCGTGCCCATCGACCTGCGGGTCGAAGCAACGTGTATGATACGAGGGCGGCCGCGGTAGCCGGCCGGCTGAGGAGTGTCCCGTGGCGGCGATCACGCACCGGTTTGTGGAGAGCAACGGCCTGAGGATGCACATCGCCGAGGCCGGGCAGGGGCCGCTGGTGCTGCTCCTGCACGGCTTTCCCGAGTGCTGGTATTCCTGGCGCCATCAGCTCCATGCCCTGGCCGAGGCCGGCTACCACGTCGTGGCGCCCGACCAGCGCGGCTACGGTCAGACCGGCGGACCGGCGGAGGTCGAGCGGTACACCCAGCTCCACCTCGTGGGCGATATCGTCGGTCTGCTAGACGCGCTCGGCGAGGAAACGGCGGTCGTCGCCGGGCACGACTGGGGCGCGCCCGTGGCCTGGCACTGCGCCCTGCTGCGGCCCGACCGCTTCCGTGGCGTCATCGGCCTGAGCGTGCCCTACACCCCGCGCGGGCCCGTGGAGCCGCTGTCCGCCATGCGCGCCATGGCGGGCGACAACTTCTTCTACATCCTTTACTTCCAGGAACCCGGCGTGGCCGAGGCGGAGCTGGAGCGGGACGTGCGCGCCACCATCCGCCGTATGCTCTACTCGGCCTCCGGCGATCCGCCCCCAGAGCACCGCTGGCGCGCGCCCCTGTCCAAAACGGCCAAATTCCTGGATGCCACCACCGATCCAGACACGCTTCCCGCCTGGCTCACCGAGGAGGACATCGACGTCTACACGCGCGAGTTCGCGCGCACCGGCTTTCGCGGCCCGCTCAACTGGTACCGCAACTTCACCCGCACGTGGGAGCTGATGGCCCCCTTCCAGGGCACCAAGGTGCGCGTGCCGGCGCTGTTCATCGTGGGCGAGCGAGACGGCGTACGCTCCTTCACGCAGGCGGCGATCGAGGCGCTGCCGCAGACCGTGCCGCTCCTGCGCCGCTCGATCGTCCTGCCGGGCTGCGGTCACTGGACGCAGCAGGAGCGGCCGGCCGAGGTCACCGCCGCCATGCTCGAGTTCCTGCGCGCGCTGGATGGCGACACACCGGCCTGAGGTGCGTGACGTCCTCACACGATCTCCAAATAGAGCCCTGGGTGGGCGCGGACGGTGACGACGAGACGCGGGCGTGAACCCTCATCGGTACGGACGCCATACCGCGTCTGCCACGGGTGGTCGATGGCCACCGGGGAGTGGGCGGCGCCTCCCGCCGCGTCTCAGAGCCATCCGTGTGCAGCGCGTGCCACCCGGCTCAGGGCGCTCTGCGGCTGCCATCAGGTGTCGGGTTTCCGCTCGTTCTCCTCGGCCCAGCGGGGCAGGTGCTCCTCAACGTAGCGCCGAGGGACACGGGTGGTGAACATCGATTTCAGCAACGGCCAGTTGCGCGGCACCAGGACCAGGGCGGACACGTGGACGGCGAGGAACACGAGTAAGAAGATCGTCGCGCCGTCGTGCAGGAAGGTCACGAATTGGCGCACACCAGCAGGCAGGGCGATGATGTAGTGCAGCGTCTTGAGGATACCGGTGATCACGACGACCCCGATCAGGAGCGCCCACACCGAATAGGAGAGCACCTTCTCCGTCGCCAGGAATTTGCCGGCCGGGTCTGGAACGATGTTGAAGCGGCGTAGGAGGCGCTGGATAGGCCGTCGCACCGGTAGGGGAAGCTGCACGCCGAAGGCGCCGCGCAGGCCGCGGTAGACACCGAAGTAGCTCACGACCTCGGCAAGCGCGTTCTTCAAGTCCGCCCGTGAGCGGGGGATGAGGCCCGTGCCGCCGCCCACGAGCTGGTAGGTGAGGTGGTGCGCCACGGCCGCCACCGTGAGTCCAGCCCCGAGAAAGTGGAGCGCATACGTCGTCTCCAGCGAAAAGGGCCTGCCGAGCCACCGCAGCAGCCAGGCGGCGGTGATGAGCCCGAGACCGATGCCCACCGCGTTCACCCAGTGCGTCACAACTTCGCTCAGCTCATGGCGCTGGAGCGAGTCGGCTGTGTGGGCGTGACCGCGACGCCGGCGCTGGCGCTGCAGCAGGGCGAGGGCGACACCGGCGCCGGCGAGGAAGGGCAGGAGCCGGGTGAAGGCGACGTTCAGGGTGTAGAGGTTGCTGCCCCCCAGCCGGCCGCGGTACCAGTCGCGCGCCCCCTCGTCCCGGCCGATTGAGAGCAGCACAAGGGCGGCACCCAGCACGGCCAGCGCCATGACGAGCGGTGCCACCCAGCGTGGCACCCGCCTGACGCCCGGGGCCGCTGGCTGGGCGGGCACATGCCCCGTCGCTCCCTTGTCCACCACGCTCATCGCTTATCCCTCACGTGACCGTCTGCTGCTGACGCATCTTGCGGAAGTTCGCGGCGTCTACCGGCTTGAGAAGGTCGAGGCAGAACACGTCGCTCTTGATGAGTCCCTGCTGGATACGGATATTGACCGGGCAGCGCTCGATACAGGCTGGGCCTTCCGGCCGGAAGTAGCACAGGTCGCATTTGGTGTAGACGTTGAGCTTCTCGTCATAGGTGATGCGGCTGCGCTGGCCGAAACGTTCGTTGTTCGTGGCCTGGCTCTCCTTGGGGGCGGGGAAAATGCAGGCCCGCTCGCACTTGCCGCAGGCGATGCACGTCTCCCGGTCGATCACCCGCGCGCCGGTGTGCTCGTCTACGCGCAGGGCGTCCACGGGGCAGACGGCCAGGCAGGGCGCGTCCGGGCACTGGACGCAGACGAGCTGGAAGAAGCGACCACGGTTGCCGAAGCTTTGCACGATCTCCGGCTTCGGCGTCACGTCCTGGCGGTTGTAGATGCGGATACGGGGGAGGTCGGAGAGTCCGGCCTCGCGGTGCACCTCGGAGCAGGCCACCTCACACGTGAGGCACCCGATACACAGCGATGGGTCGGGCATGATCACCCCGCTCGCCTCGGCGATAGAGGGGAAAGCGGGTCCTTTGAGGACGCCGCCGAAGCCCAACCCGACGAGGGCGACGGACGCCGCCGCCGCCCCCGCCTGCTTCAGAAACGCGCGCCGGCCGGGATTCGTCGGTGCCGGCAGGGTCGGTTCGTTGTCCGATGCTGCGGTCATGCTGAGGCCCATGCCTCCAAAATGGAGCGTACCATCAGGGTTTTGGCGAGGGTGACCTTGTAGGCGTTGTCGGTCATCGGACGCGCGGCGAGCAGCGTGCGGTCGGCGGCCGTCCGGGCCAGCTCAGTATCCACGGCCTTGCCCTTGAGGACCTCCTCGGCCGCGGTAGCGCGGTAGGGCGTGGGCGCCACGCCGCTGAGTACCACGCGGGCGTCCTCGACCTTGCCATCCTTTTTTGTGATCACGGTGGCGACGTTCGCCAGGGCGAAGTCATAAGTCTGGCCGCGCCATTGCGCCTTCAGGAAGGACATCCCCGTGCCGGGCTTGGGCGCGGGGATGCGGATTTCCTTCAGCAGCTCGCCCTGCTGCAGGACGTTCTCGCGCAGCACGTCCACGCGCGGGCCGATGAAGTACCTCTCAAAGGGTACCGTCTTCTCGCCGTCCGGAGCGCTGATCACCGCCGTGGCGTCCAGCGCCACCAGAACCGGGGCCGTGTCCGAGGGGTGGACGATGTAGCACAGCTCGCCGCCCAGGATGGCATGGTAGGTGTTCTTGCCGGTGACGGCGAAGCAGAAGTTGCCGCCCTTCTTGTAGCAGTCGAACTCGGTGTTGCGGAGGTACCAGCAGCGCGGGCGCTGGTTGACGTTGCCGCCGATGGTGCCCACATGGCGGATGTTGGGCGAGGCAACGGCGCCGGCCGCCTTCGCCAGGGCGGGGTAGTGCTGCCGGACCTCCGGGGAGGACTCGATCGCCGCTAGCGTCGCCAGGGCGCCGATTGTCAGCCCCTCGGACGGCTTGAACTCGATCCGGTCACTATCCGGGATGGTGCGGATATCGACGAGGGTCTCCGGGCGGGGCGCGCCCTTGCCGGTGATGCCGTCCTTGATCCAGCCCAGCAGGTCGCTCCCGCCGGCGATAGCGCGTGCCTTCGGGTTGCGGGCAAGCGCGCGGGAAGCCTGTCTCCAGCTCGTGGCCTTGAGGTATCGTACTGTCCGCATCGCTGGCTCCTCTGCCCCCGATCACCCGGTCTTCGCCCGGAGCGCATTCAGGATCCGTACCGGTGTCATGGGTTGGCGGTTGATGTAGACGCCAACGGCGTCGTAGATCGCCGCGTGGATGCAGGGAGAAGGCGGCAGCAGGGCCGGCTCGCCAATCCCTTTGGCCCCGTACGGGCCCACCACGTCGTACGGCTCCACGTAATCGACCTGGATCTTCTCCGGCGTGGCGTCGATCATGTGGAGCTTGTATTCGTCGAGGTTGGCGTTGACCACCACACCGGTGGGCGGGTCATACACCAGTTCCTCGGTGAGGGCCTTGTTGATGCCGTGCGTGATGCCGCCGTGGATCTGGTTGATCAGGCCCATCGGGTTGATGGCCCGCCCCACGTCGTGTACCTGCACCGCCTCGATCACCTTCACGTAGCCGGTGCCGGGGTCTACCTCAACCTCGTAGAAGCCGGCGCCGAAGGTCTTCTGCGAGTACCCGCTGAAGGCGGGCACGCGCGCCTCGCCCACGATGGTGCCGGCGGCTGGCCGGGGCTGGTCATCCACGATGATCACTCCGGAGGCCGCGGCCTCGGCGACGGTCATCCGGTAGTCCTTGTTGTCCGGGTCGCTCTTGCGAAAGACGATGCCGTTCTTGATATCGAGGTCGTCGATGTTCGGCAGCTTCCACTTAAAGGCGACACCCTGTAGGAGCTTGTTGCGCGCATCGCGGGCAGCGTAGAGCATGCCCGTCCCGACCGACTTGGTGCCGCGGCTGCCGAAGATGCCGAGCGCGTCCGGGCCGGCCTGATTGTCCATCGAGTTGATGCGCACGCTCTCCAGCGGCACGCCCACCGTCTCGGCCACGATCATCATCCAGGCGGTACGCTGCCCGCCGCCGATATCGGCCGCACCGGTGTTCACCACTACCGAGCCGTCGCCCTGGATCTGGACCACGGCGGTCATCGGCGGCGAGTTGGCCCCCTTGTTGCAGATGAAGCACATCATGCCGATGCCGCGCTGCGGCTTGCTCAGGTCGCGCTCTCCCTTCTTCCAGCCCTTCCAGCGCTCCTTCCAGCGGAACAACTCCGCCCCTCGCTCCAGGCACTCGCGCAGGGCGCAGCTGGAGTAGGGCAGGTTGGTGACCTGGTCCACCTGCGTCTCGATGTTCTTGAGGCGGAACTCCAGCGGGTCCATATCCAGCGCCTCGGCGGCGCGGTTCATCAGGTTCTCAGTAAGGAAGTTGCCTGAGGCCTCACCCACGGAGCGCAACGGCGAGGTGACGACCGTGTTGGTATAGACGGAGAATCCGTTCACCTTCACGTTCGGGATCTTGTAGGTACGGATGGCCGACTCCCAGTCGTCGCTGTTGGCCGGGGCGCCGTAGGCGCCGCCGGGAATGTACGAGGTACCTTCCAGGGCGGTGATGGTCCCGTCCCGCTTCAGGCCCAGTTTTGCCCTGGCGATGAGCGGGTAGTTGTGGCCCATCTCCAGAAAGATGTCTTTGCGGCTCAGCTCCCAGCGCACGGGGCGGCCCGTTTTCTTCGCCAGCAGGGCGGTGATGATGTGGTAGCCATGGCGGCCGGTCTTATCTCCCCAGCCGCCACCCGTGTCGCCGGCCATGACGCGGACGTTGCTCTGCGGGATTTGCAGCTCATTGGCGATGGCGATGGCCATGCCGTGCGGCCATTGCGTGCCCGTGATCAAGGTGAGATAGGCGCCGTCCCAAACGGCGACGGCGTTATGGGGCTCCATCGCCACGTGCTGCTCGTAGGAGGTCTCGACCTCCACCTCGACGGTGAGATCGGCCTCGGCAAAGCCCTTGGCCACGTCGCCGCGCTGGTAGCTGAACTGGGGCTCGCGGGCGTGATTGCTCCTCAGCGAGCTGCGCACGAGCGGTGCCCCTTGCTTGATCGCCTCACGCGGATCGAGCACGAAAGGTAGCTGCTCGTACTCGACCTCAATGAGCGCCAGGGCCTCCTCGGCGATCGCCTCGGACTCGGCGGCGACGGCAGCAACGGGGTCCCCGGCGAACGCCGGCTCGCCGGTGAGGGCCGGGCGCGCCACGTTCTTCGGGACGTCCTCGAAGGTGATGACGGCGTGCACGCCGGGGTAGGCGGCGGCCTTCTTGGTATCGATCTTGGTGACCCGCGCGTGCGGGTAGGGGCAGCGCAGGACCTTGGCATAGAGCATGCCGGGCAGGTAGGTGTCGACCGAGTATTTGGCTCGGCCCGTGACCTTGTCCCGCGCGCGCACGTCCACGGTGGGGCGGCCTACCACACTGCCGGGCGGGACCTTCAGCTCAGCGCCCGGCCCGCGCTCCGGCTCGAGACCGGCCGCACGCAGCGCGGCGCGGTCCCTGGCGACATCGGCGGGCCGCTCCTCGCCCCGCATCACGCGCTCGATTTGGGCAACGCCGGTGCGCTCACGCGAGCGCGCCTCCCGCTCGATCATCTCCGGGGTGGCCTCAACCAGCTCGCCCTGGACATACCGGATGGAAGCGGCCTTCGCTATCTCTGCCATGGTCTGTACCCCGTTCCCATCCCCCGCCTACGCACCACCCATGCTCTTGGCGGCGGCCTGTACCGCGGCGATGATGTTCGGGTAAGCCCCGCACTTGCACAGGTTGCCCGACATCGCCCGGCGGATATCTGCCTCCGTGGGGCGCGGGTTGGCGCGCAGCAGGGCGGTGGTCTGCATGATCTGGCCGGGCGTGCAGAAGCCGCACTGCAAGCCCATATGCTCCATGAACGCCTGCTGCACCGGGCTCAGCTCCGTGCCTTCTGCCAGCCCTTCGATGGTGATGATCTTCTTGCCTTCCTCGCGGATGGCCAGGAGCGAGCAAGAGTTCTGGGGGACACCGTCCACGAGCACTGTGCAGGCGCTGCATTCAGAACGGTCGCAGGCAACCTTTGTGCCCGTGAGACCCAGGTGCTGGCGGAGCACCTCGGCCAGCGTCTCGTGCGCTGCTACCTGCAACCAGTAATCCTTGCCGTTGACGTTCAGCCTCACCACGGCTTGGGCGATCTCACGGTCCACCGGGATGCCGAGGGTAATGCCCTCGGCCTCCTGCACCGCCGCGGTGGCCTGCCCCCCGCCTCCGCCACCCCCGCCGCCCTCGCGCAGCGCGCCTACCCCGACCATCGCGCCCGCTCCGGCCACCGCCCCGGCCGCGGCGACGACCGCGCCGGTGAGAAAGCGGCGGCGGCTGAACCCCTGGGTGGTGCCGGCAGGCGCCTGCGGCGGCGGTTCCCGCCGGTCCGGTTGTTCTGGCTCCTCATCGAAGAGGTCATCCCTGCTGGCCATGTCCTCCCCCCGTCTTCCAGGCACACTTAGTACATGTGCAGTCCCATCACGTAAGTTCCGAATCGGCCCGATTAAGAGCGGCTACACTTTAGGCTCGTGGTCCGACCATGTCAAGCGTCGTCGTGCCGTGCCGTGAGCCAGTCCGCTGCAGGGTGACGGCGGCGTGGGAGGGCCGATAGGGGCGCGCGTGGCGCGCGGCCTAGGCGGCTGCCGTGGGACGAGGGTGCCGTGCATTGCGTTGAGGCATCCCAGCGACACGCCAGATGGCTGCTAGCCCGAAGAGGCGCGGTCCTGGCGCGCGGGCGAAGCGGCGCAGTTGCCGGGAGCGGGCCGGCTGGGCCAGAGGGGCGAGGCCATACCGGCGTGTGCCGGGCAAGACAGCCCAACAGGCACCAATCACGCCCCCAGCAAGGGCCGTGCAGGCGCAACCTCTGTCGCGAGCCGGGGGGCCACAGCCCCCGTGCCATGGGGCCATCCGCGTTCAGGTCACGCCACGTGCCCAAGGTGGCTTCAGTCCAGGAGGAGGCGGGTGCGGCGGAAGCGCAGGGCGGCGATCGCCAGCAGCACGCTGTCCACGACCAGCAGCGCCGCCCCGGCGATGAGCAAGGTAGCCGTCGGCCCGAGTCCACGGACGGTTTCGACCAACCGGTGCTTCCACCCGTCAGGGAGGGCGCTGGCGCCGGCCACCACGGCGAAGATCAGGCCCATCAACCCGATAGTGAGCACCTGCGCTGCCTGGCGCACGGTCGCCGCCCGCAGGGAGACGAGGATGCCCACACCCGCCGCCAGGCCGGCGCTGAGCGCGCCGAAGACGAGGCCGCTCACCAGGAGGCGGGCGGGGTAGAAGGCCGGTCCGCCCGTCGGCTCGGCCACGTTCACCGCCGCCGCGGCCGCCAGCAGGCTGGCCGTGGTCAGGCCCCACACGTAGCCGACAATGGCCGCGAACTTACCCAGCAGGATAGCCTGATCGGACAGCCGGCTGGCGAGCAGGGTTTCCAGGGTGTGGCGCTCACGCTCGCCGGCAAAGGAATCGGCGACGACGCCCAAGGCGAGCGTGGCTGGGAAGATCGCCGCGTTGAGGAACGGCACGCCGGAAATGAGCCACTCCCGCCCGCGCTGCACCGGGATGAACACCCCAAACACGAGCACGAAGAACAGCATGCCGATCACGGTGCTGCGCTGGCGCACGAACTCCGCCCACTCCTTCCACACCACGGTGCGCACGTCCACCAGGAACGCGGTCATGGGCCTCCCTCCACCAGCGCCAGGAACGCCTCTTCCAGGCTGGGCGCGCCGCGGTGCACCTCTTCCACCTCCGCGCCCGCCTCCACCGCCAGGCGCACCAGGGGCGCCAGTCCCGACACACCGGGATGCAGGTCGATGAGCAGGCGGCCGTTCTGCGCCTGGACGCCGCGCACCTCCGGCCGCGCGCGCAGCGCCGCCAACAGCGCCGGCCCGAACCCCCGCCCCACGATCTCGGCCCGCGCGCCGCCGGCCCGCGCCCGCAGCTCGTCGGGGTGCCCGACGGCGAGCAACCGACCTTGGCGGATGACGCCCACCAGGTTGCAGAGCTTCTCCGCCTCGCTCAGATTGTGCGTGGTGAGAAACACGGTGACGCCCTCCCGGCGCACCAGCTCCGCCAGGTCCTCGCGGAGCGCGGCGGCCGCCACCGGGTCCAGGCCCGCCGTCGGCTCATCCAGAAAGACCAGCAGCGGGTGGTGCAGCAGCGCCCGCGCCACGGCCAGCTTCTGCTTCATGCCCCGGCTCCACGTGCCGGCCCGTTGCCGGCGCTGTTCCCACAGCCCGAAGTGCGTGAGCAACTCGCGGATGCGGGCCCGGCGCGCGCGGGCGGGGATGCGCCACACCCGGCCGTAGAAGTCGAGGTTGTCCTCCGCCGTCAACCGCTCGTAGATACCGGGGTGCTCCAGCAGGGCGCCGGTGCGCTCCCGGATCGCGGCCGCCTGGCGGCGCGTGTCAAAGCCCAGGACCGTCGCCCGTCCGTGCGTCGGCTCCAGGAGCCCGAGCAGGAGGCGGATGGTAGTGGTTTTGCCCGCGCCGTTGGTGCCCAGGAAGCCGAACACCACGCCAGCCGGCACGGTCAAACAGAGGCCTTCCAGCGCGCGTACCGGCCCGAAGTCGCGCGTGAGGTTTTCGGTGTGGATGGCGATGTCCGTCAATGCCGTCCGCCCCTTGGCCTGGCCGTGCCGTACCTCCATGCTACCCCGCGGTGCGGGTGAAGGGGTCCGTTCAGAGCATCGGAGCGATGGGTCCGGGATCGCAGGGGAAAACACGATTCGGGGGACGCCGGCGCGTCGATAGGGCAATCGCCGGATGGCAAGCACGGCGCGGCCGGCGCAGGCTGTGTGCCGCGGCCGGGGCGAACTGGTCGCCGTACCGGGCGGTCACCAACCGCGCGGGCTAGCGCTTTCCCCGGCCGCTTCGACACCCGTGCCGGGAGGTGTCGCGGTGATGCAGACGAAGCATCGAGGGATAGTGACCCCGGCGCTGGATGTCCGGCAGCGGCTGCAGCATCGGCCGAACGGTGAGCCGGAGCACGACCATTTTGCCCGCGGCGTGCGCGTGGAGGCGGTGGCGGTGGCGCGGGACCGCATGCACTACCACCGCACCACCGTGGGGGTGACCGCGCCGGCGCCCAACCGGCCCGGGCATCGGCATCAGCTCCGCGGCGGCGGGTGGACGGAACCGGCCGCCGAGCGGTGGTCGAGCGCGGGCGTCCGCCGCCTGTAGCCGGACACTGGCCCCACGGCCCGCGAAGGGCCATCATGGGGGCGATGACGCACGAGATCACGCTGATTCCGGGCGACGGCATCGGGCCGGAGGTGATCGGCGCCGCCTGCCGGGTGGTCGAGGCTGCCGGCGTGCGTGTGCGCTGGGACGTGCAGGAGGCGGGGGCGGCCGTAGCCGAGCGCGAGGGCACCCCGCTGCCGGAGCGGGTGCTGGATTCGATCCGCCGCACCGGCGTGGCGCTCAAGGGGCCGGTGACCACGCCCGTCGGCTCCGGCTTCCGCTCCGTGAACGTGGCCCTGCGCAAGGCGCTTGACCTGTACGCCGCCGTGCGGCCGGCCAAATCCTACCCGGGGGTGCCGGCCCGCTTCGGACACGTGGACATCGTGGTGATCCGCGAGAACACGGAGGACGTCTACGCCGGCATCGAGTTCGAGTACGGCTCGCCGGTCACCGATTCCCTCATCCACTGGGTGGAACGCCACACCAACCTCACCCTGTCCGAGGACGTGGGCATCTCCATCAAGCTGATCTCCCGCCACGGCTCAGAGCGGATCATCCGCTTCGCGTTTGAATACGCCCGTCGGCACGGGCGGCGGCGGGTGGTGGCCGTGCACAAGGCGAACATCATGAAGTCCTCGGACGGGCTGTTCCTGAGCGTGGCGCGCGAGGTGGCGCAGGGATACCCGGATATCGGCTTCGGCGACCTGATCGTGGACAACCTGTGCGCGCAACTGGTGCAACGCCCAGAGGCGTTCGACGTGCTGGTGCTGCCCAACCTGTACGGCGACATCGTCTCCGACCTGTGCGCCGGTCTGGTAGGCGGGCTGGGGCTAGCGCCCGGCGCCAACTTCGGCGAGCGAGCGGCGGTGTTCGAGCCGGTGCACGGCAGCGCGCCGGACATCGCTGGTCAGGACAAGGCCAACCCCACGGCGGCCATCCTCACCGCCGTTATGCTGCTCCACCATATCGGGGAGGCGGATGCCGCGTCCCGCATCGAGCAGGCCGTCACCGAGGTGCTGCGCACGGGCGAGGTCACCACCGCCGACCTGCCCCGTCGCCCGCACGGGCGCACCGTGGGCACGCGCGCGTTCACCGATGCGATCATCGCCGCCCTGTGAGCAAAGGGTGCCGCGCACTCACCTCAGCCCGTTCCCGGGCGTCGTCCCTCTACCAGCTCACCAGGTAGAGGGCGGGGTAGAAGAACACCCACACCACGTCCACGAAGTGCCAGTATTTGACGGCGGCCTCCACACCCCAGGAGCGCCCCTTGGAGAAGCGGCCGCGCCGGCACAGGCGGTACACCAGCACCAGGATGCCGATACCGCTCACCACGTGCGAGGCGTGCAGCCCGGTCATGGCGAAGAAGGCGGTGCCGTAGGGCTCGGCGATGCCGAATTCGGCCGTGCTCCACTCCACGCCCACCCCGGCCACGAACACCAGGCCGAGCAGGATGGTGGCGGCCAGGTAGGCCAGGCACCGGCCGATCTGCCCCTGCTTGATCGCCGCCTCGCTCTGGTAGGCGGTGACGCTGCTCGCGAGCAGGATGGACGTGATCCCGAGGCCCAGCAGTTGGTTCAGGTGCGCCGGCCGCTCGGCGCCGGCCAGGTAGAAGCGGGCGGCGAGCAGGGCGCCGAACAGAAACGACTCCGAGAAGAAAAACAGCCACAGACCGGCTTGGTTAATGGCCAGCCGACGGGCGGGGGACGGGTGGGCGGCGTGTGCCATCCCGGCAGACAACGGTTCACCCAGCGGTGCGGTGACCATCTAGTGCCCCTCCTCCGGTGCGCGCCACAGCGCCACGATGTGCATGAAATAGCGGATGATCAGCCCGGCCTTGATCAGGGCGAGCACGAACAAGAACGCCAGGTTCCGCCCCACCTCCACCGCGACGATGTACTCCACGGCGGTGAACACGGCCAGCGCCGCGAACACCAGCCAGCCCAGTCGTACCGGATGGGTGTCTTCCAGCTCGTTGTCCATGACCGTTCACCGTCCTCGCACCGGGTGCTCAGTCGCCCGCCGCCGGCGCCGGCACCAGGCCGTGCGCCGCCGCGCCGGGCACGCCGTAGTCGTACGGGTGGCCGTGCACGACGGGCGGCACCGGGAAGTTCTCCACCGGCGGCGGTGAGGTGGTCTGCCACTCCAGGGTGCGCGCCTGCCACGGGTTGGCCGGGGCGCGCTCGCCGCGCAGCAGCGAGCGCAGCATGTTGGACACGAACACCAGGAAGCTGGCACCGAGCAGGAACGCCATCGTGCTGATGAACACGTTTATCCCTTGCAGGCTCGACGGATAGGTAGCGATGCGGCGGTTCATACCGTGGATGCCCGCCCAGAACATGGGCAGGAAGGTGGCGTTGAAGCCGAGGAACATCAGCCAGAAATGGACCTGGCCAAGGCGCTCGTTGTACATCCGGCCGGTGATCTTCGGAAACCAGTAGTACAGCGCCGCCATCAAGGCGAAGATCTCACCACCCACGATGGTGTAGTGGAAGTGCGCCACCACAAAGTAAGTGTCCTGGAGGTGCAGGTCGGTGGGCACGTCGGCGAGGAAGATGCCGGTGATGCCGCCGATGAGGAAGTTGAACACCATCCCCAGGGCGAACAGCATCGGCACGCGCAGCCACAACCGGCCCATCCAGATGGTGCCCAGTGCGGCGAGGAACACCAGGCCGGTAGGGATGGAGATGATCTCGGTGGTGACGAGGAACGGCGCCAGCAGGCGATTGGACATGCCGCTGGTGAACATGTGGTGCGCCCACACGATGCCGCTCACGCCGAGGATGCCCAAGAAGCCGCCCACCGCCCAGCGGTAGGCAAACAGCGGCTTGCGCGCGAAGTGGGGCAGGATCTCCAGGACGATACCGAAGGCCGGTAGGATGAAGATGTACACCGCCGGGTGCGAGTAGAACCAGAAGATGTGCTGGTACAGCAGCGGCTTGCCGCCCTCCATCGCTTTGAAGAACGCGGTGCCAGCGATCCGGTCCAAGGTCACCATCAAGAGCGCCGCCGCGAAGAACTGGGTGAACAGCAGCGCGATCCACGACATAGCGAACATGGACCAGGTGAAGATCGGCAGCCGCCCCCACGTCATCCCCGGCGCGCGCAGGAAGATGATGGTCGCCAGGAAGTTCAGGCCGCCCAGGATGGACGACAGCCCGAAGGTGATGATCGCCAGGTTGAACAGCACTTGGCCGCTGGCGTTGAGCACGCTCAGCGGCGGGTATGCCGTCCAACCGCTGTCCCAGCCACCGAAGGCCTGCGACAGGAGCAGCATCACGGCCACGGGCGGCACCAGCCAGAAGCTGAGCGCGTTCAGGCGCGGGAAGGCCATGTCCTCGGCGCCGATCTGCAGGGGCACGATGTAATTGCCAAAGCTCCCCACCACCCCGGCCACGGCCACAGCGATCATGATGATCCCGTGCAGGCTCATGACGTTGTTGTAGCGGTCGTTGGGCAGGAGCGGGTTGGTGGGCGAGAGCAGTTGCAGGCGAATGAGCATCGCCAGCAGGCCGGCGAGCAGGAACAGGGCGATGAATGTGACCAGGTACTGCACCCCGATCACCTTGTGATCGGTGGTAAAGGCGAAGTAGCGCCCCCAGTCGGTCGGGCCGGGTTTGGTGGGCAGGCCGAACCACTCCCGCGCCCACCGGTCCCACATGCCCACGCCCATCAGCCAACCCACCAGCGCGAAGGCGTAGCCGACGGTGATGCTCAGCTCCAGCGACCAGCCGCTGCGACCGGCCAGCGTGCGTATGACCGCCACCAGGCCGGCGCCGATGCCGAACCCAACCGCCGCCCAGGCCACGCCGCGCAGCATGCGGCCGACGGCGTACCACCCCGTGTACGTCGGTTCCGGTTGCCCCTCAACCATCGCATCCGTCATGGGTCCCTCCCCGCGCCACCCGTGCGGGCCGCCCACCGGGCATGGCGCCAGCAGGTGCTAGTTCGGCGCCGTGCCGACAGGTGCCAACGCGGCACCGGCCTGGCCCGCCTGCGCCCGTACCCACGCCTCGAACTCCTGCCGTGTCACCACCCGCACCGGCATGGCCATGAGGGCGTGGTCGCGGCCGCACAGCTCGGCGCACTGGAGGCGCAGGGTCTGGTCCGTCTCGTAGGAGCCCGTCTTCGTGGGCCGCAGGGTGAGGACGGTGGTCATGCCCGGCACGGCGTCGATCTTGGTGAGGAAGGCCGGGATCCAGAAGGAGTGGATCACGTCCGGGCTCGTCACCTCGAAGCGCACGGTAGCGTCGACCGGCAGCACCAACTCCGTGAGGGTGGTCACCCGGTACTGCGGGTAGCTCACGATCCACTTCCAGCGCGTGCCCTGGACCTGCACCACCAGGTCGGGCGGCGGGTTGCGGAACACCTTGGGGATGCCGGTGACGCCGGGGTAGATCATCACCAGCACCGCCAGCGCCGTCGTCACACCGAACCAGGCCACCGGCAGCGCGCCGCGGCCCATGATCGGCGGGCCATCGGTGACGGGAGGGCCGCTGCGGCGGAAGCGCAGCACGCTGTAGGCCAGCACCGCCACCACCAGGGCGAACACCGGCGCGGCCAGGTAGACCAGCACCCGGAAGGCATGCCGGATCTCCTCGCCCTTGTCGGCCCGCACCACCGGGAAGAAGTCCAGCCGGGCCGCGGCGATGCCCAACGCCGTAAGCACCAGCCACAGCACCGCCACGATCGCCAGGTCCCGTTTCATCGCCGCACCCCGTGCCGCGCAGCCCGCCGTCGGCAGGTGCGCCACTACTCGGAAGGTCTGCATGGCCATTGTCTGCACGCGCGTCACTCCACCGCATGGTAGCTTTGTACTATTCCGGTGGAGGGCCGGGAGGGGGATCAGATCAGGCCGCGGGCGGCGGCCCGGAGGACGGTCTCGACGCGGTTGCGCGCGCCCAGCTTGCGCTGGATGCTGCTGATGTGGTTGCGGGCGGTGAAGGGGCTCACGGTGAGCGCGGCGGCGATCTCGGCCGTGGTGCGGCCGTCGGCCAGCAGCCGCAGCACCTCGATCTCCCGCCGGCTGAGCCGCTCATCGCCGGCGGCCGGCGCATTGGCGCGCCCCTCTGCGGCATGGGCGAGCGCATGGGTGCCGGGCGGGGCGGGCGCGTGATCCAGCTCCCGGGCCAGGTGGATGAGGTAGGTGCCTTTGCCGGTATCAGCGTTCGGCGCCGTCGGGGCCAGCAGGATGCTGGTGTTCAGCCACACCCGGCTGCCGTCCTGCCGGCGGGCGAGCACGTCGTAGCAGGCCGTTACCCGCCCGCGCCGGGCGTTGACCGCCACCTGGCAGTCGGGCCGGCACACCGGGTGGCCGGCGAGGTTCAGCCCGGCGACCACCTCGTAGCACGGCCGACCGAGCACCTCGGTGGCGGCGTAGCCGAACGTGCGTTCGGCCGAGCCGGACCACAGCACCACGCGTTGCCGCTCATCGGTGACAAACAGGCTGTCCGCGCTGCGCAGGCGCGTGAGCCAATCCGGGACGTCCGCGGCGTCGCGGCGGTCAGCGGTCATGGCAGTGCCCGTTAGCGGGCATCGTTGAGGGTTTGGTCGCTTCCAGCATCCTGCCGGGGATGGCGGCCGTCTGTCGGGCAAGGCGGGCGGCCGCTGTCAGGCTTTTTCCGGCAGGGCGTGGGGCGTCCGCCGGCTAGACAGCAAAGCCCGGCGACCGTACCACGGGGCCTAGGAGCGTGCGTATGGACTCGCCTTCCCCGGCGCGCGGTACGGCTCCCTCCGGCCGCCCGCCGTCGCTGCTGGACGTGGACTTCGCCCACGCGCCGTTCACGGTGGCGTGGGAGATCACCCGCGCCTGTGCCCTGGCTTGCCTGCACTGCCGCGCCGAGGCCCGGCCCCGCCGCGACCCGCGCGAGCTGACCACCGATGAAGGCTTACGCCTCATCGATGAGGTTGCGGCGATGGGCACGCCGGTGCTCGTCATCACCGGCGGCGACCCCTTGATGCGGCCCGACTGCTTTGACTTCATCGCCCACGCGCGCACCCGCGGCCTGCAGGTCGGTTTCTCCCCCAGCGCCACCGGCCGGCTGACGCCGGCGGCGCTGCGGCGGGCGCGCGATGCGGGCACGCACCGCCTGCACCTGTCGCTGGACGGCGCCACGGCAGAGACGCACGACCGCTTCCGCGGCGTGCGCGGTTCGTTCGCCCGCACCTGGCAGGCGATGCACGCCGCCCGCGAGCTGGGCCTGCCGCTCCAGATCGGCACCACCGTCAGCCGCGTGAACGTGCACGAGCTGGCGGCGCTGTCGGTGTGGGGCATCTGCAGTTCTATCTCGGCCGCCAGCCGCACCTGGCCGAGCAGGTGCACAACTGGCTGACGCGGGCGGAGCTGTTCCTGGCCGCCGACCTGCGCAAGTCGACGCCGTTCCGCGAGGCGCTGGTGCTGCTGCTGGGTGAGACACCGACGGAGGGCCTGACTGCACTGGAGGAGGTACGGCGGGCGGCGGTGTACCGGTATCTGCACCGGCTGGCGGACGCGCGGGTGGCGGATCGCCTCAACCGGCTGACGCCGGAATTCGCCCGCTACGTGCCGGCGGGGCTCACCCTGCGGCCGGGTGTGGAGCTACGGCCGCCGCTGCCGGACCCCGATCGGCCGTCGCCGCGCTAGGGCGTTCACACCGCGATCGCGGCGCGATTAGCCACCGTCCGAGGTCGCAGCTGCCACCAGCAGCTCGCGCAGGCGGGTAGGGTCGCAGCCGGCAAAGCGGGCCAGCGCCGCAACGCGCTCGAGGAAGTCCGTCGCGGTGGGATCGGGCCGCCGGCATAAGGCTAGCACCGGTAGCCGTTCCGGCGGAAGGGCTAACCGGTCGGCCAGCTCGGCATCGGTCAGGGCGCTACGGCGGCGGGCTGCGGTCAGCACCCCCGCCATCAGCCCCGGCTCGGTCGCCAGGGCACGCATCGCCCGCCAGAGCAGGCGCGGTCTGTCCGGCAGGTTCAGCGCACTCGCCATGTACGTCTCCGTGAGGGCCAGTCCCGATACCATACCCACCTGCCTCTTCAACGCCTGCATCGGGCAGAGGTTAGCCCCGCCACGTCCGTTTCGTCATATAAACCGTCAAGTATTTTGTTGCAGAAGTGTATCGCGTGCAGGTGCTTCTCCGCCCAAGTTACGCCCACTGTCTACACGTTCTTAACCGGTTTCTGCGATCTTTTCGGGCGTCCCGGGCTATGATAGCCGGGATGCCCGACGCCGCGGCGTCGCGTGCCCTGGAGGTTGCCGCGCGTGGCTCTCACCGGTACCCTGGTGCTCATCGTCGACGACGACGCCGAGCAGGCGGAGCGGATCGCGGCCACGCTGGAGGCCGCTGGCTTCCGCACGTTCCGGGCGGCCGACGCCGTGGAGGGGCTGGTGGCGGTTGAGGAACGGCAACCGGACCTGGTGGTGCTGGACTGGGAGCTGCCCTTCATCGACGGGAGCATTTTTCTGCGCGCCCTGCGCGCCGGGCTGGAGCGCCCACCGCCGGTGGTGGTGCTGGCACCGGCCGACATCGCCGCCCAAACCGTGCTCCAGGCCGGCGCGGCGTCATATGTGCCGACACCGCCGGAGCCGCAGGAGCTGCTTGAGGCGGTGCGTGCCGCGCTCGGCGGTCGCTCGGAGTCGTAGACGCCTTGCGTTCCCGGTGCGACCGATGCCCTGCACCGCATACGGGCAGCGGGGCCCATAGGCCGAAGGCGTGGCGCGGTGGGCGCGCCCGCCGCGGTCACCCGCCAGGGCTTGGTGCCGCGGATGGGGTTTGCCCACGCACGCCCCAGGCGAGGGCCAGGGCGCTAGCCGGCGTCTCCGCCTCGAGGTGCGGGTAGGGGCGCCTCATCCGACCGGTTGGCCGGCAGATCGCCGGGCACGAACAGGTAGTAGGTCATCAGCCACAGGCTCTTCGAGGTCGGGTAAAATAAAAACGGGAACACCACGCACCAGGCGGCCGCCACGGCCAGCGCCGTCCACATCCCCACCACGCGCAGGTACACGGCGACCACCAGCGGGATGATCATGGACAGGGCGGTAACGGTGTAGTTGAACACCAGCGCGCCCAGGAAGAAACCTTCCTCTCTCTCAAAGCGCAGGCCACAGACACGACAGCGGTCGTGCACCCGCAGCCAACGGGCCAGCAAGGTGGCACCGCCGCAGTTGGGACAACGGTGCAGCACGCCGCGCAGCACGATCTGGCCGGCACGGACACGCATCAACGAACCTCTTACGGGACCGTAGCCGGTCTCCCTATTTATGGTAGAGGCAGGTGGCAGGGCCGTGCCAGCGGCCGCGCGTTGACTGAGTCGGACGCGGACCGTGATAGTAGTTCTATGACAGACCACGAAGATGCGGCCGTGGGTGCGCTCACGGCGCTGGGTTTTGGCGAGTATGAGGCGCGGGTGTACGTGGCGCTGCTGGTGCACGGGCCGCTCAGCGGCTACGAGGTGAGCAAGCGCTCGGGCGTGCCCCGTCCGAACGTGTACCCCGCCTTGGGGCGGCTGGCGGAGCGGGGCGCCGTGGCCACCCTGGCCGCCCGCCGCGGCGCCGTGTACCAGGCGCGGCCGGCCGCCGAGGTGCTGGAGCGGCTGGCACGCGAGCAGCACGCGCGGCTGGAGGCGGCGACGGCCGCTCTGGCGCGCCTGGAGCGGCCGGCCGGTGAGCCGCTGGCGGCGGCCCTGGCCGGCGAGGAGGAGCTGGTGGCGCGCGCCCGGCGCCTGATCGCGGCGGCCGAGGCGCGCCTCTTCCTGGCGGTGGTGCCCGCCACCGCCGGCCTGCTGGTGGACGAGGTGGAGCGGGCCATGGCCCGCGGCGTGCAGGTCACGACCCAGTGCGTGCAGGCCTGCCCCGAGCCGTGCGGCGGCTGTCGCGGCGACGTCTTCCGCCACACCACCGAGCTGCCGCCGGTGCGCTGGCTGCTGGTGATCGCGGACGAGCGCGAGCTGCTGGCCGCCGACCTGACCCGGCCCGGCAAGGCGGCCACCGGCCTCGCCACCCGCCACCCGGCGCTGGTGCGGCTGGCGCTCTCGGCCCTGCAGGACGGCATCGCGGCGGCGGAGATCGTGCGTTCGCTAGGCAGCACGATGGTGCAGGCGCTGGACCCGGCGGCACGCGCCGTGGTGGATGGCCCCGCCCTGGCGGACCGCCGCCGACGCTCCTGGTTGGAGCGCCTGCGCCGCCGCTTGCGCGGCGCCGCCTCGTAGCCGCACCTCCATCCCCACCCCCTGTCCAAACGGACAGTCGCAGACCCGCCAAACGGCCGGTCCGCGCTTGACCGCCGGGGAGTATAGTAGTTATGGAAACACCTACGCTTATGGGTGTAGGTGCGGGAGTGGTTCGGTGTTCAAGTGTGTTGTCTGCAAGTTTCACGTCGAGCTGGACGACGCGGTCGTGCCGACGGCCGAGGGCCGCTGCATCTGCGTGCGCTGCTTCTACCGTCAGACCGGTGAGGAGCGCCGCCTGAGCCCGGCGCTGCGCCGGGAGCTGGAGGCGGTGCTGGAGGCGGTGTGAGCTCCGGCAGGCCGGGGCGGCAGGAAAGGAGGGGGCGATGAGCGAACAGGCGGCCACGGACCGCACCGGCACCCCGCAGGTGGCTGCCCTGCAGCCCGCACCGCGCGCCACCCCTGTGGACGAGAGGTGGCAGGGTGGCCGCCGTCCGGCCGTCGGCCGCCGGGGGCAGCGTGTGGTGGCGACGGGCAGGCCCGCTCCCGCCGTGGCGGGCCTGCCCTTCATTATAACCGGTGGGGCGCTGGACCTGGCCTACCACGCCGGGGCCGCCCTGCCGCCGGGGGCGGCCCCGCTCGGCCATCTCTTGGTGCTGGTGGGTATGGTCCTCACCCTCATCGGCGTGCTCACGGCAGCAGTCCGGCGCTCCGGCTAGGGCCGGGGATGCCGCCTTGCAGGAGGAACCGCGATGCCCTACGGCAGCTTCATCAACGATCTCCCGCCCGCGCTCTTTCTCCTGGTGCACATCGTCGCCTTCCTGATCGGTGCGTACCTCGCCTATCGCTCCTTTGAGGGGGCGGCGCCGCTGCTTGGCTGGGGCTTCACGCTCTACGCCCTGGCCGAGATTAGCTACATGACCTACCACCTGGACTGGACGGTCTTCCTGTTCGCGCACACCATCTCCGAGGTGCTGGACCTCTTCGGCTTCGTGCTGGTGTTTGCCGGCGCGGCGCGCTCGCTCGCCGCACGCACGCGCGTGGACGCGCGCCGGGAGGCAACGCCGTCATGAGCCGCATCGCGCCACACCGCCGCCGCTGGGCCCTCACCGTCCTCGGCGCGACGATGCTCCTGGCCGCCTGCGCCGGCGGCGCGCGCGGTGCCGCCGCCCCGGTGGCGACGGACACGGTGACGATGGTCAAGAGCTACCGCTTCGATCCAGCCGTGATCCAGGTGCCGGCCGGCACGACGGTTACCTGGCACAACGCGGACCACTTCACCCACTCCGTGCGCCTGTTGGGACGGGAGGACACCGCCCGCATCGTGCGGCCCGGCGAGCGTACGACGATCACCTTCAGCACGCCGGGCGAGTACCCGTACGAGTGCAGCCTGCACCCGCGGGACATGCGCGGCAGGGTGATCGTCACGCCGAGCGGCTAGCGCGGTGTCCGGCACCGGGTGGGGCGGCGCGCATGGCACCGGCAACCCCCGCGCGTCGCCCCTGTCCGCCCCTCCACCCACGGCCGGTTCTCCTCACCGTTAACGACGCCTTAACGACCTCCGCCGGGCTCACGGCGGACGATCGAGATGCCCGCACGGGCGGGCCAACACCGGGGTGAGCATGAGACGTGTGGCTGGGTGGCGAGAAACGTCCCTGCGGTGCGTCCTCTACCCGCTCGCGCGCAGGCGCCGCACGCGTCCCGGCGGTTCTCGCCGGGACGACCGCCCGTGCGGTGCGGGTTCAGGGCAGCAGCCCGACGCAGGGAACACCCCGCGTGCTCCCCCACGCGCGGCGAGCACACGCGGCGCGGTCAGAGCACCCCTGGCAGAGCCGTCATGATGCTGGGGCCCCGTCATGTCGGTATCTCGGCCTTGCGGCCGACGAACAAGACGAGCAGCCGGATACCCCACAAAGGAGGCGCAAACCATGAGCCGGTTCTTGGGTAACCCTCCCCGGTCTCTCGAGCGTTTGGTGGCCAGCCTTGGTGCTAAGCTCGCGCTCGCGGCCGCGCTCGCGGTCGGAGCCAGCGCGCGGGTGCTCCCCGCCGCCGTGGCGGCGGATATGGGACAGGCGGCGCTTTCGCCGGTATCGGCCGCTCCCGTCGTCCTCGCCCGCTCGACCTGTGGGTTCGACCCCTCCTTGCTGACCTCCAACCCTGCGCTGGTGCCGTCTACCATCAAGGTGTACATCCTGGTCAGCTCCACGGAGCAGGCACAGCAATGGCAAGCCACCGTCGCCGCGGCCGACCAGGCACGCGCCACGATGGGCCTGCCACCCCTGGACGTGACAGAGACGGTGATCGAGCCGGGCGACACCGGCGACGATCTGCTCCTGTTTGATGCGCAGGTCCAAGATCAGATCGCACAGCAAGGGCCGGCCAGCGTCTGCGTGATCGACGAGCGGTCGGCTCCGGGAGACGTAATTCCCGTTTCCTAACCCGCCGCGCTCGGGGAACGAGCGGGTCACCGCCCCCTCCGTCCCGACCCTCCGCCGCGTCTGCACCCCGGCCCGCTGAGGAAATCGGTACCACGGACTCAGCGGGCCGGGGCCGGGCTCAGCGATCGACCGGAAGCGGCGCGGCCGAGACCGCCCCGGCGGCACGCGCCGCTCCCGGCCCCTCCTCCACCACCTGGTAGTCGGCGTCGTAGCGGGCCCCCAGGCCCAGTTGCACCGCTGCCTTAATCTGCCGGTAGCGCCACGGGTCCCGCCGCAGGGTGCACTCCGGATAGCGCTGCAGCACGCGGATGCCCTCCACGTCCAGCGCCACCCGGTCCACGCCGGCCAGGATCACGCCGGGAAAGCGAACCAGGCCGTAGCAGGGTCCGCCGCGCACGAACACGGCGCGCCCGTCGATCACCACCAGGTCCGGCCGCACGGCGGAGGCGATCTCCGCGATCTGCTCCTCGAAGGCGCCACCGAAATGCAGGCGCGCGCGGTGGCGCGGGCGCACGCAGCCCACGGCGTGCTTGAGGCTGGCGCTGAACTTGGACAGCCAGTGCGTCTTTAGACAGCAGGCGAACACCAACCGGTCGCACTCCAAGAGCGGGCGCGCGATCTCCACCCAGCGCAGGTGATGGCCGGCGGTGCGCACCGGCACCCAGCCGTCCTCGCCGAACACCGCCACCTCCGCCCCCTCGCGGGCGCAGGCCTGCAGCACCCCCGCCCGCCACAACTCCAGGCGGGTGCTGGTCGGCGGATGACGGGAGCCCTCGCCCACGATCACCCGCCGCGCGCCGTGGTCGCGCAGCAGGCGGATGAGGGCCACCAGGAAGGCGATGTCCGTGCGGTTGGGCGGCGGGTCGCCGGCGTTGACGTTGGGCTTGAGCAGCACGGTGTCGCCGGGGCGCACGGCCCGGGCGAAGCCCCCGGCCAGCTCCACCGCCCGCGCCACCCAGGCCATCAACTCCGGCGTGGGCGCCTCGACCCGCGGCCGACGCAGGCCGTCGAGCGGAGTGCGAAAGGTGTAGTCCGGCCGCCCCGCGCCCCACACGCGGCTAACCCGCATCGCGCGCCACCTCCACGCGCGCCTCGTAGGCCGCCG
This sequence comes from Dehalococcoidia bacterium, assembly GCA_042408665.1. GTDB lineage: Bacteria > Chloroflexota > Dehalococcoidia > CAUJGQ01 > CAUJGQ01 > CAUJGQ01. The sequence continues at coordinate 27,240 of JBHOQW010000209.1, forward strand.
ACCCGGCCGGGAAGGCGCGCGCCGCCGCGTCCGGTACCACCCGCGCCCCGCTGGTCAGGCGGTTGATCCCCTCCCAGCCGTCGTGCATCCACACCACGCCGGGCGGCACGCGGTCGGTGACGCGCGCCCGGGCGCTCATGGCGCCGCGGTCGTTCCAGATGCGGATCGGGTCGCCGTCGGCCAGGGCGCGGGCGGCGGCGTCCGCCGGGTTGATCCACAGCAGCGGGCCAGGGTCGGCCTTGGCCAGCGCGGGCAGGGCGCGGCCGTGCTCGTAGAAGCCGTGGAAGTGGGTGATGGCCCGTCCCTGCACGAACACCAGCGGGTAGCGGGCGGCGGCGGGCGCCGCGGGATGGGTCTCCCGCGCCGGCTCGTACACCGGTAGGGCGGGCAGGCCCAGCGCCGCCGCCCGCTCCGAGACGAACTCCACGGTCTTGGAAGGGGTGGCGAACCGCCGGTCGGCGTGGCCCACCGGCGCCACGGCCAGCGGCAGCCAGGGCGGGCCGGCGCGCAGGTCGGCCACCCGCGCGTGGCGGGTGGCGTCGTGGTCGAAGATGGCATCCAAGAGCGCGTCCACGGAGCCCCAGGGGAAGAACTCATTCACATCCAGGCGGCGGGCGAGCTCGTTCAGCACCCACCACAGGGGCCGGCACTGGCCGGCGGGCGGCAGTGCCTGGTCCATCAGGTAGAGGTGGGTGTTCGTCATCTTGAAGCCGGTCTCCTCCAGCCAGGTGGTGCCGGGCAGGAGCACGTCGGCGTAGTCGCGCGCCGTCTCGTGCAGGAACAGGTCGAAGCTGGCCACCAGGTCCATGCCGGCCAGGGCGGCGGCCACGCGCGTGCTGTCGGCGAAGGAGGAGAGCATGTTGGTGCCGAG
>JBHOQW010000212.1:0-3047 GCA_042408665.1 Dehalococcoidia bacterium
ATCCTCAACCTGTTCGCCAACCCACAGTACCTGTGGATCCAGCCCAAAGAGATGGACACCGGCTTCGACCCGGCCAAGGACCAGATCGGCAGCGGGCCGTGGGTGTTCGAGCGGCAGGAGCCGGACAAGCAGATCATCGTGCGTAGGAACCCGAATTACTTTCTCAAGGACCGGCCGTACATCGACACCGTGGTGCGCGTCGTTATTCCCGACACAGCGCAGCAGATCGCCCAGTTCCAGGCCGGGCGCCTGGACATCCTGGGGGTGCCGGCGCAGCAGAAGGCGGACGTGGAGCGCTCCAACCCCAAGTCGCAGATCGTGACGTACATCCCGACCACGTACACCTTCATCGCGCCGCAGTTGCGCGGCAACTCGCCCTTCAAGGACGTGCGCATCCGCCGCGCCATCTCCATGGCTATCGACCGCAAGAGCTGGGGAGACCTGCTTTACGCCGGGCAGGGGGTGGTCTTCTTGAACGCGGTGCCGGCCTCGATGGGCAAGTGGTGGCTGAACCCGCAGGGGCCGGACGCCGGCCCGGGCGCGCAGTGGTTTAAGTACGACCCGAAGGCCGCCCGCGATCTCCTGCGCGCCGCCGGCGCGGAGAACATGCCCCTGCGCTACATCTACGCCAACAACGCCTACGGTGACGTCTTCAACCAAGGGGCGGAGGCCACCGCCACCATGCTCAAGGAGGCGGGGTTCAACGTCACCATCGTCGCGCAGGACTACCTGCGGGAGTACATCGACGCCCGGGGCACCTTCTTCGGCTTCTACGAGGGTGTGTTTTACGGCCTGCAAACCCCCTTCACCGACCCGCACGACTACCTGTTCAACATGAACCACCCGAATTCCGCCCGCAACCACATCGGGCTGGATGACCCGAAGCTCACCGCCATGATCGACGAGGAAGAGCGGACGCTGAACGAGGCGGAGCGGGTCAAGAAGGTACAGGAGATCCAAAAGTATTGGATGGACCAGATGTACTACATCCCGGTGGCCGTAGGCTATGCTTACTCGTTCCGTCAGCCGTGGGTGAAGCGCCAGTACTACAGCGGTACCTACGGCTGGGCGGCGGAAGCGCTGATCGACGCGTGGCTCGATAAGAGCTAGCGATGTGGTCGGACCGGCCCTCATCCCATGCCTGTTATGTGGCCGGTGTCTTCACCCGCTCCCCCGCTCGGCTTCGGGGGAGCGGGTATGTGCGCGATGAACGCCGTTCGCTCATGCCGACCCGCTCCACGGCCGGCGCGCGGGGCGGGCATGGGACGGAACGGCCGGCGCTCGTGTATCCTGAGAACGCGACGGCCAACCGGCACACGACCTATCTGCTCCAGGGAGGCGGGGTCCCTTGCCGCGTGCGGAGAAGGGGAGCCGGGAGACCGAATGGCGGAGATCGAATCGCTGCGCTTCAACGGCACGGTCATCAACGCCGCCGGCGAGGTGATAGGCGAGGCGCGCATGTGGGCCGCGGGCGAGCGCGGCCCGGACGGCGCGTGGAGCGGCTGGATCAACCTGGGTGATCTCGGCGGCCAGCTCCCACCCGGACGCTACACCGTCGCCGCCTTTGCGGGCTGGAGCGGTCAGGTTGAGGTGGGGGGGCGTCCTTCCACGCGCGTGTTCGAGACCGACCTCGTGCCGATGCGCGGTATCGGCCCGGTGCCGTGGCCGCCGCCTCCCGAACCGAGTGAGCAGCCGCTGCGCCGCCCGCCGCCCATCGGCACGCCCTGGCAGGGCGCCACGGATATGCCCCCGTTCAAATGGCCTGGTTATAACGACCCCTACCCGCCGCGTCGGCCACCGCCCTGGCCCGCTCGGCAAGCGCCGCGTGCTGGGGGCTGAGTGCGGAGAAGGAGATCGGCCCTTACCCCCTCACCTCTCCTCTCTGATGAGGGCGAGGGAGGTCTGGCATGGGCAAAACGGGTTTAGAACAAGGCTCTCCCCTCTCCCGCTAGCGGGCGAGGGGAGCGGGGTGAGGGCCGCCATCTCCGCGCGCAGCGCGCAGCACCCAGCGCTCAGAGGTGAGCATGGCAGTACGGAAGGTCTGGCCTGGCAAACCGTATCCGCTCGGCGCCACCTGGGACGGCTACGGCGTCAACTTCGCTCTCTACTCCGAGAACGCCACCAGGGTTGAGCTGTGCCTGTTCGAGGACGTGCACGGTCCAGAGGTGGAGCGCATCCCACTGCCGGAGGTCACTGCCCACGTCTGGCACGGCTACCTGCCGGGGATCCGCCCGGGGCAGCTCTACGGCTACCGCGTCTACGGGCCGTTTCAGCCGGAGGCCGGCCACCGCTTCAACCCGCACAAGCTGCTCCTGGACCCCTACGCCCGCGCCGTGGCCAACGAGCCCGACTGGCAGGAGCCGCTCTTCGGCTACGTCCCCGGCAGCCCCGACGCCGATCTGACGCTGGACGAGCGCGACAGCGCCCGCGGCGCGCCCAAGGCCGTGGTGGTCAACCCGTACTTTGACTGGGACACCGACCGGCCGCCGCGGATCCCCTGGCACCGTTCGGTGATCTACGAGGTGCACGTCAAGGGCTTCACTCAGCGCCAACCCGATATCCCACCCGAGCTGCGCGGCACCTACGCCGGCCTGGCCCACCCCGCGGCCATCGAGCACTTCAAGAAGCTCGGGATTACCGCCGTGGAGCTGCTGCCCGTGCACGAGTTCATCGACGACAAGTTCCTGGTGGACCGTGGCCTGCGCAACTACTGGGGCTACAGCACCCTGGGCTACTTCGCCCCCGCCGGCCGCTACAGCAGCGGTGGGCGCATGGGCGAGCAGGTGGCCGAGTTTAAGGCCATGGTGCGGGAGCTGCATCGCGCCGGCATCGAGGTGATCCTGGACGTGGTCTACAACCACACCGCCGAGGGCAACCATCTCGGCCCCACGCTCAGCTTCCGCGGGATCGACAACACCGCCTATTACAAGCTCGTGCCCGGCCAGCCCCGCTACTACATGGACTACACCGGCACCGGCAACTCCCTCAACGTGCGCAACCCCTGGGTCCTCCAGCTCATCATGGACAGCCTGCGCTACTGGGTGCAG
>JBHOQW010000223.1:0-1035 GCA_042408665.1 Dehalococcoidia bacterium
GGCGGTGCTGCGGGGGGAGCCGTTTCTGGTGGTGGAGGGGGTGGTGCAGCGGCGGGGGGGCGGGGCTGGGGCAGGGGCGAGCGTGAGCGTCCGCGCCCAAGCGGTGGCACCCTTGCGCCTGCGTGTCCCCTTCCCGGGCGAGAGCCTGCGATCTGTCGGTTGTGAAGGGCGCTAAGCCGCGTCGGGCGTACACAGGCCACAAACCGCCTAAGCGGCGTTGCTACCAGGAGCAGTGATGTAGTCCGGTAGCCCATGAACGGGTCTAACATGGCGAATGAATCCGCGGTTCGCGGGACTCTAACCACTAGCGCACGTTGAGCGTTTATCGGCTCAGTGCATCGCCCCTACACGACAGTTGACTACGTCCGCCCACAGTGATGGCGGTCGTGTCGCTTGATTCGGTGCGCCGCCATGAGCTAGGCTACCACGTCAAGTGCAGCCGCCAGGGTTGGCAAGATGTTACGCCGTCAACGGATGTCTCAGCTCACATGCGAGTGCTAGGACCGCAATCCCGAACCAGAGAGTGTTCCCTGGAGCCTTTCATTGCTCTCACGTTGGTCTCAGATTGGCAGTCGGCCTCGTTCCGGCGGCGATCTCCTGCAGAACGAGCCGAGAGGGAGGCTGGCGCCAGCGCACCACGGCGCGGCGGAGAGCCGCTGACGGGTCCGCTGGGACGAGATGCTCAGCGGCAAACCGCCCGAAGCTGCGGGTGTAAAAGGGGCGGAGCACGGCCCCTGCGGCGATGAGCCGGCGGTACACATCCCACTGATGCCAGCCTCGCCCGAACCGACAGTGCACCGCCATATGGCAGCGGTAGCAGAGGGCGTACCGACCGATGTGGTCGCCAAACGGCGTGGAGTAATCCTCGCTGTGCGCGTCGATCACGCCCTCGTTCTGGCCGCAGGCATCGCAGACCGTGGGCGGGGTGCGCCGGCCGGCAGCGTACTCCCGCTTCAGCCAGGTCAAGGCTGCACGCCGTGCGCGGGGGGAGAAGCCGTTGTACGGTTTCACGTTCACCTCCTCATGACGCAGCGC
>JBHOQW010000230.1:0-4705 GCA_042408665.1 Dehalococcoidia bacterium
CGCGGCCGCCTCCGGCGGAACGGCCGGCTGCGCGCCCGTCGCCGGGGCGCGTTTGTACTGCCAGGTGGCGTTGCTGTACACCTGCTCCTGGGCGATGGCCGCTTTGATCTCGGCGCTGGCCGGCTGCAGGCCGGAGAAGACACCGTCCAGGTCCTCCGCGTCCTTGTAGTCGTCAGAGATGATGGTCGCCGCGTTGGTGTAGTTGACGACGAACTCTTTGAAGAAGGGCTCCTCGTTCCAGCGGCGGCTGTTGATCACGTAGTTGATCAGGCCACCGAGGAAGGCGATATCGGTGCCGGCGCGGATCGGCGCGTAGATATCGGCCACCGCCGAGGTGCGGGTGAAGCGCGGGTCCACGTGGATGATCTTGGCGCCGCGTTCGACCTTGGCCTTCATCACCCAGCGGAAGGCCACCGGGTGGTTCTCGGCCATGTTCGAGCCTTCAACGACGATGCAATCCGCCTCCGCCAGGCTCCCGGCGAACATGGTTGCGGCGCCCCGCCCAAGCCGTACCCCCAGACCGGGGACGCTTGAGCTGTGTCATATGCGCGCCTGGTTCTCGATGGCGACGATGCCCAGCCCGCGCATCAGCTTCTGGTGCAGGTGGTTCCACTCGTCGTCCATCGTGGCGCCGCCCAGCGAGAAGATGGCCAGGGTGTGGTTGACGAGCTTGCCGTTGGGCAGTCGCTCCACGAACGTTTCGTCGCGCGTCTTCTTGACCAGTTCGGCCACCCGGTCCATGGCCCGGTCCAGGTCCCATACCTCCCATTCCCTGGCGCCGGGGGCGCGGTGCAGGACCTTCGTCAGCCGGTTAGGGTTGACGTGGAGCTGGTAGGTGGCGGCGCCCTTCGGGCAGAGGTTGCCCTGGTTGACCGGGCTCTGCGGGTTGCCTTCGATGTTGACGATCTTGCCGTCTTGGACGTGCACCAGCGTGCCGCAGCCCACGGCGCAGTAGGGGCAGACGCTGGGGAAGACCTGCGCGTTCTTGATGCGGGCCTCTTTGGCCAGCGCCGCCTTGGGGCGCAGGTCCGCCCCCAACCCCGTGAGCGCGCCCACGGCCGTGCCGGCCATGGCCACGCCGCCGATCCGTAACAGGTGCCGGCGTGAGACGGTGGTCATATCCCCCCCCTCCTTGAACGCGCCGATACCCGGTGCGCTCCCCGGCGGGCGCGCCCGGTGCGTTATACCCTCGCCAGAACGGTGAAAGGTCCTTCCTCTGGCCTCCGGCACCGCCCTCCTGCCGAGTGGGCAGACGGTTCTGTCGCGGTCCACGAACCGTTGGGAGATGAGCATACCCCGGGCATGCCATCGCGTCAACGGAGTCGGCAGCCACGCGCGAAATTCACCGGCTGACCGCTCGTGATCGCGTGACCAGCAAGGTTATACCTGGCAGTCACAAGGCTGGCGACGCGAGCAAAGGGCGCGCCCGACCACCGCGGTGCGATCGCCGGCCCGGCGCGCAGGGCGGCCGGGCGCGCACGCCCGCCTCAGGACGCGGGTGAACGGAGCTGCTCGATGATCCGCTTCAGCACGTCTTCCCGCCGGTGCAGCTCCTGGCGGGCCTCGTAGTTCTCGGTCTTGTAAATCTCGGCGCGCAGGTCCGAAAGGTACACGTTAAGCACGTCGCGCAGGATCTCGGCCTCCTCCGGCTCAAGGATGAGTTGCATGGTTTTTCCTTCGCTCCTCGCTTTGGGGTCGGTTTCGGCCGGCCGTCGATGCGGCCGCTTTCAGCTTACGGTGCAGTTCGGCCGCGGGATACGCCCGTCTGACGCGTCGGAGAAGGGCAACAAATCCTGCCGACGACCGAAGCGTGCGCCGACCCGGCCGTCTGACGCGCCGGAGAAGGGCAACAGGGCGACGCTCACGTTACACCGCCCCTTCGGCGGTCGGCTGGTCGGTGCCCATCGCGGGCAGCGACGTCTCCGCCTGTCGCTCCAGCGCGTCCTTGAGCCCCTGCAGCGAGCGGGCGACCGCGCTGCGCGTACGCCAGGCCAGCCACGGCGCCAGCAGCGCGCCTAGGCCGAATGTGTGCAGATCCACCGCCACCCGCACCTGCGTCAGCCGCCCCAAGGTGGTCACCGACCAGGCGAGCGTGGTGCCGCGCAGCAGGCCGTCGATGACCCGCTCGCTGAGCCGACGCCGCTCCGGTTGGTACTCGGCCACGGCCACCGTGTACACCACCCGCCGGCCGAACTGCCGCCGTGTCTTGAACACCTTGGTGCCCGCCCGCACGGCGCCCGGCGGGCTCTGGCGCGCCTCCAGCACGCCCGCCTCCCACCGGGCGCGCTGGTCGAAGTCCGTGAGGTATGCGAACACCTCGTCCGGGGTGCGGGTGATGGTCACATCGCATTGCCGGTGGGTCATGCCAACGCCTCCGTGCCCCCGGCATGCCGGGGGCGTTCGCTCTACCAGAGATATCGGACGGCCCGGGCGGCGTTGGACGGCCCGGTGTGCCGATGCAGGGCCTAATTTTCCCGAGCGGTGCCGCCAGTCACGCGATAAGCGCCGGCCGGACCTCGCGCGCCAGCAGCTCCATGGCCCGCAGTCGGCGGGCGGGGCTGCCGCCCAGCACCAGCACGGTGTGGCAGACGCCGACGTCGCGGTAGGCAGCCAGCGCGGCGGCGATGTCGTCCGGCTGGCCGGAGATGATCCCTCGCTCCCAGGGCGGCGCCTCGGCGGGCGCGTCCGCCACCTCCACCGGCGCCCACAGGGTGAGGTCGATGGCCCTCGGGTCACGACCGGCGCGCGCCGCCTCCGCGCGGGCGCGGGCCAGGCCGGCGGCGGCATCCTCTGGCGAGACGTGAAAGATCGTCGGGTGCCAGGCGTCGCCGAAGCGACCGGCGCGGCGCTGGGCGGCGGGCTGGTTGCCGCCCACCCAGATCGGCGGGCGGGGCCGCTGCACCGGTTTGGGTTCTAGGGCCACGTTTTCAAAGCGGTAGAAGCGACCGGCGAAGCGCGGCTGTGGCTCGGTCCACAGGGCGGTGATGGCGGCCAGTTGCTCGTCGGTGCGCGGCCCGCGCTCCTCGTAGGGCACGTCCAGCGCGGCGAACTCCTCCGCCATCCAACCGGCACCGGCGCCCAGGATGAACCGCCCGCCGGAGAGGTAGTCCAGATCAGCGCCCATCTTGGCGTTCTCGATGGGGTGCCGGTAGGGCAGGATGCAGACGGAGATGCCCAGCCGCACCCGCTCCGTGATCGCGGCCAGGTAGCCGAGCAGGGTGAACGGCTCCAGCCAGGGCCGGTCGGGCGGCACCGGAAAGCGGCCGCTCTCGTTGAAGGGGTAGCGCGAGCGGTGTTGCGCCAGCGGCAGCACGAGGTGGTCGCCGGCCCACAGGGCGTCGAACCCGAGGGCCTCCGCCGCCTGGGCGATGTCTTTGAGTACGGCGGGTGTGGCCGTCTGCCCGGCCTGCGGCAGAAAGAGCCCCAACTGCATGGCGTCGCTCCTCGCTGTGGTGGGCAGCCGTCAGCAAGCCCTCACCCCACCGGCCCCTGCCCTCACCCCCAACCCCTCTCCCGCGAGCGGGAGAGGGGTTGGGGGTGAGGGTCCGCCGGACGGACGTCCACCCAGGTGCTCTGGTAGGTAGCGCCCGCGCCCATGTCCGACAGCCGGTCGGCGATAAGAACGTTGAGCGGGCCGCCGCACAGGTAGGCGGCGCGGCCCTGGTTGCCCTCCACCGCCACCAGACCTGGCTGGGTGTCCTCGCTCACGCGGGCGTACAGCCCCACCCGGCCGCGGTCGTTGACGAGCAGCACCGGGTCGCCGTCGCGGATGCCGCGGGCGGCCGCGTCGCGCGGGTGGAGCACGCAGGTAGGCGCGCCCTGGCGGCGGCGCAGCGACGCCACCCCGACGAAGGCGCTATGGTGCTGGAAGTGCCCAGGCAGGGTGAGCAGGCGCAGCGGCCAGCGCGCGGACTCTCCCTGCCAGGGATCCGGCCGCCATTCCGGCAGCGGCGGCAGCCCGGCCGTCGCCATCGCCTCCGAGGCGAAGTAGGTCATCGCCGGTCCCTCATGCCGGTAGGGGAGCTTCACCGGCCCGCCGGCCAGCAGGTCCTCCAGGCGCAGCGCCGCCGTGGGGCCGGAGGCGCCGGCGAGCAGGGCGGCGATATGCTCGCGCGGGGAGCGGGTGAAGAGCGGGTCAGTGAGGCCCAGTCGGCGCGCCAGCTCCTGCACCAGCCACACATTGGCGCGGGACTCGCCGGCAGGCGGGAGCAATTGCGGGCCGTACTGGACGTAATAAGTACCGTAGCTGCGGTAGAGGTCCTCGGTCTCTATCGCCGTGCAGGCGGGCAGCACGATGTCCGCGAAGCGGGCGGTATCGCTCAGGAAGGTGTCGTGCACGACGGTGAACAGGTCCTCACGGCGCAGGCCGGCTTCTAGGCGGGCCTGATCCGGGCAGGTGACGGCCGGGTTGTTGGCGGCCACGAACAGGGCAAGGAGCGGCGGGTCGCGCAGCTCGGTGAGGGCGCGGCCCAGGGTGCTGTGGTTGACCTCGCGCGTGGGGCGGGGCAGCAGGTCGGGCCGGCGCAGGGCGTCGTAGTCGAACCCCCAGATGGCGGCGGTGTCCAGCAGGGCGCCGCCGCCGGGCTTTCGCCACGCGCCCACCAGCGCCGGCAGGCAGGCCACGGCGCGCACGGCCATGCCGCCACCCGCGTGGCGGGACATGCCCATGCCCAGGCGGATGAACGGCGCCCGCGCCCGGCCGTAC
>JBHOQW010000232.1:0-17984 GCA_042408665.1 Dehalococcoidia bacterium
GGCGATGCGGCCCTGCTTGCCGATCACCTTGCCCATGTCGCTGTCCGCGACCGTCAGCCGGATGGTCACGCGGTCGCCCCGCCGGTGCTCCACCACGCGCACCTGGCTGGGGTCCTCGACCAGTCCACGGGCGATGTATTCCACGAGTTCTTTCATCATGCCGCCGCTCCCCAACGCACGTCTGAGCGGTTAGGATGCGGCCGGCTCCGCCCCGGTGCCGGCCTGCGCCGGACGACGCGGCCGCGGCGGCGCCTCAACGAGACCCTTGCGTGCCAGGAGCTTCGCCGCCGCCTCGGACGGCTGCGCGCCCTTGCTCAGCCACTCCCGCACCCGGTCCTCTTTGACGGTGATCGTGGGCGGGTCGGTCATCGGGTCGTAGTGCCCCACGATCTCCACGAAGCGGCCGTCGCGCGGTGCGCGCGCGTCCGCCACCACAATACGGTAGGCCGGCTTCTTCTTCTTACCCACCCGTCGCAGCCGGATCCTGAGCATCGTCGTCCTCGTTAGCGAAGCATGCCGAACATCCCGCCCAGACCGCGGCCGCGGGAGTTCGCCATGACCTTCATGATCTTGCGCGCTTCCTCGAACTGTTTGAGGAGCTGGTTGACCTCGTGCGTCGTGGTGCCGCTGCCTTTGGCGATGCGCCGCTTGCGCGAGCCGTCGATGATGCGCGGGTTGCGGCGCTCCTCGGGCGTCATCGAGTAGATGATGGCTTCGATGTGCTTGAAGTACCCGTCGTCCAGCTCCTCCACGCCGAGCTGGCGCTTGATGCCGCTGATCCCCGGCAGCATGGAGATGAGCTGACCCAGCGGACCCATCTTCTTCACACGCTGGAGCTGCTCGATGAAGTCCTCCAGGTCGAACTGGCCGGACTTCATCTTCTTCTCCAGGTGCTTGACGTCCTCCTCGCCGATGGCCGCCTTGGCCTTGTCGATCAGGGTGAGGATGTCGCCCATCCCCAGGATGCGGGAGGCCATGCGGTCCGGGTAGAAGGGCTCCAGCGCGTCCGGCTTTTCGCCCACCCCGACGAACTTGATCGGCACGCCCACCACGTGCCGGATGGAGAGCGCCGCGCCGCCGCGCGCGTCTCCATCCATCTTGGTGAGCACCATGCCGGTGATGCCGACCGCTTTGTGGAACTCCTCGGCGGCGCGCACGGCGTCCTGGCCGGCCATGGCGTCGGCCACGAACAGCACGTCGTGCGGCTGCAGCTCCCGCCGCAGCTCGGCCACCTCGTCCATCATCTGCTGGTCGATGTGCAGGCGGCCGGCGGTGTCGAGGATCACCACCGTGGCGCCGATGCGGCGCGCGTGCGCCAAGGCGTTGCGCGCGATCTGCAGCGGCTTGACCGCGGTGCCCTCCTCCCACACCTCGATGCCGAGCTGGCTGCCCAGCGTCTTGAGCTGCTCCACGGCCGCCGGCCGGTACACGTCGCAGGCCACCAGCAAGGGCTTGTCCCCCCGCCCGCGCAGCCAGTTGCCCAGTTTGGCGGCCATCGTCGTCTTGCCGGACCCCTGCAACCCGACCAACATGACGACGGTCGGCGGCTGGGCGGCGCGGTTGAGATGGGCGGGCTCCCGGCCCAGGGCATCGACCAGCGCCTCGTGCACGAAGGAGATGATCTGCTCGTGCGGCTTCAGCGCCGTGTGCAGGTCCGCGCCCAGCGCCCGCTCCTCGACCTGCTTGACGAAGTCCTTGACGACCTTGAAATTGACATCAGCCTCCAGCAGCGCGAGGCGGACCTCGCGCATCGCCTCTTTGAGGTCCGCCTCGGTGACAACCCCGCGGCTGCCGAGACGGCCGAAGATGCCTTGCAGCTTCTCGGTGAGTGCTTCGAACATAGACCCGTCTATCCTATCAAATTGTCCGGTGGCGGGCAGAGGCGGTCAAGCGGGAAGGTCCCATGCCCGACTCACCCCACCCGGGCCGACGACGGGTGTCGGAAAGCGAGCGACCGGCCATGACCACATCGCCCCACCACGGTCCCGGTCCCCAACCCCCCCTCAAGGACTGCCCGGACGATGGGGCGCTGCGGGAGGCGCTGGCCGCCGCCTGCATGCGGCTCGGGGCGCGCGGCGCCGCTCTCTTTGTCCTCCGGGATAACGGCTTACGCTGTGCGGCGCGGCACCGCCTGCCCATGGCCACCGTTCGGCGTCTGACGGCGATGCTGGCCGCACCCGCGGCTACCCACAGCCTGGCCTCCGCCCGCAGCCTGAGGCTGTCGCTCGCCGATAGCGGGAAGCCGGCAGCGCGCCCGGGAAAGGACGCGGGCAGCGCCCTGGCCGTGCCCGTGCCGCGTGCCGATGCGCCGCCGGCTCTGCTCTTGTTGGTATTCGCGAAGGATGCCCCGCTGGCCCCGGCCCGTCGCCGCGCGGTGCGGCGGCTGGCGGTGCTGCTCGGCGCTGTCCTGGCGCGGTCGTCGCCGCCCGCTGCCGCCGCCTTGTCCGCGGCGGTTGTGGCCCCTCCGGTGGGGGAGCCCGAGGCGCAGGGGCGCCTGGCGCGGGCCCTGGCCGATGTCTGGGCGGCGACCGCCACGGCCGGCGATGTGGCGCAGGCCGGGCGCGCCGCCGCCCGGGTCGTGCTCGCCGCGCTACCGGGGGTGGACTTCGTGCACGCCTGGCTGGTGAGCGACGACGAACGCCGGTTCCTGCGGGTGGCCGTCGGGGGCGCGGAGCCGGAGGGACCGGCGCCCGTTGAACTGCCGGCCGATCGTGAGGTGGGGCTGGCTCGGGTGCTGCGCGCCGGCAGCCCGGTGATCTGGGGCGCCGGGGGGCGGCGCTGGCCGGCGCGCCTGCGCGCGTATGCGCGCGCGGTCGAGGCGGCCACCGTGGCGCAGGTGCCGATGTTCGGCGCCGGCCGGGTGGTGGGGCTGCTGTCCCTGTTTTCCCGCCGACCGCGTACCTACACGGGGGAGGAGCTGGCGTTCCTGATGACGGTGGCGGGGCAATTGGGCGGTCAGCTCGAGGCGGTACGGGCCCGCGCTCGGGCAGAGGAGGAGCGCCGCCGCCTGCGCCTGGTGATCGACGTGCTGCCCGCGGGCGTGATGATCGTGGACCGCGGCGGGCGCATGCAGGTCGCCAACCAGGCCGCCCTGCGCATACTCGGACTCACCGTTACCGCCGAGGGCCAGCCGGTGCAGCAGGCGTCCCGGTATCACCTGCGGCCCGCCGCCGGTCGCACCTTTCGCAGCGCGGATGAGTACATCGCGCGGGTGTTGGCGGGAGGGGCGGTACAGGGCATCGAGATGGTGATGCGCCGCCCCGATGGAAGCGAGGTACCCGTGCGCGTGAGCGCCGCCCCGCTGCGAACGCCCGAGGGGGACCCCGACGGCTGTGTGGTGGTGCTGCAGGATATCTCGGCGCTCAAGGAGGTGGAGCGGCTCAAGGACCAGTTCATCAACATGGTCTCGCACGAGCTGCGTACCCCCACCACCACGATTCGCGGCGGTGCGCTGACCTTGCTCCGGCGCAGCGACCGCTTGGACGAGGAGACGCGCCGCCAGCTCCTGCAAGACGTGGCCGACGAGTCCGAGCGGCTGCACCACCTGGTGGAAGACCTGCTCACCCTGTCCCGCGCCGAGGCGGGGATGCAGATTGCACCCGAGCCGGTGCGCCTGCATCGGCTGGTGAACAAAGTGGTGTTGGACCTGGGGGCGCGTCTGGCCACATGCCAGCTCACGGTCGACGTGCCGCGCGATCTCCCCCTGGTGGAGGCCGATCCCCTGGCGCTGGAGCAGGTGCTCCGCAACCTGCTGGAGAACGCCGCCCGCCATTCCCGTACCGGCGCCCGGGTGGAGATCACAGCCACGGCCGCCGAGCATGAGGTGGTGGTGAGCGTGCTGGACGGCGGCCCCGGTCTCGACCCAGAGGACCTGGAGCGGGTGTTCGAGCCGTTCTATCGCTCGCAGGCGGCGATCCGTGCCGGTGTGCCCGGTGCGGGCCTTGGTCTGGCCGTGTGCCGGCGGCTGGTCGAGCTGCAGGGCGGGCGGATCTGGGCGGAGCGGCGCCCAGGCGGCGGGGCGGCCTTCCGCTTCACGCTGCCGCGCGCCCCGGAGGCGGCGGAGTAACCGGCGGTACCGGGCAGACCACGCCGGCCGTGGGCTCTACAATGGGGGCATATCGCCCCTGGGATGTGACGCATGAAAGGGTTGCGGGTGCTCGCCGGCCTGCTGGTGAGCGCGGTGTTCCTGTACCTGGCGCTGCGCGGGGTCGATTTCCGGCGGGTCGGTGAGGCGCTGCGGCACGCCAACTACCTGTGGCTGCTCCCCGGCGTGCTGGCCATTGTGCTCTCCATCCTGTTACGCGCCGTGCGCTGGCGGCTGCTGTTCTACCCTCGCACCGGCCTGCGGTTCGCCTCGGTGTTTGGCTCACTCAACGTGGGGTATCTGGTGAACGATCTCCTGCCCATGCGCCTGGGCGAGGTGGTGCGCGCCTATCTCATCAGCCAGCAGGAGGCGGTGAGCACCACCCACGCCCTCTCCACGGTGGCAGTGGAGCGGGTGCTGGACATGGTGGTCACCGTGGCCTATCTCGCGGTGCTGATCCCGTTCGTCGAGCTGCCGGCCGGGTCGGCGGGGAAGGTGCAGGCGGTGGCGGTGGTGGCCGTGGGCGCGTTGCTGGTCATGCTGATCGCAGGGGCGCTGCCGGCGCGCACGCACCGGCTCGCCCGGCTGGGCACGCGTTTTCTGCCCGAGGGCGCGGCGCGGCGCCTGCACGGGGTGATGGACCACTTTCTGGAAGGGTTCGCCGTGTTGAGCGCGCCGCGCGTGGCGCTGCCCGTGGTGGCGCTGTCCCTGGCGCTGTGGGCGCTGGCGGCGCTGGCCCTCTATTGCGTGCTCTTCGCCTTCGACCTGCGGCTGTCGCCCGTCGCGCCGTTCTTCGTGCTGGCGTTGGTCAGCCTGTCGTTCGTGGTGCCGGCGGCGCCGGGGCATATTGGCGTCTTCCACTGGACGGTGATCACCGCCCTCGCCACCTTTCACGTGCAGGAGGACATCGCGCGCTCGTACGCGTTCCTGGCGCATTTAGTGGCGTTCCTGCCGCCTATGCTGATGGGCGCGGCCTATCTGTGGCGGGCGGAGCTGTCGTGGGGGCGCGTGCTGGCGTTCCGCCGCTCATCCGGCCAAGAGGACCAGGTGGACGCGGAGCCGGAGCCCGCGGGCGCGCCCGCGTCCGGCCGGGCAGGGAGCCGGGGCGGGGTGTGATGACCCCGCCCCGCATGGCAGACGGTGGGACTCACCGGCGCGCACCCGGCGTCACAGACCACGGTCCACCAGGTAGGCGCACAGGTCGGCCACGCGGCAGGAGTAGCCCCACTCGTTGTCGTACCAGGCCACCACCTTCACCATGTTGCCGCCCAGCACCATCGTGCTCGGCGCGTCCACGATCGAGGAGCGCGGGTCGCCCTTGAAGTCCACCGACACGAGTTCCTTCTTCTCCACGCCGAGGATGCCCTTCAGCGCCTCGGCGGCCGCCTCCTCGAAGGCGCCGTTGACGTCCTCGACGGTGACCGATTTCTCCAGCGTGGCGTTGAAGTCGCACACCGAGACGGTGGGCACGGGCACACGGAAGGCCATGCCGTCCAGCCGACCCTTCAGCTCGGGGATGACGAGCGTCACCGCCTTGGCGGCGCCGGTGGTGGTGGGGATGATGTTCTGGCCGGCGCTGCGCGCGCGGCGCAGGTCCTTGTGCACCTGATCCAGGATGCGCTGATCGTTGGTGTAGGCGTGCACGGTGGTCATAAAGCCGAGCTGCACGCCGAAGTTGTCGTGCAGCACCTTCACCACCGGCGCGATACAGTTGGTGGTGCAAGAGGCGTTGGAGATGATGTGGTGGCGGGCCGGGTCGTACATGTGCTCGTTGACGCCGAGCACGACGGTGAGGTCCTCACCCTTGGCCGGCGCCGAGATGACGACCTTCTTGGCGCCGCCCTGCCGGTGGGCCGCCGCCTTGTCGGCGTCGGTGAACAGACCCGTCGATTCCACCACGATGTCCACGTTCACATCCCGCCAGGGGATGCGACCTGGGTCGCGCTCGGCGAACACGCGCACCTCGTGCCCGTTGACCCGGATCACGGCGTCCCCCGCCTGGATGTCCGCGTCCCAGATGCCGTAGTTGCTGTCGTACTTGAGCAGGTGGGCGTTGGTGGCGGTGTCTGCCAAGTCGTTGACGGCCACAACCTCCAGCTTGTCCGGGTGGCGCTCGTAGATGGCCTTCAGCACCTGTCGACCGATGCGGCCGAACCCGTTGATGCCGACGCGCGCAGGCATGCTTGCTTCCTCCTGTGGGCAAGTGCGGCGGGGACCGGCTGACACATCGCCACGGGCGTGCGGCACGCTGCCGTGGCCATCGCCCGCGGCGGTCCACTCTCAGCTTGCCGGCAGGTGCCGACGTGCGTCAATCGCCCGTGTGCGGGACGGGGCGGTGTCAGAGCAGGAGCTTGCGTGGTGCCGCCCCGGGCTGGCGGCGCACGTTCACGAGGAGCCAGCGCGGCTCGCCGCCGTCGGTCACCGGTTCCATGCGGCACCGGGTCGGCTCGTCGAGGGTCGCACCGGCGCGGGCGACCCAGGCCTGCACGGCGGTGGCGGTTTCCGGTGCGATGTGAAAGGCGCTGCCGGTACCGGTAACGAGGCGGAGCTGCGCCTCGCACACACCGATCAGCCAGCCGAGGACCAGTTGCGCCCAACCGAAGTGAAAGCTCTGGTCGGCGAAGGTGACGGCCAGCCGCTGCGCGTTGGAGTCCACGGCGGTGAGCACCAGGCTGGCGCCCAGGTGCGGGCGGGCGAGCTCGCTGGCAGCACGGTACACCACGCTCAGGCGCGGGTCGGCAGCCAAGGTGGAGCCGGCGAAGAACTGGCCCATGCCAATGGCCACGGCCTTATGCTGCTCCTCCGGGTGCAGGGCGTCCTCCAGCCAGGCGAGGAAGGTGGGCAGCTCCTCGGCGCTGAGCTGGGCCGCCGCCGCAACGCACTCGCAGGCGGTGCGCACCAGGGATGGACAGCTGGCATACGAGCCGTGCAGCGTCAGCGCCGCCGCGTCCGACAGCGCCAGGAAGGCACGCGACCAGGGCATGAGGGCGGCAGCCAGGGCGTGAGTGCGGTAGCGGGAGTGGCTGGACTCGCGCACGATCTGGAGCTGCAGGTTCATGCCCTCGCGCAGCAGGCGCAGGTCGCCGCCCAGTAGGAACTGGGTCTGGCGATAGGCGTCTTGTACGGCGGCGGGCGCACCCTCCGGGCGACCGGGCAGCTCCCAGCGCTCGGGCAGGATGGGGGCGGAGACGCGCGGCATCGCTTCGCTGCTCATCGCGTGAGGTTGTAGAAGGCGTCGCGGCCGGCGTAGCGCGCCGCGTCCGCCAGCTCTTCTTCGATCCGCAACAGCCGGTTGTATTTCGCCACCCGCTCGCTGCGGGCCGGCGCACCGGTCTTGATCTGGCCGGTGTTGAGCGCCACCGCCAGGTCGGCGATGGTGGTGTCCTCGGTCTCGCCGGAGCGATGGCTGATCACCGCCGTCCAGCCGGCGCGCTTGGCCATCTCCACCGCGTTGAGCGTCTCGGTGAGGGTGCCGATCTGGTTGAGCTTGATCAGGATCGCATTGGCGGCGCGCTCGCGGATGCCGCGCGCCAGGCGCTGGGTGTTGGTCACGAACAGGTCGTCGCCCACGAGCTGCACGCGCTGCCCCAGCCGCCGGGTGAGCTCCACCCACCCCGGCCAGTCATCCTCCGCCATGCCGTCCTCGATGCTGATGATCGGGTACCGGTCGCACCAGTCCTGCCACAGCGCGGCCAGCTCGTCGCTCGTGAGGGTGCGGCCCTCTTTAGCGAGCACGTAGGCGCCGTTCTGGTACAGCTCGGAGGTCGCCGGGTCGAGGGCGAGCAGCACGTCCTTGCCCGGGCGGTAGCCGGCGGCCTGCACGGCCGCCAGCACGACCTCGATGGCGTCGCGGTTGCCGGGCAGGCTGGGCGCGAAGCCGCCCTCGTCGCCCACGCCGGTGGCGAGGCCGCGTCGGTGCAGGATGCCCTTGAGGGCGTGATAGATCTCGGCGCCGACGCGCAGCGCCTCCCGGAAGGAGGGGGCGCCGACGGGCATCACCATGAACTCCTGGAAGTCGGTGGAGTCCGCGGCGTGCTTGCCGCCGTTGAGGATGTTGTACATGGGCACGGGTAGGGTGACGGCGTTGGGGCCGCCCAGGTAGCGGTAGAGGGGCAGACCGACGGAGGCGGCCGCGGCCTTGGCCACCGCCAACGAGACGCCGAGGATGGCGTTGGCCCCCAGGCGGGCCTTGTTCGGGGTGCCGTCCAACGCGATCAGGCGGGCGTCGAGGGCGGCCTGATCGGTGGCGCGCAGGCCACGCACGGCGGCGGCGATCTCGCCGTTCACGTTGGCCACGGCGCGTTGCACCCCTTTGCCGCCGTAGCGGGCGGGGTCACCGTCGCGCAGCTCCACCGCCTCGTGGGCGCCGGTGCTGGCGCCGGAGGGCACGGCGGCCAGGCCGACGCTGCCGTCATCCAGGCGCACCTCGACCTCGACGGTGGGGTTGCCGCGGGAGTCGAGGATCTCACGGGCGTGCACGTGGGTGATGGTGGCGTGCATGGGCGACCTCGCGCTGCTGGTAGCCCCTGCCGGCTGGTGCTGGCGGCGGGCCAGCAGGGTAGCGAAGCGGGCGGCGCTGAAGGGGCGCCGCCCGCCCTGCTCCGGTGCCGGTGGGGAGGGAGTCCCGGTCAGCGCGCTCGGGGATGCGCCCGATCGTACACCTCGCGCACGTGGTCGGCGGCGAGCTGGGTGTAGATCTGGGTGGTGGAGATGTTGGCATGCCCGAGCAGTTCCTGAACGCTGCGCAGGGGCGCTCCGCCCTTGAGCATATGGGTGGCGAAGCTGTGCCGCAACGTGTGCGGCGTGATCGGCTCGGGGAGGTTGGCCGCCTTGGCGTACGATTTGAGGATCAGCCAGAAGCCCTGGCGGGTGAGCCGCTCGCCGCGGCGGTTGACGAACAACGCCCGCTCGGCGCGGTTGCGCACCAGCAGTGGCCGCGCTTCGACCAGGTATTGCTGCACCGCCTCGGCGGCATGCTCATGGATGGGGATGGAGCGCTCCTTGGCGCCCTTGCCCACACAGCGCACGTAGGGCTGGGCGCCGCGCAGCACGACGGAGTCCAGGTCCAGGGAGACCAGCTCCGTCACACGCATGCCGGTGGCGTACATCAGCTCCAACATGGCCTTATCGCGCTTCGCCTCTGGGGTGTTGCGGCGAAGCGGCTGCTCGAGCAGCTCGTCGACCTGCTGCGGGCTGATGGCCTTGGGGAGGGACTTGCCCACACGGGGGGAGGCGAGGGATTCCGTGGGGTCCTGGGGGATGATGCCTTCCGCCGTGAGGAAGGCGAAGAACGATTTGACCGCCGCAACCTTGCGCGCCACGGTGGCCTCGGCGTACTTCTTGCGCTGCAGGTCCAGCACGTAGTCGAGCACCGCGGTGCGGTCGATGGAGGCCCATCCCTTGCCGTTGCGGCGGCCGGCGGTGAAGGCGGCGAACTGCTGGATGTCGTTCCGATAGGCGGCGATGGTGTTCTGCGAGGCTCCCTTCTCGACGGCTAAGAAATGCAAGAACTGGCCGACGCTGTCATCCATCTCCTGGACTGCCCTCCCGACGGATCTGGATAACCCACGCCACCAGAGCGTCGCCATCATACCACGCCCAGGGCTTCTGTCTAGCGATTCCATAACAATTTTCGGCCAGAACATCGGCGTCCGGTGGCGGCCGGCGCGGCGCCCTTGACAATGGAACACATGTTCTATACCATCGTGACACCGGCCGTGAGATGCGCTGGATAGAGCACGGAAGGAGTGTGGGGTGTGAGCGAGAAGGCGTTTGACCCGACGCGCTACCTGCGCAAGCTGGGCAAGGGCGACTACCTGGAGGTGAAGTGGCGGCTACTGTGGCTGCGCACCGAGCACCCAGACGCGGTGATCGAGACGGAGCTGGTGCACTGGGAGAAGGACCCGCCCATGGCGGTGTTCAAGGCGAAGGTCACCATCCCCGGCGGTGGCTCGGCCACCGGCTGGGGCCAGGAGGAGCTGAAGGACTTCGGTGACTACCTGGAGAAGGCGGAGACCAAGGCGCTGGGCCGCGCCCTGGCGGCGCTCGGCTACGGCACCCAGTTCACCGAGGACTTTGACTTCGCCGAGGGCGATCCCGCCCGCGTGGTGGACAGCCCGGTGGACCGCAGCGTCACCCGCGGCGGCGCGGCGCTGGGCGGCGGCAGCGGCGCCGGCGGGGAGGCCAAGGCCGGCACGGTGACGCTGAACGGCGGGCAGGCCCCCGGCACTGGGGGGCGGCCGGTGCTGCCGGCCACGGAGCCGCAGATCAAGGCCATCTACGCCATCGCCCGCGGCGCCCAGGCCATGGACGACGCCGAGGTGGAGGCCAAATGCATGGAGCGGTACGGCGTGCCGCCCTCCGGCCTGACCCGCCGCCAGGCGTCCGAGTTCATCGACGTGCTCAAGGGCGGCGCCACCAACTAGCAGCGGCGGCGGCTCGCCATCCTCAGCCGGACCAGGCGTCCGGGCCGATGAGCGGCACGAACCGGCAGGGGCCCAGCCGTTCCACCCGCGGCGTCCGGCCCGGGCGCCGTGTAACGCGGATGAGTTCCTGCTCCGTGCGCGCGCCGACCGGGATCACCAGCCGGCCGCCGGGACGGAGCTGCTCAATGAGGGACGCCGGCACGCGCGGCGCCCCCGCGCTCACCAGGATGGCGTCGTAGGGGGCGTCCGGCCGCCAGCCCAGCTCGTCCGTCGCCTGTTCCACCCGGACGTTGGCGTAGCCGAGCGCGGCCAGGCGGGCGCGGGCGGCCGCCACCAGCTCCGGCACGCGCTCCACGGTGACCACCTCTCGCGCCAGCTCGGCCAGGACGGCCGCCTGGTAGCCGGAGCCGGTGCCCACCTCCAGCACCTTCTCACCGCCCCGCAACCGCAGCGCAGCCGTCATCACGGCCACGATCTCCGGCTGGGAGACGGTCTGGCCGTGGCCGATGGGCAGCGGGCGGTTCTCCCACGCCACGCGCTGAAACTCCGGCGGCACGAACCGCTCGCGCGGCACCCGCGCCATTGCCGCCAGGACCCGCCGGTCGCGCACGACGTGGCGGCGCAGGTGGGCCAGCAACTCCTCGCGGGTCGCCGGGGGCTTGCCGGGCGCGGTCGGGTAGCGCCCGTCGGGCTGCGGGGTAGGCGGGACCGTTGCCATGCGCTTGCTCCGGCGCTGGCCGCACGACAGGGCTACAGCCCGCGCTTGACCGCCTCCGCCAGTCGCCGGGTCATGCCCACCGTGGCGGCGATCTCCTCCACGGAGGCCTCGCGGATCGCTTTGATAGAGCCGAACTTGCGCAGGAGCGCCCGCTTGCGCGCCGGGCCGATGCCGGGGATGTCGTCCAGGCGGGACTGGACGGCGCGCTTGCCCCGCACCTGCCGGTGGAAGGTGATGGCGAAGCGGTGCGCCTCGTCGCGGATGCGCTGCAACAGGTACAGGCCCTGAGAGGTGCGCGGCAGCAGCAACGGCTCGGAGACGTCCTTGACGTAAATCTCCTCGTGCTCCTTGGCCAGACCGATCACCGGCACCTGCCCGGCGCCGGCGTCGCGCAGGGCGTCCAGGGCGGCGTTGAGCTGGGGGCGGCCGCCGTCCACCACCACCAGGTCGGGCAGGTCGGCCCAGGCGCGGTCGTGGTCGCCGCCGGCGGACGCGGCCTGCTCGCGGGCGCGCTTGAAGCGGCGGCGCAGCACCTCCTGCATGGAGGCGACGTCGTTCGCCCCCGCCACCGTCTTAATGTGGAAACGGCGGTACTCCTGGGGGCGGGGGTGGCCGTCGATGAACACCACCATGGCGGCGACCGCGCTCGTGCCCTGGATGTTGGAGTTGTCGTAGCACTCGATGCGGCGGGGTGGGGCGGGCAGGCCGAGCGCCTCCTGCAGCTCACGCAGGGCGGTCTGCGTTTTGCCGGTGTCGGCCAGCCACTTGACGCGCAGCATCTCCAGCGACTCACGCGCGTTCTCGTTGGCCAGCTCCACCAGCTTGCGTCGCTCTCCCTTCGCCGGCACCGCGATGCGCACCTGCCGGCCGCGCCGCTCGGACAACCAGCGCATCAGGAGGTCGGCGTCTGCCGGGCGGACGGGGAGGAGGATGTCGCGCGGGATGTAGACGGCGGAGCCGTAGAACTGCTGCAGGAAGCTGGCCAGCACGGTGGCGTCCGACTCCTCGCGCACGCCCTGCAGCGCAAAGTGGTCGCGCCCCACCACCTTGGTGCCGCGCACGAAGAACACCTGCACACAGGCCTCGTCGTCGGCGCGGGCCAGGCCCACCACGTCCATATCCGCCGGCCGGGTGGTGGCCATCTGCTGGCGCTCGCTGACGCGGCGGATGGCCTCGATCTGGTCCCGGTACAGGGCGGCGCGCTCGTAGTCGAAGCACTCGGCCGCCTCGTGCATCTTGGCGGTGAGGTCCCTGATCACGTCCTCGGTGCGGCCTTCCAGGAACAGGATCACCTGGCGGATGACGGCGTCGTACTCCTCCTTGGTGCAGTAGCCGGTGCAGGGGGCGATGCAGCGTTTGATGTAGTAGTCCAGGCAGGGGCGCGGGTCGGTGCCGGTGATCGGCTTGGTGCAGGAGCGCCAGGGGAACAGCTTCTTCACCAGGTCCAGGGCAGTGCGCACCGAGTGCGAGCTGGCGTACGGGCCGAAGTAGCGCGCGCCGTCGTCCTCCACCCGCCGGGTGATGTACACCCGCGGCCAGGGGTCGGTTAGGTCCACCTTCAGGTATGGGTAGTGCTTGTCGTCTTTGAGGCGGACGTTGTAGTGCGGCTGGTACTGCTTGACCAGCGTCGCTTCCAGGAGCAGCGCCTCCTGCTCGGAGGCGGTGACGATGAACTCGAAGTCGGCGATGTGGTCCACCAAGCGGCGCGTCTTCGGCTCCAGGCTATGCGGGGCGCCGAAGTAGGAGCGCACGCGGTTCCTGAGGTTGGCCGCCTTGCCGACGTAGATCACCTCGCCGGCGGCGTTCTTCATGAGGTAGACGCCCGGTTTGGTGGGCAGGGCGCGGAGCTGGCCGGCAAGCTGGGGGCTCACCATAACGCCATTATTGTAGCGCGACCGCCGGCGAGCGGCGGTGGCCCGCACGGGTGGGCCTGTGCTGGGCCACGCCTACCACGACCGGGCGGCGCCCTGCGCCCTTGGGCGTGTGGGGAGGCGGCCGGGCCAGGGGCCGGCGTCAGACCTCGACGCCGGCCTCCTCGTAGTACTCCGTGCCCAGGTGGGTGATGAGCTCCTCCCCCATCCAGTGGCGGAGCGTGTTCTTGAGCTTGGTCTGCTGGATGAACAGGTCGTGCTCCGGGTAGAGGCCGGCGGCCACCTGCGGGCTCTTGAAGTAGAAGCTGAGCCACTCCTGGATGCCCTTCTGGCCGGCGCGGTGGGCCAGGTCGAGGAAGAGGGCCAGATCGAGCACGATGGGCGCGGCCAGGATGCTGTCCCGGCAGAGGAAGTCGATCTTGATCTGCATCGGGTAGCCAAGCCAGCCGACGATATCGATGTTGTCCCAGCCCTCCTTGTTGTCGCCGTGCGGCGGGTAGTAGTTGATCCGCACCTTGTGGTACAGGTTCCCGTACAGCTCCGGGTACAGCTCGGGCTGCAGAATGGTCTCCAGCACGCCCAGCTTGCTCACTTCCTTGGAGCGGAAGCTATCGGGGTCATCCAGCACCTCGCCGTCGCGGTTGCCGAGGATGTTGGTGCTGAACCAGCCGCGGATGCCCAGCATGCGCGCCTTGAGGCCGGGGGCGATGATGGTCTTCATCAAGGTCTGGCCGGTTTTGAAGTCCTTGCCGGCGATGGGCACCCGGTTGCGCTGGGCCAGCTCCACCATGGCCGGGATGTCCACGGTGAGGTTGGGGGCGCCGTTGGCGAAGGGAATGCCCAGCGACAGGGCGGCGTAGGCGTAGATCTGGCTGGGGGCGATGGCGGGGTCGTTGTTGCGCAGGCCGCGCTCGAACGCCTCCAGGGAGCGGTGCACGTCGCTCGGCTCGCTGTAGACCTCGGTGCTGCCGCACCAGACCACCACCAGGCGGGAGCAACCCTGCTCGGCCTGGAAGCGCTGCATGTCCTCCATAAGCTGGCGGGCGAGGTCCATCTTGGTCTCGCCGGTCTTGACGTTGTCGCCGTCCAGGTTGCGCACGTAGCGGCGGTCGAAGACGGCGGGCATGGGGCGGATGGCCGCCAGCTCCTCACGCAGGGGGAGAAGGTCCTTGTCCTGCAGGACGCCGGCCTTGCGCGCCGCCTCGTAGGCGTTGTCCGGGATCGGGTCCCAGCCGCCGAACACGAGGTCGTTGAGGTCGGCCAGCGGCACGAAATCCTTGATCAGCGGGTTGCGGCCCTCGGTGCGCTTGCCCAGGCGGATGTGGCCCATCTGGGTGAGCGAGCCGATGGGCAGGGCGCGGCCCTGGCGGATGGCCATCACGCCGGCGTAGAACGTGGTGGCCACGGCGCCCATGCCGGGGGTAAGCACGCCTAGGCGGCCGGTGGCCGGCCGGATGGTGAGCGGTGTTCCCATAGCGATGCTGCTCCGCGCGGCGCCGCTGCCGGGCGCCGTTCGCTCTGCCCCCACGGTAGCGCCCCGCGACTTGTATGGTATAGGCTTATCCTGGTTATTGTATCCATTGGATAAACTTATACAACGCCATGCAGCGGGACACTGTGCTCAACGTGCACCTGCACCAACTCGCCTACCTGCGCGAGGCGGTGCGCCAGGGCAGCCTTACGCGGGCGGCGGCGGCGCTGGGCGTGAGCCAGCCGGCGCTGTCACAGGCGCTGGCCGAGCTGGAGCGACGCCTGGGGGTGGCGCTGTTCGAGCGGGTGGGGCGGCGGCGGGTGCTCACGGCGGCCGGCGAGGAGGTCGACGCCTTCGCCCGGCGGGTGCTGGCCGAGGCGGACGGCCTGAGCCAGCGGTTGGCCGCCTACCGGCGGGGGCGGGGCGGCACGCTGCGCGTGGGCATGATCGACGCCGCCAGCCTGTACGTGCTGCCGGAGGTGGTGCGCGCCTACCGGGAGCAGCACCCGGCGGTGGAGCTGCGGGTAACGGTGGAGGCCAGCGGTGACCTGTTGCGGCGCCTGCGTGAGCGAGAGCTCGACCTGGCGTTCGTGGTGGGACCGGTGACCGAGCCGGACCTAGCGGCAGTGGAGGTGGCGCGCGAGCCGCTGTACCTGTACGCGCCGCCGGATGACGATGGCACCCCGGAGGGAGCACGCTGGGTGCTGTACCCGGAAGGGTCCCGCACCCGACGCATCATCGATGCCGCACTGGCGCAGGCCGGCATTCGCCCGCGTGTGGCGCTGGAGAGCAGCAACCCGGCCGTGCTGCGCCAGATGGTAGCGATGGGGCTGGGGTGGAGCGTGCTCCCGGTGGCGGTGGCGGAGGGCGGCGCGGGCGGTGCATCCCCGCGCCGGGGCGCGCGCGTGGCGGAGCGACCGCTGTGCGCCGCCTGGCGGCGGGCCAGCCCGCCGGACGCGCGGCGGGAGGCCTTCCTGCGCCTGGCCCTGCAGCGGCAGGGCGGTACCGACGCCTGAGCGTCGGGGAACAACGCGACGGCGGCGCTGTGGCGCCGCCGGGTACGCACGGCAGGATTTGAACCTGCGACCTCAGCCTCCGCAGGGCTGCGCTCTATCCAACTGAGCTACGTGCGCAGGACAGACCCCGAAAAAGAACCGCCCTCTACCGCGGGGCGGGTCGGGGTGGTGCCGAAGGGGAGATTTGAACTCCCACGGGCGTATGCCCACTACACCCTGAATGTAGCGCGTCTGCCGGTTCCGCCACTTCGGCGCTGGCGGCCCCTGCACGGGAGCCGCGGTGGGCGATACTGGATTCGAACCAGTGACCTCGTCGGTGTGAACGACGCGCTCTAACCAACTGAGCTAACCGCCCAACCCTGCCGCGAGGCCCACCGTGACCGCGTCACCGGCCACACCGGTAGCCCGCGTTGCCCGGCGGGCGCTCGCGCTTGGTAGCGGGGGAGGGATTCGAACCCCCGACCAAGGGCTTATGAGTCCCCTGCTCTACCGCTGAGCTACCCCGCCGTGCCCTTTAAGCGTAGCAGGGCAGAGGTGACGCTGTCAATCGCCCCGCGTGACCGCGCCATGTGACGTCACTGCCATGTGACGTCACTATTGTACGCCGCACACGCGGATTCCGCCAGCGGCGGCCCGCGGGTATGATGGAGCCACACCGGCGTTGGGGGACGTCGTCAGGAGGCGAGCAGCCTTGTCGGAGCGAGGCGCCGTTCAGGATTACGCCAGCGGCCTGCAGGCGGACCGCGGCCCTGCGGATCGGTGGCTGACGGTCTACGAGGTCGCGGCCATGACCCTGCAGCATCCCGACACCGTGCGACGCTGGATCGCCCAGGGGCTGCTCAAGGGTGAAGACCGCGGCCCGCTCGGCTATCGCGTCCGCGAGAGTGAGGTGGAGCGCTTCCTGCACGACTATGTCCTCGTCGAAGGGCGCAACCCGGCCGACAAAGCGCTCAGCTCCAACCTGCTTGACGCCGTTCAGGCCAACGAGCCGGAGGAGTACGAGGTGGCCGGTGCAGGCTGGCCGTTCTTCGGCCGGCGCCGGGATGTGGCCCCGTCGTGACGCCGCGGGTGGGCTCCCTCAGTTCTGGATCTCGTGCGGCTCCCAGTAGGGGAACGGGTTGTCCTCGCTCAGCACCGCCCGACAGTAGCCGCACACGGCCAGGTGGCACTCCGGACAGCGCTGATCAAACGCGGCTACCACCGCGTCCAGCTCCTCGTGGCAGTCCGTGCAGATGATGGAGGCTTCGGACCAGTCGAACACGAAGCCGCAGTCCAGGCAGATGGCGTCCGTATCCGCCTCGGATGGGCAGGGAATGTCGGGAAACAGGTCCAAGTAAAAGGTCTTGGTATAGCGCGAGCGGCAGCGCGGGCACATGCGGGCGTCCTCGGCGGCAGGCTATGTTGAGTGTAGCAGGGTCGGCGTTCGTCGCAACCGGCACCCCGCCCGGGCCGCGATTGACCCCCTTAGGCGACCCTTCGTACAATTCGCGTGGTGAGGATCGTGGGCGATTAGCTCAGATGGCTAGAGCATCTCGCTTACACCGAGAGGGTCAGAGGTTCGAGTCCTCTATCGCCCACCCCAGCCGCCCCTGACGGTCCATCAGGGGCGGTTTTCCGTTGGTGGCCCACGGCAGCGCTTGACAGCGCGGCGGGCGCGGGTTGAAGCTGCGGGCAATGTCCTCCCGCCGGGCGAGCAGCAGAGAGGAGCGGGAGATGTCCAAGCGAACGCGCGCGGCTCGGCTCTCGGTGGGAATGGTGCTCGCCGTGCTGGTCGGGGGAGCGGCCTGGGTGCGACCGACCAGCGCTCAATCTCCCCAGCCAACCCCAACGCCGGCGGTCACCGCCACCCCTGCGGGGCCACGCCCAACCCCCACCCCGGCGCCCACACCGGTCCCCCAAGATGTGGCCCAGCGCCTGGCCCCGGATTGCCCCGGTGAGCACCGCGATGGCCCGCGCCAGCTTACCGTGCGCCAGCCCACGCGCATCCTGGTCACGTGCACGGTCAGGAACCCGCTCGCCGAGCCGGTCGATTACTCGGCCACGATGGTCTTCACCCTGGGCGAGCGCGCCGCGGTGGTGGATGGCGGCGCGCAGCGCGGCCAGGTGGCGGTGGTGGGCAACGAGATCCGGTGGGGCGCGTTCGTGCTCCAGCCGGGCGAATCGGCCTCGGCCTTCGCCGTGGTCGAGGTCTCGCCGGCTCAGGCCGACGCCGGGCGGCCGGTGGTGCTGTTCACCAGCACGCGCACCACGGCGCAGCTCGCCGGCGGGGGCGTGGTGACGTTCGTGGCCGGGCCGTTCACCACGGCCGAGGTGGCGGGCCTGCTGGCCGGCGGCCTCGTCACCACGGCGCCGGCCGCCGCGCCCGCCGCACCGGCGCAGCCGGCCCGTCCCGCCCCGCC